>JBDGTR010000003.1:0-20192 GCA_042216635.1 Haloplanus sp. | reverse complement strand
AACTTCATCCTCGAAAAAGGTGTCACCAGCTACTGGAGGGTGCTGAAAGTGGGTAGCAGAATTACATCACGGATGCTCTCGGGCGGTCCCGCCATGACGTACGTCCCCGCGATTCGCTCGCACCCGACGAACAAAATCGCCCTCACGGGCTATCAGGTCGAGGGGACGCCCGGCCGGGAGTTGCTCGACCGCGGGCGGGCGGAGATAGACGGCCGCGTCGTGCCCGTCAGCGCGCAGGTGGAGTCCTACGACTTCTCGGCCCACGCCGACCGCGACGGGCTACTCGACCTGCTCGACTCGTACCGGGACGACCGAATCCTCGTGAACCACGGCGACCGCTGTGTGGCCTTCGCCGACGAACTCGGCGCGGAGGGGTTCGACGCGTCGGCACCCGAACTCGGCGCCGAACTGACGGTGTGACGACGGCGACGCTGGGAGTCACGCGCCGAGAACCGGCGGCCAATATTTGCTCGTGGACGACGTATCACTCGTATGTCCAGTGCAACCGACACTCCGACGTACCGCGAACGGCGACGCGCCGCCCTCGACGCGATTCCGCCGATAGCCCGGACGGTGGTCGGCGACGAAATCCGCATCACGCGGGGCTTTCGGGGCACGAGTCTCGACGCGGCCGTCGGCTACCTCGAAAACCTCGGCGGCGAACGCGTCGCCGACAGCGAAGTAGCGGGCGAGGGGTGGCGCGCGACCCTCTCGACGCGGACGGTCCCCATCGGCGCGTACCGTCTGACCGAACTGCTCGTGACGTGGACGGGCGACCCGGCGGCCCTCGAACCCGTGGTGACGGGCTTTCGCCTCAAGGCGTTCCGCGCGCCCGGGTGACCGCCGGCGTCGGAGTGGCGCTACGCGTGAAATCTTCGGCAACGGGTCACGGAATCTCTCGGAGGGTCGACACCCGCGCGTTCTCCTTGAGTCGGAGACCCCCCTCGCCCACCGTCAGCGGCATCCGGGGGAGGTCGGTGACGACGCGGGTCGGATGGCTCGCGCCGCGTTCGAGGACGGCCCGTCGCGTCTGGAGGAGGGCCGGGTCGTCGGCCCGGAGCGACTCGTTGTATTCGAGGAGGTACGTTCCGCCGTCGAGGTGCCACCACGCGTAGTCGTCCTCGGGCGACCGGCGGCGCGTCTCGTGGGGGCGGGTCGTCGCCGGGTCGAGTTCGTCGCCACCGAAGTCGACGCGACCGGAGCCGTCGACGACGTACACGTCGCCGACCGTGAGGTCGACGGCCACGCCGTCGGCGTGGACCTGCGTCTCGTCGTGGAGGCGTCCCTCGACGGCCGTCGTGAGGTCGACCATGGACGCCCCTTCGGTCGCGGGCGGCAAAAGCCCGGTGACGGCGAGGCTACTCGTCGGCGGGACGGGGAACGTCGTCGGCGCGGTGGCCGTGGCCGACGACGAGGGCGACGGCGTTAGCGGCGAGGAGACCGGCGACGGCCGACGGGCGCGCCCCGCCCGTCGCCGCAAGCGCCACCACCGAGAACGGCAGGGCGACGGCACACCAGAAGGACACCGCACGGACGAGAGCGACGAGGCGCGGGGCGACGGCGGCGAGGCGAGGGGCGACCGGGAGCGCGCGAACGCGAGTGGAGGCGAAGGGGGACACGAACGACGGTTCGGTCCCGTGGGAGAAAAGCCCGGGGAAGGCGCAAGTCCGCGTTTGAGTCTCGCCTCAGGCGTTCGTCGTCGGCGTCGGGCGCGCGTCGGCGTCGGTGCCCTCGTCGGGAGGGGCGTCGGCGCCGTCACCCGACGGAGCGGCGGCGTCCTCGCGGGGACGGGCGTCGGTGCCGCCCTCGTCGGCGTCTGGGCAGAGCGCCCGCGCGGAGTTGGCGACGACGAGCAGACTGCTGGTCGCCATCGCCACCGCCGCGAGCAGGGGGTTGAGCAGGCCGAGGGCGGCCACGGGGACGGCGATGGCGTTGTAGACGAACGCCCACCCGAGATTCTCGCGGATTCGACGCCTGGTCGCCGCCGTCAGGTCGAACACCAGCGGCACGGTCGAGAGGTCGTCGGTGGTGACGACGGCGTCGGCGGCGTCGGCGGCGAGGCGGGTGCCGCTCTCCATCGAGATGCCGAGGTCGGCGGCCGCCAGTGCCGGCGCGTCGTTGCTCCCGTCGCCGACCATCACGGTCGTCCCCTCGGCGCGCAGGCGGTCGACCACCTCGGCTTTCGCCTCCGGCGGGACGCCCGCGAACACCTCGTCGATTGCGGGGTGGTCCCGGAAGCGCGCGGCCGCCGCCTCGCCGTCGCCCGTGAGGACGACCACCCGCCCCACCTCGTCGGCGAGCGTCGAGACGACCGCCTCCCACTCCGGGCGGGGTTCGTCGCCGGCGACGACGACGCCGCGCACCCGGTCGTCCCACCCGACGTAGGCCGCGAGGTGGCCCGACTCGACCGCCGCATCGTAGCGGTCTCGCAGGTCGGCGGGGACGGTCCACGCGTCGGAGTGCGGTCCGTCGGCGTCGGTCGCCGACTCGCCGTCCGCACCGAGACCGAAGAGGTCGGCCCGCCCGACGACCACCCGGTCGCCGTCGACGGTGGCGCTCACGCCCCGGCCGGGGTGGCGTTCGAAGTCGTCGACGGCGGCGTCGGCGGGGTCGAGTGCGTCGGTGACCGCCGACGCGACGGGGTGCGTCGAGAAGGACTCCACGGCCGCCGCCCGCGCGAGGGCGTCGTCCTCGCCGACGGCGTCGAGCAGGCGCATGCGGCCGGTGGTGAGCGTCCCGGTCTTGTCGAAGGCCACCACGTCCGCCTCGGTGGCGCGCTCGAAGACCGAGCCGTCGGTGACGACGACGCCGGCGTCGAGGGCTTCGCCGACGCCCGAGGCGACGGCGAGCGGGGTCGCAAGCCCCAGCGCGCAGGGACAGGAGACCACGAGGACGGCCAGACCGGTCAGGAGGGCGTCGGTCGGCGCGGCGCCGGTCAGCAGACCCGCGCCGGCCGCGAGGACGGCGAGGACGAGGACGACGGGGACGAAGACGGCCGCGAGGCGGTCGGCGAGTCGCTGGACGCCGGGGCGCGAACTCTGGACGGACCAGAGGTGGTCGACGAGGCGGTCGAGCGTGCTGGTGGCGTCGGCGGCGGCGGCGACGACCACCCCGCCCTCGGTGACGAGGCCGCCGCCGACGACGTCGTCGCCGACGCTCCGGCGGACGGGCACCGACTCGCCGGTGACCAGCGACTCGTCGACGGCGGCGGTCCCCTCGACTATCGTCCCGTCGACCGGGACGCGGTCGCCCGCGCGCACGACGAGTTCGTCGCCCGGGTCGACGGCGTCGACGGCGACGGTTTCGGTGCCGTCGGCCGTCCGCCGGCGCGCCTCGTCCACCCGGTGTTCCGTGAGTTCGGTCAGGCGCCCGGCCGCGCGCGCCTTGACGCGCGTCTCGTAGTAGCCCCCGAGGGTGACGACGAGGACGACGACGGTTGTGATGTCGAAGTAGACCTCCGTCCCGCCGAGGAGGAGCGTCGCGGTGCTGTAGACGTAGGCCGTCGACGCCGCGAGGGCGACCAGGAGGTCCATGTTGGGCCGGCGGGCGCGCAGGCTGACGTACGCCCCGCGCAGGACGGGGTAGCCGGTGTACCCGAGGACGACGGTCGTCATCAGCCAGACGTTCCAGAGGAGGTACGCCCCCGCCGACCCGTCCACGTCGAGCAACCGGAGGCCCGGGTCGACGCCGAAGTACGCGGGGTAGAGAAAGAGGACGTACCACACCATCGTCATCATGCCGAAGAAGCCGCCGACGAGGAGGCGTCCGACCGTCTCCGTGGCGTCGTCCTCGCCGTCGGCGTCGCGTTCGCGCGCACGGTAGCCCGCGCCGTCGAGGAGACCCGGCAGGTCGTCCTCGGCGAGTCGGTCGGGGTCGTAGACGAGTTTCACCAGATTCGACGGGTAGGACGCCTCGGCCGCGAGGACGCCCGCGCGGTCGGTCGCCCGGCCTTCGAGGAACGCCTCGCAGGTGGCACAGTGCATGCCGTCGACGGCGACGAAGGCCGTCTCGGTCCCGTCGACCGCGTCGGCGTCGTCGGCGTCGTCCTCGCCGCGCAGGTCCGCCCGCACCCGGTCGGCGTCGGCCGCCGCCGCGTCGTCGACGGTGCGTGCCACCTCCAGACAGCCCCGACAACAGAAGGTCCCGTCGACCTCCTCGTCGGTGACCGGCGGGTCCGGCGTCGGCAGGTCACAGAGCGTACACGAGGCGTCGGTCGAGGGTGGCATGGCGTGGGTGCGTGAGCGTTTGGCGTGGGTGCGTGAGCGTTTGGCGTGGGTGCGTGAGCGTTCGTGCGTGGAGGACTCAGCCGAGCGGCTGGTAGATGGGTATCGGCAGGTGCGGGACGGCGAGACCGGCCAGACGCAGGCCGTGAAGGAGGGGAAGAGTGCCGAGGACGACGAAGGCGACGCCGAGGGCGCGGTGGAGGCGGACGCGAGTCGTCCGCGACCCGAGCGACTGGAAGACGGTCCCGTACGCGAACAGAGTGGGGACGGTCCCGAGACCGAGGACGGCCAGCGAGAGGGCGCCCCGGGCGGGCGACCCGACGGCGAAGGCGTAGATGAAGGCGGGATAGAGGAGCGGACAGGGGAGAACGCCGTGAAGCGCGCCGAGGGCGACGATGCGCGGGCCGCCCACCCACGCGTCGACGTGGCCGGCGACGGCGCCGTAGGCGCGTGCGAACCAGTCGCCGACGACGGGGACGGCCCGTCCGGAGACGGACCCCCGGAGGAGATAGCCCGCGCCCGTCGTCACGATGACGACGCCGGCGGCGACGCCCGCGACGGCCCGGACGCCGGTCGCAAGCGCGACCACCGAGGCGGCGTCGAAGACGAGTGCCCCGAGCGCACCCATCAGCGCGCCGATTGTGGCGTAACTCAGCGTGCGCCCGGCGTTGAACAGCAGGTGCTGGCGGACGTCGACCGGTCGGACCCGGTCCCGTTCGGACCCGAGGCGGTCGGCGTACATCGTCACCAGCGGGCCACACATGCCGAGACAGTGGGCGCCGCCGAGGAGACCGACGGCGAAGAAGGCGAGCAGACCCACGTCGGTCGGCACGGCGTCGACTGCGCCGCCGGTCGAGAGCCACGCGCCGAGAGCGGCCGCCATCGGCCTACGTGGTCGCCGCGTCGGTCGCCGTCGCCTCGCTCGGGAGGAACATGAGGTAGACGCTGGCGACGATGAGGACGACGTTGACGAGTGCGACGGCCACGACGGGCTGGACGCGGAGTGCGTACAGCGCGACCGGGAGCAACGCCACGAGTCCCACCAACGGAACCAGTCGAAGGGATACCATAGCCGACGCTACTGCCGGGCGAGTAATAACTGGTGGCGCAATTCCAACCGCCCGAAAATTGCCCCCTTTATTATAGGGTCACTATCCCCTCGCCTCGGGTATGGAGAGGCACAGCGACGGCGAGACGCCACGCGACCGGTCGTGGTGGCGACGGACCCACCCACCGACGCCGGTGGGCGGGCGGTCGCCCGACGGCGGGCAACGGACGGCACACTGGAGGGCGTGACCATGGAGAAAGACAGCACTGCGGTGACGAGGCGGACGGCGCTTCGCACGGCGGCGACGGCGGCCGCCGTCGGCGTCGGCGTCGGCACCCGACCGGTCGCCGCACAGGGCGGCGTCGACTACGGCGGGTGGTTCGGGAGCGGTACCGGCGGGGAGACGAAGAACTTCGACGGCACCGTCGACCGGACGGGACAGGATTCGGTGACCGTCGAGGTGGGCGCGGAGGGCAACGGCGGTCCGTACGCCTTCTCGCCCCCGGCGATGCGCGTCGACCCCGGGACGACGGTCACCTTCGAGTGGGTCTCCGACACCCACAACGTCCTCGTAGAGGACAAACCCTCGGGCGCCGACTGGCAGGGCCACGAGGGCATCGAGACGCAGGGCTTCTCGTTCGACCACACCTTCGAGACCGAAGGCATCTACAAGTACTACTGCCAGCCACACCGCGCCCTCGGGATGAAAGGGGCCGTCGTCGTCGGCGGAAGCGGTGGGACGGCCGGCGGTGGTGGTGGCGGTGGGAGCGGCACCGGCGGTGGTGGCGAAAGCGGCGGCACCGGCGGTGGTGGCGCGGCCGAAGGCGGCGCCTCGCCGGGGATGTCGCTCGCGTTCGAACTCGTCGGCGGCGCCGTCGCCGTCGGACTGGCGCTCCTGTTCGGTCTGACGGCGTGGGTGTTCGTCAACTACGACCAGTTCACCACGACCGGCGGGCAGGCGGCGACGCCGTCCGCACCGGCGGACGTCGAACCGGAGGAATCGGTCTTCGAAGCGGGCACGGTCCGCGAGATAGCACACGACGAGTTCGACCCCTACGGGACGGCGACGCTCGTGGCCATCTACGTCGCCATCCTCGCGCTGATGTGGGTGTTCATGTACTTCGTCGAGTTCCTCGGCGGCGGACCGACGGTGGTCGGATAACGGGAGGCACGAGAGATGGAAATTCACCGATACGAGAAGATTTGGGCGGCCGTCGCACTGTTGATGATCGTCGGCTTCATCGCCACGGTCACCTACGGTGCGGTCGGACAGGGCGTGAAGATGGTCGACGACTCGGGCGGCACCGTCGACCCGAACCACCTCGAGAACACGCAGTTCTCGAACCCGGGGGTCAGACAGACCGGAGCGAACGAGTACGCGGTGTACGTCGTCGCCCGGCAGTTCTTCTACCAGCCCGGGACGAGCAGTCCCATCAGGGTGCCGGCCAACGCCGAGGTGACCTTCCACATCACCAGCGCGGACGTCATCCACGGCTTCGAAATCGCGGGCACGAACGTCAACACCATGGTGATTCCGGGGCAGGTCACCGAGATTACGGTCCGGTTCGACCACCCCGCACAGTACGGCATCGTCTGTAACGAGTACTGCGGCTCGGGCCACCACACCATGGAGGGTCGGCTCGTCGTCGTGAGTCAATCGGAGTTCAGCATGGAGGACAACTGAGATGGCGTACGTCGACGAATACCCGGAAGACGCACGAATCGTCCGCTGGTGTCTGGCCGTGGCCTTCGCGGCCCTCGGCGTCGGCGGCCTGTTCGGCCTCGTTCAGGCACTGCACCGCACCGACTACTTCCGTGGCGTCGTGAGTTCGGCCCAGTACTACACCGTCCTCACCGGACACGGGGTGTTACTGGCGCTCGTGTTCACGACGTTCGCCCTCTGTGGCGTCTTCACGTGGGGGGTGACGCGGAGCCTCGACCGACCGCTCCCGAACCCGACGTTCACCAAGACGTGGTTCGGGCTGATGCTCCTCGGGGCGGTGCTGGCGGCGGTGACCATCCTCGGCGGGTTCGTCCCGTCGATTCCGTTCAAGGCGGACGTTCTCTACACCTTCTACGCGCCGCTGAAGGCCCACCCGCTGTTTTACGTCGGGCTGGTGCTGTTCATCGTCGGGTCGTGGCTCGCGGGCTTCGACTGGTTCCGCACCTACTGGCGCTGGCGGGGCGACAACCCCGACGAGCGCATCCCGCTCCAGACGTTCATGGTGCTGACGACGATGCTCATGTGGTACATCTCCAGCGCCGGCGTCGCCGTCGAGGTGCTGTTTTTCCTCCTGCCGTGGTCGCTCGGACTCATCCCCGAAGTCGACCCGCTCCTGACGCGGACGCTGTTCTGGTACTTCGGCCACCCGGTCGTCTACTTCTGGCTCCTCCCGGCGTACTTCATCTGGTACACCGTCCTCCCGAAACTCGCCGGCGGACGGCTGTTCAGCGACCCCCTCGCGCGCGTCGTGTTCATCCTCTTTCTCCTGCTGTCGACGCCGGTGGGCTTCCACCACCAGTACGTCGACCCCGGCATCCCGCGTGGCTATAAGTTCATCGCCATGACGAACACGATGTTCTTACTCCTCCCGAGTCTGCTCACCGCCTTCACGGTGGTGGCGAGCATCGAACACGGGGCGCGTCAGCGCGGCGGCGAGGGCCGTCTCGGCTGGCTTCGGAGCCTCCCGTGGGACGAACCCGCCTTCGCCGGGTGTGCGCTCGCGGGACTGATGTTCGCCGCCGGCGGCTTCTCCGGGATGATAAACGCCGGGATGAACATCAACTACATGATACACAACACGCTGTGGGTGCCCGGCCACTTCCACCTCACCGTCGGGACGGCCGTCGCGCTGACGGCGATGTCCTTCGGCTACTGGCTGTTCCCGCAGATAACCGGCAAGCGCCTGAAGTTCCGCTCGCTCGCCGTCGTCCAGCCGTACGTCTGGTTCGTCGGCATGACGCTGATGTCGAACGCGATGCACCGCGCGGGACTGGCGGGCGTCCCCCGACGGACCGCCGAACCGCAGTACCAGAACGTCTCCTTCCAGGGCGTCGTCGGCACCATCGGCGAGATGCGCCTCCAGATAGCCCTCGGGGGCGTCCTGCTGTTCACCTCGCTGGTGTTGTTCCTCGTCGTCATCTTCGGGACGTGGCTGACCAGCGACGGGACCGAACCCATCCGCGTCAACGGCCACATCCCAACGCCGCTCTCCGGCCCGGAACACAGCCCGCGCATCCTCGACAACATGAAACTGTGGACGGCCATCGCCCTCGTGTTGGTCGTCCTCGCGTACGGCCTGCCGCTGTGGTCGATGGTCAGCAACGGTCTCCTCGTGCCCGGAAGCCCGCCCGTGCCGGTCTGAACCCCCTCCGTCGTATTTCACCTCTATCGTGACCCGAGACACCGACACCGACGCGGACGCCACCACCGCCACCGACGGCGACGCTCGCATCGACACCGACGGCGGCGCCGCCCCGGACGACGGCGGTCCCGTCTCCCGTCGCACGCTGATTCGGTTGCTCGTCGGACTCGGCGTCGGCATCCCCATCCTCGTCGAGGGGCTGACCTTCCTCGGACTCGTCGGGCAGAAAGTCGGCGGCGACGACGAGGGCGGAACGACCGCGACGCCCACCGAGACGGGCGTCGCCGTCGGCGAGGACCTCCTGCCGTCGACCGACCGGCACGAGACGCTCGTCTCGGCCGTCCTGCGGCAGACGAGCGGCCGGTGGAAGCTCTCGCTGACGGTCGAAGTCGAGAACACCGGCGACGCCGGCTACGAGGTCGAGTTGGGCGCGGTCCACACCCACGAGGGCCGGCGCGTCGACGGAGGGACGACCACCGGCCGCCTCGCGCCCGGCGAGACGAAGACCGTCACCGGCGAGTGGGACATTCCGGCGGGGTCGACGCCCGCCGCCGTCGACGTGACGTCGCTGGTCTACGGCGACGGCGACGTCGAGCGCCGGAACGAGCGCGTCCGACTGGCGAAGATTCCGGTTCGGGGAAGCTGATTTCAGCGGCGCGTCGCCGAACGCCGTCGGCTTCCACCGGAGCGTCCCCCGAATCGTCCCATCGCTCGCGTTCTTGGAGGACGTAGCGGGCGAACAGCGGGTTCCGCACGAGTTCGAGTTCCGCGAGGCGGAGACCCACCGCACGCCAGAGACTGCTCCACTCGCGTTCGTCGCGGTGGGAAAGCGGTCGCTGGCGTCGGCCACGGGATTCGTCTCGTCCGGCGACTCCTCGCTCCCGCCCCACTTGCGACGGCCTCCGTCGGGTCGAACCAGAGCCCCATCGTCGGCAGTCGAGCACGAGCGAAGCGGTTCTGGCGGGTCAGACCACGGATTCGGCGTCGCCGCGAAGTCGGTCGGCGTCGAGTGGCGAGGTGAAGACGCCGCGTTCGGTCACGACCGCGTCGACCAGCGACGTCGGCGTCCGGTCGAAGGCGGGGTTGTAGACGGGCACGTCCGCCGGCGCGTTGGCCGTGCCGTATATCTCCCGGAGTTCCGAGGGGTCGCGCTCCTCGATTTCCACCTCGTCGGCGGTGTGGTCGAAATCGATCGTCGCAGTCGGGGCGGCGACGACGAAGGGCACGTCGTGGCGGTCCGCGAGGACGGCGTGGTGGTAGGTGCCCACCTTGTTGAATACGACGCCGTCGCCGTCCGGCCCGCCTCCGAGGACGATTCGGTCGGCGCCGACGACGACGGCGTCGACGCGCCCCTCGGCGAAACACAGGCCACTGGCGTTGTCGGGAATCAGCGTCACGTCCACGCCGCGCTCCCGGAGTTCGACGGTGGTGAGACGCGACCCCTGATTCAGCGGCCGGGTCTCCGGGGCGAGGACGTCGACGGCCTTGCCAGCCTCCTGCGCCGAGTAGACGACGCCGAGGGCCGTCCCCCAGTCGACGGTGGCGAGGGCGCCGGCGTTGCAGTGGGTCATGACCGTCGCGCCGTCGTCGAGGAGTGCGGCGCCGTGGGCGCCGATGCGGCGGTTGCGCTCGACGTCGGCGTCGGCCACCGCGCGGGCGTGGTCGAGGGTGTCCGCGCGCAGGGCGGCGACCGAATCGGCGTCGAGAGCCACCTCGCGGGCGCGGTCGACCTCGCGTTCGAGGTTGACGGCCGTCGGGCGGGCGGTGGCGAGGCGGTCGGCGTCGCGGGCGACGGTCTCGCGCAGGCCCGCGACGTCCGTCGCGTCGGCGGTGCGGGCCGCGAGTGCGACGCCGAAGGCGCCGGCGGCGCCGAGGGCGGGCGCGCCACGGACGCGGAGACGCCGGATGGCGTCTACGAGGTCGGCCACCGTCTCCGCGCGGTAGGTCCGGCGCTCGCGGGGGAGGGCGGTCTGGTCGACCATGGCGACGCAGTCGCGGTCGTCGTCCCACTCGATGGTCCGGGACATGAGTCGAGAGACGGACGCCGGGGAGAAAAGTCGCGCGCCGGTGCCGGTCAGTACCGCGAGGGCAGGTAAGCCATCCCGACCAACAGCGCGGCGACGGCGAAACTCACGATGGAGACGCCCCAGAGACCGGTGACGTGTTTGTGGTACTCCTCGATGCGCTGGCTCTGACGGTCGTAGCTCTGGAAGTTCTTCGTGAGCACGAGCGTCGAGTTGTCCTCGAAGTACGCGAGGTAGGTGCCGCCGTCCAGCGTGACGTTCGACTGGTCGGAGACTTCGACCGTGTTGTCCTTCGGTGCGTTCCACGCGAGGGTGACGCCGTCACTGGCGACGGTGTCGACGGTCGTGTCGTTGCCGTTGTACTGAATCTGCTGGCCCTCCTCGTACTGCGTGGACGCCGGCGTGGGGAAGTACTCCGACGCGGGGACGAGTTCGCGCTGGTCGCCCTGCCCGCGAACGACGTACTCCGTGCCGTCGACGGTGACCGTCTGGTTGGCCACGCTGGAGTCGTTTTGCAGGATGGCCGTCCGGTTGATGGTCTCCTGGAGTTCGAACGTGGAGGGGTCCTCGCCGCTCGCCACGAGGACCTGATACTGCGTGCCGTCGTAGGTGACGGTGGAGTTGTTGTCCCACGTCTCGGTGTAGCGCGCGGACTCGTTGGTCCACGTGAGTTGACCGGACCGGCTCAGGCGCGCGGAACTCCCGTGGCCGCCGCCTTGCATCTCGGCCGTGAGCTTCGAGACCGTATACTGCCGACCGTCGACGGAGAACTGGTCGCCCTGTGTCACCCGATGTTCGGGGTTCTGGAAGCTAATCCCCGGAGCGCTGGCCGTGGCTATCAGCGAGTACGACGCCGCGCCGAGCACGATGAAGAACGCGACGTAGATGGCCGCAGCGCGTCGTTGCATACGTGGGGGCTAGGCCACCCTGCGTATAATGATTTCTAACTGTGCCTCGGAGTCACTCGGGGAGTGCCTCGACGAACTGGAGCGCCTGCCGGATGTGGAACCGCGATTCGTGCGTCTCGGCGTCGTCGAGTGCGGCTTCGAGATGCTCTGCGATGGCGGTCGCCGCCTGCGGCCGGTCCCCCCTCTCTGCTCCCCCGAGCGACGCGTCTGAGTTCGGTCGCATAGAACCCCGTACGTCACGTCCACCTTTAGGTATCGGGTGCATACCGAGAGTTCCGGCCGTCCGTACGGGTGAGAACGACGTGACTACCGACGGTGCGGTCGGGGGATAACGTGTCGTTAAACGGCCACTACCACCGAAACCACCCCAACCCTCTATGCGACGCTGGCCGTACGTGGCCGCATGACCGAACCGCGAACCCGGCGCGACCTGCTTCGAGCGAGCGGTCTCCTCGTGGCCGGCCTCGCCGGGTGTGGCGGCGGCCGCACGGGGTCGACCGGAACCGACACCCCGACGGCGACGTCTCGGTCGACGACCGGCGACGGCGCCACGGCGACGGACACGGCGACGGCCGGCCGCCCGGACGCCGTCGGCACCCAGCGCGTCGCGGCGGGGTTCACCTCGCCGCTCGGCTTCGAGGCGCCGGCGGGCGTCGACCGGCGGTTCGTCGTGGACCAGCCCGGACAGGTGTACGTCCACGGCCCGGACGGCCTGCAGGACGCCCCCTTCCTCGACCTCGGGTCGCGGGTCGTGGACGTGAGCGGCTACGACGAACGGGGACTGCTCGGGATGGCCTGTCACCCGAACTTCGCGGACAACGGCCGTCTGTTCGTGCGCTACAGCGCACCACGACGGTCGGGGACGCCCGATAGCTACTCGCATACGTTCGTCCTCTCGGAGTTCGCGTCCGACCCGACGGGGAGCGCCGACCCCGACAGCGAACGGGTGCTCCTCGAAATCCCGGAGCCACAGTCCAACCACAACGCCGGGTCGCTCGCGTTCGGGCCGGACGGCTACCTCTACGTCGGCGTCGGCGACGGCGGCGGCGCCAACGACGTGGGCCGGGGCCACGTCGAGGACTGGTACGAGCGAAATCGCGGCGGCAACGGACAGGACGTGGAATCGAACCTCCTCGGGAGCGTCCTCCGCCTCGACGTGGACGCGGGCGGGCCGGACGGGTACGGCATCCCCGACGACAACCCCCTCGTCGGCCACGACGGTCTCGACGAACACTGGGCGTGGGGCTTTCGCAACCCGTGGCGCTTTTCCTTTACCGACGGCACCCTCTACGTCGCCGACGTGGGCCAGAACCGCTACGAGGAGGTGGACGTCGTCGAACGCGGGGGTAACTACGGCTGGAACGTCCACGAGGGCACCCACTGTTTCAGCACGGATTCGCCGAGCGAATCGCCGGCGGGGTGTCCGAGTCACACGCTCTCGGGCGAGGACCTCAACGACCCCATCGTGGAGTACGCCCACGGCGGGCCGGACCCGACGGGCGTCGCCGTCATCGGAGGGTATCGCTACGACGGCCCGGTGAGCGCGCTCACGAACCGATACGTCTTCGCCGACTGGCAGTCCGAGGGTCGTCTCTTCCTCGCCGAACCCGCCGACGAGGGTCGCTGGCCGGTGTCGACCCTGCCGATGCGGGGCGACGTCGGCCAGTACGTCCTCGCGTTCGGACGCGACCCGGACGGTCGACTCTACGTCCTCACGAGCGACCGGGGGAGCGTGAGCGGCGAGACCGGAGCCGTCTACCGACTGGTCGACGCGTAGAGGACGGGGGACGCGTCGGAGCGTATAAATCCGCCGCCGAAACCCACCGTCGGAGGGCAACCGACAGGTTTTGTACCGGCCTATCCCTAGGCGCCGTGTATGACCTCGGGCATCGTCTTACTCAACTTCGGCGAGCCGTCGGAAGCGACGCGGGAGGCCGTCGTGGATTACCTCGAACGAATCTTCTTCGCCAACGCGTCCATCGAGGGCGACACCACCGAGGAGGCCGCCCGCGCCCGGTCGCGGGAGTTGGCCGAACGCCGCGCGCCGGGCCTCATCGAGGAGTACGAGGAGATCGGCGGGTCGCCGCTGGCCGACCACGCCCGGACGCAAGCGGAGATGCTCGCGGCCGAACTCGGGCGACGCGGCTACGACGTCGAAACCTACCACGGGATGCAGTACACCGACCCGTTCATCACCGACGCCGTCGAGGCGGCCCGGAACGACGGCGTCGACCGACTCGTCGGCCTGCCCGTCTATCCGCTGTGTGGTCCCTCGACGACCGTCCAGTCGCTGGACGAACTCGACGAGGCACTCGCCGAGGTGGGGTGGGACGTGCCGACGCGGGCGCTCACCGGGTGGCACAAACACCCCGCGTACAACCGCGTCCGCGTCGACAACGTCCGGAGCTTCCTCGACGAGAACGACCTGACGCTCGACGCCGACACCCGACTGGTCTTCTCGGCCCACGGGACGCCCCAGCACTACCTCGACGAGGGGAGTCGCTACGAGGAGTACGTCGAGGAGTTCTGTGACGTGGTGGCGACGGCACTCGGCGCCGAGACGTACGAACTCGGCTACCAGAACCACGAGAACCGCGACGTGCCGTGGACCGAACCCGAAATCGAGGACGTCGTCGAGAGCGTCGACGCCGAGCGAATCGTCGTCGACCCGGTGAGTTTCATGCACGAACAGAGCGAGACGCTGTCGGAACTCGACGTCGAACTCCGCGAGGAAGCCGAAAGCCGGGGACTGGAGTTCTACCGCGTGCCCGTCCCCTACGACGACGAGCGGTTCGTCGGCGCGCTCGCGGACCTCGTAGAACCCTTCGTCGCGGGCTACGACCCCGAATACTACGGGCTTCGGCAGTGTGAGTGCCGCGACGAACCCGGGACGATGTGTCTGAACGCCCCGAAGCGATGAGCCACGCCGTCGGCATCGTCGGCGCGGGCATCACGGGGTTGGCCCTCGGCCACCACCTCCGGGAACGCGGCGTCGACTCGGTGGCGTTCGAGGCGGCGCCCGAACCCGGCGGCGTCATCCGGTCGGACCGGGTCGACGGGCGCGTCCTCGAATACGGTCCCCAGCGCACGCGCCTCACGCCGGCCGTCGAGGAGATAGTCGAGGCGTGTGCCCTCCGCGACGACCTCCGGGTGGCGGATTCGGACCTCCCGCTGTACGTCTACGCGGACGGCCGCCTGCGACGAGTCCCCTTCTCGCCGACGCAGTTTCTCACGACCGACCTGCTCTCGTGGCGGGGGAAAGCGCGGATGCTGGCCGAACCGCTCACCGACGGCTTCCGCGACGGCGAGACGGCCGGGGAGTATTTCACCCGGAAGTTCGGCCGCGAGGCGTACCGCAACCTCGTGGAACCGCTCTTCGGCGGCATCTACGGGTCCGACCCCGGGGAGATGCCCGGGGAGTACGCACTCACCACCGTCCGCCGGATGGAGCGGTCGGGGAGCCTCCTCCGTGCCGTCGCCCACCGCGTCCGCGAGGGCGGTGAGCGCCCGCCGCCCGTCTCCTTCGCCGACGGCATGGCCCAACTCCCGCGTGCGCTGTACGACCGCACCCGCGACCGGGTGTCGCTTGAGACGCCCGTCGAGCGAATCGTCGCCGACGGCGACGGCTACCGCCTCGAGACGGGGACCGACCGCGTCGCCGTCGACCACGTCGTCGTGACGCCGCGGGCGGACGTGGCCGCCGGTCTGCTCTCGGAGGTCGCACCCGAGAGCGCGCGCGCCCTGCGCCGACTCGCGTACAACCCCCTCGCGTACGTCCACCTCGTCTCCGACGCCGACCCGGCGGGCTACGGCTATCAGGTGCGCCACGACGAGGACCTCCGCACCCTGGGCGTGACGTGGAACGCCAGCCTCTTCGACCGCGACGGCGTCTACACCTGCTTTCTCGGCGGGATGGAGAATCCGGGGCTTGTCGACCGCTCGGACCGCGTCCTCGGACGGGTCGCCCGCGAGGAGTTCGAGGCGGTGATGGGCGCCGACGCCGAGGTGATAAACGTCACGCGCCACCACCGCGGCATGCCCGCCTACGACGGGTCGTGGACGGCGATGGCGGACGTCGACCTGCCCGACGGCGTCACGCTGGCGACGAACTACGCGGGGCGGATGGGCGTCCCCTCGCGGATTCGAGAGGCGAAGCGACTCGCCGAGGCGTTGGCCTAGCGCTCGATTCCCTTCGCCGTCTCCACGAACGCGCGCACGGACTCGACGGGGGTGTCGCGGTCGACGCCGTGACCGAGGTTGAGGATGTGTCCGCGCGGGCCGGCGGCGTCGATTACCTGCGCGGTCCGTTCGCGGACGAACTCGGGCGACCCGAAGAGATACTGCGGGTCGAGGTTGCCCTGCACCGGCATCTCGCCGAGTTCCGCCCGCGCGTCGGCCACGTCGACGGTCCAGTCGAGACCGGCCACGTCCGCGCCCGAGTCGGCGAGGAAGTCGAGGTGGCCGCTCACGTTGCGCACGAAGACGATGGAGGGAACCGACAGGTCGGAGAGAATCTCGCGGTGGAGCGGAAGGACGAACTCGCGGTAGTCGGCGGGCGAGAGCACGCCCGCGTAGGTGTCGAACAGTTGGACCACGTCGGCGCCGTGGGCGGCCTGATACTCCAGGTACTCCCGCACCACGTCCGCGAAGGCCGAGAGGAGCGTCCGAAAGGCCTCGGGGTGGCGCGCGCGAAAGCGCCGAATCGGGGCGTGTCGGCGCGAACTCCCGCCGGCGACGGCGTAGGAAGCGAGGGTGAACGGCCCGCCGGCGAAGCCGATGACGGCCGTCTCGTCGCCGACGGACGCGACGAGGCGGTCGAGCAACTCGCCGACGAACGAGAGGTCCGTCGCCACGTCGCCGCGCGGTCGTTCGGCGTCCTCGGGACCGTCGACGGGGTTCTCCACGACCGGTCCGACGCCGCTCTCGACGTGGTAGTCGAAACCGAGGGGTTCGAGCACCGTCAGGATGTCCGAGAACATTACCACGCCGTCGGGTTCGTAATACTCCCACGGGAGGAGGGTGATGCGTTCGGCCACTGCGGGCGTCTCGATGGCCTCGCGGAAACCGTAGTCGGCGCGAATCTCGCGGTACTCGGGGATGTGGCGACCGGCCTGTCGCATCAGCCAGACCGGGGGTCGCTCCGTGCGTTCGCCCCGCGCGGCGCGGACGAGGAGGTGCGTCATGGGCGTGTCGTGGGGACGACGGCCGCTAAGTATGTCGACTCGGCGGCGCGAGGCCGGGGCGACTATCTGCCCCGGTCACATACCACTACCCATGCGCACCCGCCTTCGCGGCGACGCCCGGCCCTCCGGTCTCGACGTGAGTCTCCTCGGCGTCGTCGTCGCCGTCGTGGCGAGTTACGGCCGGTCGCTGTCGACGCCGCCCGGCGCCTCGCCCCACGTCATCCGGTTTTTCGACGTCTCGCCGGAGCGGAGTTACCCCGCCGTCCTCCCACAGGACAAGGCGCTCCTCTTGCTCACCGACCCCTCGACCGGCGGGTCGACACACACCGCCGCGCAATCGGCGCTCTCGCTCGACGGCGTCTGGGCGCTCCTGGTCGTCGTCGGTCTCTGTCTCGTCGCCGCCGGACCAGTCCTCGCGTGGGTTCGGCGGTGATTACTCGCCCAACCACTCCTCGGCCCACTCGCCGATGACGTCGAACACCGGACAGAGCGACCGACCCTTCTCGGTCAGCGAGTAGTACGTCGCCACGGGCGCGTCCTCTTCGAGGCGCCGGGAGACGAACCCCATCTCCTGGAGGTCGTCGAGGACGCGCGAGAGCGTGCGCGAACTCGCGCCCGTCGAGCGTTTGAGTTCGTTGAACCGCTTTTCCTCGTCGGAGAGGTCGTGGAGGACCGCCAACCGCCACTGCGACCCGATTTGCTGGAACGACTCGACGACGTTGCACGTCTCCGAATCGTACGCGTCGTCCTCGTCGGCGTGGGCGTGGGTGGCCATAGACGCCCAACGTCGCTGAGCCGTATACCGGTGTCGATACGAACCAGATGGCATCGTGTTACCGGTCACCCCGGCGTCCCCCACTGGCACCGACGCCACCCGGTGACACTGATGTCAGAAAACACATATGTACGCGCGGGGCGTACCGACGACGTGATGAGACGACACACCGACACCGACGCATCGTCGACGACCACCGCCGCGACGGGGGGCGCCTGATGGCCTTCGAGACGGCTGGTGCGGGCGTCGCGTTCCTCCTCGCGCGCCTCGCGTTCGGCGCCGTCCTCGCCGTCACGGGCGTCAACCACTTTCAAAATCCCGACGCGATGGTGGGCTACGCCGAAGCCAAGGGGATTCCGTTGGCGTCGCTCGCCGTCCCCGCCTCGGGGGTCTTGCTCGTCCTCGGCGGCCTCGGCATCGTCCTCGGCGCGTTCCCGACGCTTGCGGCGGGCGCCCTCGCCGTCTTCCTCGTCGTCGCAACCCCCACGATGCACGACTTCTGGAACGCCCCCGACGACCAGCGCCAAAGCGAGATGAACGACTTCCTGAAGAACGTCGGACTGCTCGGCGGCGCACTGGCCTTCCTCGTCTTTGCGAGTGAGGCGTGGCCCTACGCCCTCAACGTCGGACTCTGAACGGACCGCCGCCGAGCGAACGGTCGAGTCGACCGCTCACCTCGGGTCGTCGTCGCCCGCGTTCCCCGCGTCGCCCGCGTCGCCGAGGTGGCCCTTGTGACGGTGGACGTGCGTATACAGCGACCCGAGCGCTCGCATGACGGGACCGCGGCGGACGACCGGCCGGACGCGTCCCGTCCGAATCGCGTCGACGACGGCCGCCGGCGTCACCCGGTCGACATCGAACTGCGTCGAGACGCGACCCACCTCGAAGGGGAAGTGGGCGTCGCTCCCGCCGACGAGTGGAAGCCCCCGTCGCTCGGCGAGGGCTTCGACGCGACGCCGATGCTCCGGGTGTTTGCCGTTCACCTCGACCGCGTCGAAGGCGGCGTCGCTCCGTCGGAGCGTACTGTTACGGAAGGGGTGGGCGAGTATCGCCGCACAGCCACGGTCGTGGGCCAGTTCGACCGCCGCCGTCGGCGTCAGTTCCCCCGGTGCGGTCCGCGTCGGAGGGTCGGGACCGACGACCAGCAGATGCCCCGCCGTCGTCGATATCTCGATGCCCGGGAGACAGGCGTCGCTCACCAGCGTCTCCGGGCGAAGGAAGTCGTGATTGGTGACGGCGACCCCATCGAGTCCGCGAGCGCGGGCGACCCGGAGCGTCGCGCGGACCGCGTAGGGGTCGTAGTCCGACGCGACCTCGGGTGCGCGGTGGAAAAATCGGCTGTGCGTGTGGAGGTCGTAGTCGAACATACGCCCGATGCGTGAGCCGCGGGGTTAAAAGCCGGTCCCCGACGCCGAATCGAGTCCTCGGTAGCTATTTCCCCGTCGCTCTTCTTCGAGAGAGGTGATGGGCACGCCCACCCGAATCGTCGTGCGGAACCCCAACAGCGGCGACGGGAAGCGGACGAAACGAGCCCGAACCCTCGCCCTCGACCGGGGCTGGGAGGTCCTCGACAGCGAGGGCGGCGACCACACGGTCGAACTCGCGGCGGACGCGGCCACGCGGGCCGACACCGTCGTCGCCTGCGGCGGCGACGGGACGCTGAACAAGACCGTCAAGGGCGTGGTCGAGGCCGGTGCGCTCGACGAGGTGTCACTGGGCGTCCTCCCCGCCGGGACGGGCAACGACTTCGCCGACAACGTCGGCATTCGCGGCATCGACCACGCTTTCGAGGTCATCCAGGGCGGCGAGTGTCGCCGCCTCGACCTCGGCGTGGCGAACGGCCGGCCGTTCCTGAACTCCTGTGTCGGCGGACTGACCGCCGAGGCGAGCGCGAAGACCTCCCGGCCGCTCAAACGGCGACTCGGCGCACTCGCGTACGTCCTCACCACCCTCTCGGTCGCCCGGGACTTCGAGGCGCTCCGTCTGTGGGTGTCGGTCGGACCGGAGCGCGACCCGGTCTGGACCGGTGGCGCGCTGATGTTACTGGTGGGCAACGGGCGGCGATTCCCGGGCGAACGGATGCGACAGGCCAACATGGAAGACGGGATGGTAAACGTCGTCATCGTCGAGGACGCGGCGGCGCTCGATTACCTCTCCCGGGGGGCCGCCGACAGACTCCTCCGTCGACGGGCGAGCCACCTCACGCGAGTCAAGACGTCACACCTCCACGTCAGACACGAAGGCCCGCCCGTCCAGTTCAGCCTCGACGGCGAGATGGTCGAAACCGACGAACTCACGGTCGACAGTCGGCGGGGCGCGATGGAGTTTTTCGTCGGCGACAGCTACGACCCCGCCCCCGTCGAGTGGAGCAAGACGACGCCCGAGTGAGGGCGTCGTCAACGACGCCGCTCGAATCGGAGCGCGTAACCCGACCTGCGTCGAGAACTGACGAAAGCCAAGGGCCGGATTTGAACCGGCGGTGGGCGGCTCTGCAGGCCGCTGCGTTTGGCCGAACTCTGCCACCTTGGCGCGTGCGATAGTATCGGTGTAACCAACTTAACACCGTCGTTTCCGACCACCCTACTGTCGGGCGATTCCGACGTGATTGCCACCTCCACGCCGCGGTAGCCTCTCGTTCGCGTAGTTGATTCGACGGAACGTGAGGG
>JBDGTR010000055.1:0-20974 GCA_042216635.1 Haloplanus sp. | reverse complement strand
GGCGGCGAAGCCGCCCGGTTGCATGAGGGAGCTTCGCTCCCTCTCTGCTGGAGGAAGGCGGCCGACGTAAGCACGCGAGCGAAGCGAGCGCGCGCAACGAGGTTCGCGCACGGCGAAGCCGTGCGCGTGTCCGAGGCGGCTTTGCCGCCTCGCTACCCCCAACTCCAGCGAGTCGGGGCTTTCGAGGTGGTCTCAGTCCCCTTGTTCTAATCTGAACAGTACCGCGAGGAGGGAGCGAGTCGTTAACACGGTGCGCGCCGAACGGAGGGCTATGCATCTCGGATTGGTGGTCGAGACCAACGAAGCAGAGCGCATCTGGAACGCCTTCAGACTGGGGAATACGGCGCTCGATGCGGACCACGCCGTCGAGGTGTTTCTGCTGGGCGAGGGCGTCGAGGCGCCGGACGTAGAGACCGAGAAATTCAATCCGCCGGGGCTGATGCGGAAGTTCGTCCGCGACGGCGGCGAACTGCTGGCCTGCGGGACGTGTCTGGACTCCCGGAATCTAGCGGCAGACGACCTGCGGCCGCGGGCGACGATGGCGGACCTCCTCGAACTGGTCGAAGGCGCCCACGAGGTGCTCACCGTCGGGTGAGCGGAGCGCCGGGGCGGCGAGAGTCGCCAAGACCCGACGGAGTAAAATGGTCCCCACTCCGAATCGTGAGACATGGAGTATCACAGGGCGGCGGACTTTCTCTTCGACCTCCGTCGGTTCGCGGTGAATCCGGGTACGGAGTCGGTCCGGTCGTTGCTCGCCCACCTCGACGACCCGCACGCGGGACTCGCCTGCGTACAGGTCGCGGGGTCGAACGGCAAGGGGAGTACGGCGCGGATGGTGGAGTCGGTGTTGCGGGAGGCGGGCTACACCGTGGGACTCTACACCTCGCCACATTTCGAGGACCCCCGCGAGCGAATCCGCGTCGACGGGCGGAAGATACCGAAGCGGGCGGTGACGGAGTTCGTGGAGGCGGCGAAACCCTACCTCGTCGACCGCGCGGCGGCGGGCGACCCGGTCACGTCCTTCGAGGCAGTGACGGCGATGGCGCTCTGGCGGTTCGGCGAGGCCGAGGTGGACGTCGCCGTGTTGGAAGTGGGGATGGGCGGCCGTCTCGACGCGACGAGCGTGGTCGACCCCGTCGCGGCGGCGGTGACGAACGTGAGCCTCGAACACACGGACGTCCTCGGCGACACAATCGCGGACATCGCCGTCGAGAAGGGGGCGGTCGCGCCGGCGGACGCACCGCTCGTGACCGCCACGACGGAGGAGGCTCTCTCGACCCTTCGGAGCGAGGTGGACTCGCTGGTGACCGTCGGCACCGCCGAGGAGGGGGCGGACGTGACGGTGCGCTACGACGGACTGGTCAACGAATCCGAGGCGGGCGTGGGCGTCGCGGGCGAGGGCTGGCGCGTCGAGACGCGCGTGCCGATGGCGGGGGCGTATCAGGCGCGCAACGCGGGGGTCGCCGCAGTGTTGGCGCGGCAGGTTGGCGGCGACGCGGTGACCGAGGCGGCCCTCGCGCGCGGCCTGCGAAACGCCCACTGGCCCGGGCGGTTCGAGGTGATGGACCGCGACCCGGTGGTCGTCCTCGACGGCGCGCACAACCCCGGCGCCTGCGAGGCCGTCGCCGACGCCCTCGCGGAGTACGGCTACGACGACCTTCACCTCGTCTTCGGGTCGATGCACGACAAGGACCACGCGGAGATGGTGGCGGCCCTCCCGCCGGCGGCGACGGTGACGGCGTGTGCCCCGAACTACGACCGCGCGGCCGACCCCGACGTACTCGCGGCCGTCTTCGAGCGAGCGGGCACCGCCGAGGAAGTGCGGACGGCGGCGTCGGTGACGGACGCCCTCGACCGGGCTCGGGCGGCCGCCGACGCCGACGACTGCGTGCTGGTCGTCGGGTCGCTGTTCGCCGTCGGCGAGGCGCGGGCGTCGTGGACGCGACTCGCGGTGCCCAACCGGGTCGAGAGCGTCGCCGACGCGCGGGCGGTGCTCTCGCGGGCGGCCGACGACGACGTGGCGCGAGCGCGCGACGACGACGCCGTCCACCGGGTCGTGACCGTCGGCGTCGACGGTCGGGGGGCGCGCGAACTCGACCGCCTCGCCGGACGCATCGGCGCCGCCTGCGTCACCGCCGACCGCCGGACCGACCGGGACCGGCGGGCGGCCGTCGTCGCGGGCACGCGCTCGCAGTTCCGCGCGCTGGCGGCGGCGCTCGACTCGCGGCCGGGGTGTGGCGGCGTCGCCGACCGTCTGCGCGCGGCGGTCGGTCTCGGCGCCGACGCCGCCCCTCCGCGTCACGGCTACCCGTGGGAGGAGCGTCCCTCGGTGATGGGCATCCTCAACGTCACGCCCGACAGTTTCCACGACGGCGGGGAGTTCTTCGACACCTCGGCCGCCGTCGAGCGAGCGCGGGCGATGGTGGAGGCTGGCGCGGACCTCGTGGACGTGGGCGGCGAGAGCACGCGCCCCGGCGCCGACCCGGTGCCCGTCGAGACGGAAATCGAGCGCGTGGTGCCGGTGATAGAGACCCTCTCGGACCTCGACGCCCTCGTCTCTATCGACACGCGGAAGGCGGCCGTCGCGGAGGCGGCCCTCGACGCCGGCGCCGACGTGCTCAACGACGTGACCGGGCTGGCCGACCCCGAGATGCGCTTTCTCGCCGCCGACTACGAGGTGCCCGTCGTCGTCATGCACAGCATCGACGCGCCGGTGGTTCCCGGCAAGCAGGTCGACTACGACGACGTGGTGAGCGACGTGATAGCGGAACTCGCAGACCGGGTGTTGCTCGCGGAGAAGGCGGGCGTCCCCCGCGAGAACGTCATCGTCGACCCCGGTCTCGGCTTCGGGAAGTCGACGGCGGAGAACTTCGATTTGCTCGGTCGCCTCGGCGAGTTCGAGGCGCTTGGCTGTCCGTTGCTGGTCGGCCACTCGCATAAGTCGATGTTCGGGCGGGTGGGGAGCGAGGCGGGCGACCGACTGCCGGCGACGGTGGCGGCGTCGGCGCTGGCGGTCGACCGCGGCGCCGACATCGTCCGCGTCCACGACGTGCCCGAGAACGTCGCGGCGGTGCGGACGGCCGTCGCCGCCGCCGACCCCGAGGGGACGCCCGAGGCGTGGCGGGAGTAAGGGTATCGTCGTCGGCCGGCGACCCGACCGCGGTACGGCGACCTACCCGTCGCGCTCGAAGGGGTCGACGAGATTCAGCGTCTCCGAGCGGTCGGGACCGACGCCGACGGCGTAGACGGGGGCGCCGACCTCCTCGCTCAGATACTCCAGATACGCGCGCGCGCCGTCGGGGAGGGCGTCGTACCCCTCCTCGGCGACGGCGCTCCAGTCCACGTCCGGCCACGTCTCGAACTCCTCGAGGACGGGGTCGCAGTCGGCCCAGCGCTCCGTCGTCGCGGGCATGGTGTGGATGGTCTCGCCGTCGAGTTCGTAGGCGTGACCCACCTTCACCTCGTCCAGTCCGGCCAACACGTCGAGGTGGTTGACGGCGATGCCGGTGAAGCCGTTGGCGCGGGCGGCGTGGCGGAGCATCGGCACGTCGAGCCATCCGATGCGCCGGGGGCGACCGGTGACGGTGCCGAACTCGCCGCCCTTCTCGCGGATGTAGTCGGCGAGGGGTTCGTCGTCGCCGTCGAGTTCGGTCGGGAGCGGTCCGGTTCCGACCCGCGAGAGGTAGGCCTTCACGATGCCGACGACTTCGCCCCGACCGACGACGGTCGGGCCGACGCCGGTGCCCGTCGACGCGCCCCCTGCCGTGGGGTTCGAGGACGTGACGTAGGGATAGATGCCGTGGTCGATGTCGATGGAGGTGCCCTGTGCCCCCTCGAAGAGGACGTTCTCGTCGGCGTCGAGGTGCCCGGAGAGGAAGTCGCCGGCGTCGACGGTCATGTCCTCGGCGGCCAGTCGCTCGCCGACCGCCACGAACTCCTCGTGGAGGGCGTCGACGTCGAACGCCTCGCCCGCCTCCATACCGAAGACGTCCTCGACCAGCGCGCGTTTCTGCGGGACGACGTACTCCAGTCGCTCGCGCAGGACGTCGGCGTCGAGTAAGTCGCCGACGCGGATGCCGCGCCGACCGGCCTTGTCCTCGTAGGTCGGACCGATGCCCCGGCCGGTGGTGCCCGCTTCGAGGTCCGAGTCGCTCTTTGCCTCCTCCTCGATGCCGTCGAGGACGCGATGGTAGGGCATGATGACGTGTGCGCGCCGGGCGACGCACACGTCGGGGTCGAGTCCCCGGTCGCGCAGGCCGTCCAGTTCCTCGAAGAGGGTCCGCGGGTTGACCACACAGCCGTTGCCGAGGACGCCCACCTTACCGCGAACGGCGCCGCTCGGCACCAGCGAGAGCTTGTACTCCTCGCCCCCCTCGACGACGGTGTGTCCGGCGTTGTCCCCACCCTGATAGCGAACCACGATGTCGGCGTCCCCGCCCCACAGGTCGACGAGGGCGCCCTTGCCCTCGTCACCGAGCTGAGAACCGACGATGGTGACAGTCATTTCCGACGAGTCGTTTACTCCGCCCTGCTAAACCGGTTACGGTCCGGTCACGCCCGCCCCCGACCGCCCGACGTTCCCCGCTTTGTCGTCAACGATGCCGCGAACGGAAGCGTTAACTACACACATACCACAACCCCGTGTATCCCTTTCACTCGCGGGGACTCACAGCAACTTTTAAAACCCGCAAAGACAAGTTAACAAATGTCATGATAGACAGGCTCGAAAAAGAAGTCGATATGCTCGAACGCCATCTTCAGGTGTTGAAGATGGTCATCGGCAACGAACCGATCGGCATCGTGAAGATGTCCAACGAGACGGGGTATCCCCACCACAAGGTCCGGTACTCACTGCGCGTCCTCGAGGAGGAAAACCTCATCGAACCGTCGAGTCAGGGCGCCATAACCACCGACCGCACGGCCGAATTCGTCGACGAACTCGACGAGAAAATCGACTCCATCGTCGAGAAACTGGAGTCGATGAAGATAGAAGAGACCGCCGAGATCGAGCCCTAGAGGTCCGGCACCGAGAGGAAGAAGTCCTCGTCTCGCGCCTCGATTAGACACAGGTGGAACCCCCGTTTTCTCGATAGCTTCACGTAGCTCCGCCGGTTGCTCCGACTGAACAGTCCGCCCCGCGTCGCCTCGACTGCCGTCTCCATGGCGTCGGCGCCGAAGAAACTCGACGTCACGCCGCAGGCCGCCGCCAGCGAGTCCGAGGACTCGCCGACCGTCCGCGCGCGGTCCAGGAGCGACGACATCGCCGACGCCTCGGTTGGGTCGCGGGATTCGTCGATGTCGGCGACGAACAGCGGGTCGCCCATCTTGTTCCGACAGACCACGTCGAAGGCGACGGTGTCGGCGCCGCCCGCCTCGTCGGCGACGGACACCTCGCCGTCGAAGTCGATGCGGTCGACCTCCGGGAGCGCCTCGTAGAGTTTCGAGAGTTGCGGCCGCGTGTCCGTCCGCCGAATCTCGAAGAGGGGTTCGGACAGGAGCCACCGCACGAACCGGAACTCGGTGGTGTCGTGGAGGAACGCCTCGAAGGCGCGGCCGTCGACCACCAGTCCCTCGGTCTCGAATTCGGTGTGGTAGTCGAGTCTGAGATTCGACCGTACCTCCGTGACGTCGACCAACCCCTTCGCGGCGCGCTCGACGGTCCCCGCGCTCTTGTCTTCGTATCTGACGAAGAGGTTCGTCCCCGACAGCGCCGTCGACGGGTCCATCGTGCGCTCGGGGACCGAATCGTCGTCGAGGCTGGCGATGCGGGCCTCCAGTTCCTCGACCCGGTCGCGCAGGCGGTCGACCTCGGCCTGTAACTCGTCGCGTTCGGCCGCTACGCGCTCGCGTTCGGACTCCGCCTCGGCTTTGGCCTCCCGAGCGGTCTCCAGTTCGCGCCGGAGGCGGGCGGCCGTCTCGTCCGTCCCCTCGGCCCGCGTCACCGACTCGGATTCGCCGTCCGTCTCCGTCGACGCCACCTCGGCTCGCGTCGCCGACTCCGACTCGCCGTTCGTCTCTTCCGACCCCGCCTCGGACTCGCCGTCCGTCTCGCCGGGCACCGCCTCGACGCCCGCCTCCTCGTCGACGGTCTCGCCGAACGGCGACGTCTCGACCACCTCGTCGGCGGCGTCGTTCTCGGCGGCCGATTCGTCGTCGTCGGCCGATTCGTCCGATTCGTCCCCCTCGGCGGCGTCGACGCCAGCGTCGTCGGTCGGCGACGTGGCCGCCGGTCCGTCGTCCCCGTCGTCGGCCGTCTCGTCCACGTCGCCCGCGTCGGACTCCCCGGTCGCGTCGGACTCCTCCGTCGCGTCGATGGTCACGTCCTCGCCGACGGCGGCGCTTGCGGCGGCCGCACCGGACGGTTCGGGGTCCGGTTCGGGACGATCCGGCAGGTCGACCACCGACACCGTGGCGTCGACGACGCGGTAGATGCCCACCTCGTCGGCGGCGCGGTCGAACGCCTCGTCGCCGGTCAGCAGTCGCTCGCTGTTGCCGACGTAGGCGACCGGAAGCGACCGGCCGCCGTAGTAGACCACGTAGTAATCGCCCGAGAGGACGTTCTCCGAGAGTTCGACGTAGCCGACGAAGTTGCCCTCCGAGAGCGTCCGGTCGACCTCCGAGAGCGGCGTCTCGTTGCTGTAATACTCGCCGCGGGTCTCCCCGCCGCCGGCCTGCATGGCATAGAGCAAGGGAAGCGACAGGTCGGGGGCGGCGTACGCCGAAAGCGACGCCTCCTCGAAGTCCTCGACGTCGCCGTCGAAGACGCCTATCACCCGGCCGTTGAGGACGAACGCCCACGCCGTCCCGTTCGTCACCGCGCCGGAGAACTCCTCGTCTGCGAGGTCGTACAGTCCGGCGACGCCGTCCGAGACGGAGCGGGTCGTCCACTCGGTCACGGCGTCGAGAATCTCGCCGTCCATTGGGTGAGCTATCAGGGATGCGGGAGAAATACTTTCCGGCGGCCTACGACTCCGCCTCGCCGTCGACTACCTCGACGCGCACCCGCCGGCGTTCGCCGTCGACGTACTTGTAGCGCTCGTCGGGGTCCTCGCCTTCGGTCTGCCGGTGCGAACCGTCACAGAAGGGGTAGTCGTCGCTCAGTCCGCAGAGACAGACGGCGACGTCGCCTTTCTCGTCGTCGATGTCCGCCGGCGTGAGTCGCAACGGCCCGTCGGCGGTGTGAGTCACTTCACGCGACATGGGCGTCGTTCGGGGCGCCCCCGACTTACCTCCTGCGACGGGGAACCGTTTTTCAGGGTGACCGCAGTCTACCCACCAATGAACACGTGGCAACGGCGCACCGTCTACTACCTCTCGGTGCTCGCCGCCATCATGGTGGGCTATACGCTGGCGTATCACTTCGGCATGCAGGCCTTCGAGGGCGACCCGGTGACGTTCCCCCACTCCCTGCAGGTGGTCGTCGAGACGTTCACGACCACCGGTTTCGGGTCGGATTCGCCGTGGACCAGCCCGGAGATGAACCTCCTCGTCGTCGTGATGGACCTCACCGGCGTCGCGTTGATATTCCTCGCCCTGCCCGTCCTCGTCTTTCCGCTGTTCGAGGAGGCCATGTCGACGACGGTGCCGACGGCCGTCGAGGACGGCCTCTCGGACCACGTCATCATCTGCACCTACTCGACGCGCGCGGAGACGCTCATCTCCGAACTCGAATCGTGGGACGTCGAGTACGTCATCGTCGAACCCGACCGCGAACTGGCGACCAGCCTCTACGAAGACGGCTACACCGTCGTCCACGAACAGCCGGATTCCGTCTCGGGGTTGGAACGCGCCAACCTCCCCGAGGCGCGAGCGCTCGTCGCCGACGTCTCGGACCAGGTCGACGCGAGCATCGTCCTCACTGCCAAGGAGGTGGCCGAGGGCGTCCGGGTCGTCAGCGTCGTCGAGGAACCCGGCCGCGCCCCGTATCACGAACTCGCGGGCGCGGACGTAGTGCTCTCGCCGCGGCCCTTACTCGGCGAGAGCCTCGCCACCAAGGTGACGACGGCCGTCACGACCGACCTCGGCGACGCCATCGAAATCGGCGAGGACTTCGACATCGCCGAGTTTCCCGTCCACCGCGGGAGCGACCTCGTCGGGCGGAGCCTCGCCGAGAGCGGCCTGCGCGAACGCGCGGGCGTGAACGTCATCGGGGCGTGGCTTCGCGGCGAGTTCGAGAGTCCGCCCTCGCCGGACGCACCGCTCTACAGCGGGACGGTTCTGCTGGTCACCGGCCGGGAGAGCCAACTCGAACGGCTGAAAGGACTCACCCTCGGCGAGGGTCGGCGGTTCGTCCGCGGCGAGACCATCGTCGTCGGCCACGGCGAAGTCGGGCGCACGATTACGGACGCCCTCGACGAGACCGACCTGCCGTACACCGTCGTCGACCGCGCGGACGGACCCGACGTGGACGTCGTCGGCGACGCGACGACCCCCGAGACGCTGGTCGACGCGGGCGTCGCCGACGCGCGGTCGATAATCCTCGCCATCCCCGACGACACCGCCGCCGAGTTCGCCACGCTGGTCATCCGCGACCTGAGCGACACCATCGAGATAATCGCTCGCGCCGAGGAGTCGGAAGCGGTCCAGAAGATGTACCGCGCGGGCGCGGACTACGTGCTGTCGCTCGAAACCGTCAGCGGGCGGATGATAGCCTCCGCCGTCCTGGAAGGCGAGGAGGTGATGGCGCTGGATACGCAGGTGGAAGTCGTTCGGACGCACGCGCCGGGACTGGTCGGGCAGACGCTCGGCGAGGCGCGCGTCCGGTCGAAGACGCGGTGTACGGTCGTCGCCGTCGAACGCGACGGCGAGATACTCACGGACCTCGGTCCCGACTTCCGCGTCCGGCCCGACGACGAACTCATCATCGCGGGCACCGACGCGGGAACCAACCGGTTCACCGAACTGCTCGGTTAGTGTTTGTGCGTGAACAGGAGCGGGTTGCCCTCGTGGGTTGTCACACACAGGTCGAGCGGTTCGCGCTGTGTGAGGCTCGTGGTCTCGTCTTTACACACCACGAGGTCGTCGAAGGGTTCCTCACAGGCGGGACACGCGACCGACACCGTGTTCTGGTAGAGTTTTATCTCCTCGTTCTCTTCGCGGGGCGTGAGCGACGAAATGAGCTGTTCGAAATCCTCCATGCACTCCCGTCTCGCGGGAGAGAACATAAATCCACGGCGCGACGGTGGGGCGTCGACGGTCTACGCGCCCATCGAGGCGCCGGCGTAGATGACGACGACGAGGAAAATCCAGACGGCGTCGACGAAGTGCCAGTACATCGAGACGGTGCTGATGGAGACGTGCCGGTCGGCGGAGTACTGCCCGGAGATGGCGCGGATGGTGACGATGCTGAGCAGGACTGCCCCCATCGAGACGTGGAGTCCGTGGAGACCGGTCAGGCCGAAGAAGGCCGACCCGAAGATGCCGCTCGTGACGGTGAAATTCGAGTGGACGATGAACTCGTAGTACTCGTATATCTGCCCGCCGACGAACACCACGCCGAGGATGAGCGTGGCGAGGAGACCGAGGATGAAGTTCCGGCGGTCGTCCTTGCGGATGGCGAGGTGCGCCCAGTGGAGCGTCCCACTAGAGAGGACGAGGATGACCGTGTTGACGAGGACGATGGAACTCAGCAGTTCGGGGAGTTCCTGTGGCGGCCACGCGCCCGCCCGGATGAAGAAGTAGTAGGTGAAGCCGGCACTGAACGTCGCCACCTCGGAGCCGAGGAAGGTTATCATCCCCCAGCGGAGCGTCTTCGCGCTCCGTTCGTTGACGCCGCGAGACCAGAACTCGACGACGAAGGCGTGATAGAGCCAGCCGTAGAGTCCGAAGAGGAACGTCCCGACGCTCGCGGCGGTCAAAAGCGGCGCGAACACCGGATTGATGGTCGAATCCGGCCCGCCCGAGACGATGTACAGCGCCGCCGAGACGTAGAGTCCGGCGGCGCCCAGTGCCGTGACGAACGGCCACCAACTCGCTTCGCCGAACCCGCGCGGCCAGTCTTCGACCGCCGGGAGGTGATGTCCGTGGTCGTCGTGTCCGTGTTCCGTACTCATACCCCCCCGTTCATATTCGACTACCAAAAATCCTCCCAACCGAGGCCGGCGCGCGCCCGACGCTTTCGGAAGCTACTCCTTGCGCGACGCCCGACCCCCTTCGTATGTCCGATGCCCGCCGCGCACCCGTCCGTCTGTCGGCGGTCGCGGCCACCGCGCTGGCGCTCTCGACGTCGCTCGTCGGCGTCGCGGCCGCCCACAGCGGCAGTCTCCGGGGCGGCACGCGCGACCCCATCGCGGTCCCGACGTGGCTCTTTTTACTCACCGGCGGGAGCGTCGTCGGCGTCTCCTTTCTGCTCGCCAGTTTCGTCACCGACCGCCGACTCGTCGAGGCGGTCCACGACTGGCACCGACCGCTCCTCGCGCCCGGACGCCTCCTCCGCGTCGGCGCGCGCGCACTCGCCGTCGTCGCCCTCGCTCTCACCCTCTACGTCGGCGCCACCGGCCCGACCCAACCGCTCCGCAACCTCGCCATCCTGCTGGTCTGGGTGGGGTGGTGGGGCGGCTACGTCGCCTCGACGTATCTCCTCGGGAACACGTGGCCGGCGCTCAATCCCGTCCGCGCCGTCGCCGAGGCGGTGCCGTCGCTCGACCGACCCTACCCCGCCCGACTCGGCGCGTGGCCGAGCGTCGCCGGACTCCTCGCACTCGTCTGGGTCGAAGTGGTCACGCCACTGGCCGACGACCCCCGACTACTCGCGGACGTCGTCTCGGTCTACGTCCTCGTCACCGTCGCCGGCGCCGTCGTCTTCGGCGCCGAGCAGTGGTTCGAGACGGTCGACCCGCTCAGCCGGGCGCTCCGGTATTACGGCCGCGTCGCACCGCTCGGCGTCACCGACGGCCGAATCGAACTCCGGAACCCCGGCGGGGCGCTCCCCGAGACGCGCCTCGAAGCCGAAGGCGAAGTCGCGTTCGTCGTCGCCATCCTCTTCGTGACCACCTACGACGGCTTCGTCGGCACCGCCGCGTGGGCGACGGTCGCCCGCGTCGTCGTCGGTCTCGGCGTCCCGCCGCACGCGGTCTACCTCGGTGCCTACCTCGGCGGGTTCGCGCTGTTCTATCTGGCCTACCGCGCGGCGGCCCGCGTCGGGCGCTCGGCCGCCGAAACCTACCGCTCGACGGCGACGGTCGCCCGCCGGTTCGCCCCCTCACTGCTCCCCATCGCCGCCGGCTACCACCTCGCGCACAACCTCGGGTCGTTTCTCGTCCTCGCGCCGACGCTTGCGACGGTGGCCGCCTCGCCGTTCGCTCCGCCCTTTGCCCCGCCGCGACTCGTCGGTCTCCCGAACTGGTTCGGGGGTCTGGAACTCGCCTTCGTCCTTCTCGGCCACCTCCTCGCCGTCTGGGTCGCCCACGCGACGGCCTACGACGTCTTCCCCTCACGGTTGCAGGCCATCCGCAGTCAGTACGGCGTCACCGCCGTGATGGTCTGTTACACCATGATAAGCCTCTGGGTCGTCGCCGCCCCCTACACCCCGCCGCCGTTCGTCTCGTAACCATGTCCGACACCGACCACACCGACGACGCGACAGACCGCGACGAGGCGCCGACCGACGCGGACGCGACGCCCGCGACGGCCTCCGACGACGCGGCCAATCCCGGCGACGCGACGCCTGTATCCGACCCGGACGACCGAGCGACAGTCTCGGTCCCGCCGGGAGCGGACCCCCACGTCTGTCGGCACTGCGGGATGCCGTTCGTCCGCGAGGAGCATCTGGCGCTCCACCGGGGTCTACGCCACCCGGACGCGCTCTCATCGGCGGACCGCGAGGCCTTCGACGCGGCGCGCGAGTCCGAACAGGCGGGCATCGAGCGGTTCCGTCTGGTTGCCCTCGGCGTCCTCGTGTTCGTCTACTTCGGCTTCCTGCTCGCGTACGCCGTCTTCGCCTGACCGAATCTCCTGACCGAATCGCTCGACCGGGGTCAGTCGGCGCGCGTCCCGGCCCGGTGGAAGGGTTCGCCGGCGATGGCCTCGCGCAGGTCGTCGACGCGGTCCCGGCCGTCGGTGCCGGTCATCTCGCTGACGACGGCGAACACCTCCTTCCGGGAGACCTTCACGCCGGCGCCCGAGAGGGCGTCTTCCGGGCGTGCGAGCAGTTCGCGGAGCGTCCCGACGGCCAACAGGAAGGGGATGGCCCACGCAGCCAGCGTGTTGCCGTCCGTCGTCGGCACGGTTTCGAGGTAGGTCTGGGCGCCGTCGAGGAACGACCGGGCGTGGTCGGCGGTCCGACGGACCACGGCGGCCGCCCCCGACCGGTGTTCGGGGTCGACCACGCCGTCCTGCGGGACGCCCTCTTCGGCCAACCACTCGGCGGGGAGGTAGACGTTGTTCTCCTCGGCGTAGTCGTCGTGGACGTCCTTGGCGACGTTGACGAGTTGGAGGAGGAGACCGAACTCCTCGGCGGTTTCGTAGAGGCGGCGGCGGCGGTCATCGGAGACGCCGCGCGCGACGAGGTTGGTGACGAGGTTGCCGACGGTGCCGGCGGCGTAGTAACAGTACTCTTCGAGTTCCTCGCGGGACTGAATGCGCAGACCGCCGTCGTCGGCGTAGCGGTCGACGAACATCGCCATCCCCTGGACGAGTTCGCGGGCCGGCGGCGTCACCGCCGCGCGCACGTCGTCGGGGAGCGACCGGAAGGTGTCGACCACGCGGGGCGTACTGGCGACGACCTGCCAGTCCTCGGTGCGGTCGGACTCCTCGGGAATCCACTCGTCGACGGCGGCCCGGAACGCCTCGGCGTCGGTGTCGTCCCCGGGGTCGAGCATCCGGTCGTACTGCCGGAGGAGTCGGCTCTGTGCCTCCGGCGGGACGTGGTCCGCGTCCTCGACGGTGTCGGGAATGCGACAGAGGAGGTAACCGAGACAGATGTACGAGGCCATCGGTTCGTCGAGTACGTCGACGGTCAGCGCGAAGGTTCGGGAGACGCCCTGCACCGCCTCGTGACACCAGTCGAGGTCGTCGGCATCACCGGGTGGTCTGGCTGCGTGTCGAGACATTCGGAGCGATTGCGGGTTTCGACCGTGGGGTTAAAAAGTCTCGTGGGCGATTCCGGCGCAAAACCCTAAGCCACGCGGGTCCAACGGTCGCCATGGACCTCAGCCTCACCGCCGAGCAACGACAGATACGCGACATGGTCGCCGAGTTCGTCGACGAGGAGGTCGTCCCCGTCGCCGCCGACATCGACGAGAGCGACGAGTTCCCCCACGCCCTCGTCGAGGAGATGGCCGACCTCGGACTGATGGGCATGCCCTTCCCCGAGGAGTACGGCGGCGCCGGACTCGACTACCACGCCTACGCACTCGGCATCGAGGAGATAAGCCGGGGGAGCGGCGGACTCGGCACCATCGTCGCCGCCCACACGAGTCTCGCAGGGAACATGCTCTATCAGTTCGGCTCCGAGGCGCAAAAGGAGACGTATCTGACGCCGCTGAACGAGGGGACGGACGTCGGTGCGTTCGCGCTCTCGGAGGCGGGCGCCGGGAGCGACGTGCCCGCCATGGAGACGACGGCCGTCCGCGACGGCGACGCCTACGTCGTCGACGGCGGCAAACTCTGGATTTCCAACGGGTCGGTCGCCGAGACGGTCGTCCTGTTCGCCAAGACCGACCCCGACGCGGGCCGGGACGGCATCTCCGCGTTCGTCACCCGCCCCGACGAGGACGCGGGCTTTCACGTCGAAGGGACCGAACACAAACTCGGCGACAAGGGCTGTCCGACGGCGGAACTCCGCTTCGAGGGGATGCGTCTGCCCGTCGAGCGACGCATCGGCGAGGAGGGCGACGGATTCGTACAGGCGCTGAAGACGCTCAACGGCGGGCGCATCTCCATCGCCGCCCGGGGCGTCGGCATCGCGCGGGCCGCACTGGAGGAGGCCGTCGACTACGCGGGCGAACGCGAGCAGTTCGGCCAGCCAATCGGCGAGTTCCAGGCCATCGGCCACAAACTCGCGGACATGGACACGAAGGTGCAGGCGGCGCGACTGCTGATGCACCGGGCGGCCGACCGGAAGATGCGCGGCGAGCGGTTCGTCAAGGAGGCCGCACAGGCCAAACTCTACGCCAGCGAGGTGAGCGGCGAGGTGGCCAACGAGGCGATTCAGGTCCACGGCGGCTACGGCTACACCAAGGACTTCCCCGTCGAGCGGTTCTACCGCGACGCCAAACTCAACGAGATTTACGAGGGGACCAGCGAGGTGTTGCGAAACACCATCGCCGACCAGTTGCTCGACTGAGACGGATGGTCGGCTCTGTTGAAATCCTCGGTCGGAGAGGGGGTTCGGTCTCTACCGAATACGGGGCGCGAGTCGATCAGACGTCGGTCGTGGACGCTTCCTCGACGGTGTAGAACGCTTCCCACGTCTCGCCATCGGTTCTCTCGACCGGTTCCACGTAGATACGACCCCACTGAAGGAGTCCGTCCGCAACCCCCCAGAGTACGACGCCCCGCAGATCCAACTCTGCCCCGTCGGTCTGCGTTCCGGTCAAGCGCCACTCCGTCCAGAGGGTATCGTCGTCGACAGTCGAGCGCAACAACTCGGCCCGGAGATTCGGGGTATTCTCGAAGATGGCCCGCCAGTTTCTGCGGACCTGCTCTCGGCCGGTGAAATCCCGGTCCGGGTGTGCCGGTGTCTCGCTTCGATACTCCTCTGCGACGAGTGCGGCGACCTGCTCGGCCTCGTGACTGTTTTCGGCTTCGACGATTCGTTCGACCAGTTTCGAGCGGTCGCTATGGGTTGCCATAGGTCGGCTACTACGGACTCGGTCGGCAAAACGACGCGGGCACGACCGTCGGTGAAGACGCCCGCCGTATCTCGAAGCCCCTTCGGTCTACAGTCGAACGTTCCGACAGAGACGGGCCGTCGTGACCGTGTCCCGGCGGTCGATACTCTCGGGGGCGGCGACCGCCGGAACTGACGGACGACAGTCGTCCGAGACCGACAGCTACGACCCTCCCCCGGCCCAAGTCGGCGACATGAGCGACACCGAGGCGCGCGCCGACGACGTCGGCGTGACCGCGCGCTACCGCGAGACCGACGGCGAGCGACTGCTCACCTTCGAGCGCGACGGACGGCGAGCCACCGTCGCACAGAACCGCGACGGCTACGCCATGCTGATGGTGCGGGCGGACGGCGACGAACTGGAGCGCTACTACGGCTTCGAGATGGCCCTCGACCACGCCGCCGAACTGCTCGGCGTCTCGCCGCACGACCTGCCGGTGCCCGAGGCGGCGGCGGACATGGGCATGTAATCAGCCGTCCCAGTAAAAGCGCGGGGCGAGCGTCGTATACGCCAGGGCGAGAAAGAGGATGGCGAAGGCGAACACCTCGCCGGGTTGGCCCCGGAGGACCACCGCCAGCGCCTGCACGATTCCCATGACGAGGGCGTCCTGCGGGTGGAGGTCCGGGTAGACGACTGTCGTCACCATCAGGACGGCGAGGACCCCGGAGAGTGCGACCAGAATCGCCGGGCCGACGAACCCCGCGAGGACGCCCGCCGCGAGGATGGTCGAGGCGAGCGTCGTGGGGACGCCTTTCGTCTCGGCGGCGTCGCTGTCGTAGGCGGTGTAGAGACCGAGGCGGGTGACCGCCATGGCGACGTAGACGGCCGGCAGGGCGACGGCGAGTGCGTAGACGACCGGACGAGCCTCGAACGACCACGCCGCCGTCGCGTGCGAGGCGACGAGGACGGCGGGCGCGACGCCGAAGGAGGCCACGTCGGCCAGCGAGTCGAGATACGGGCCGGCGGGCGTCCCGCCGCGCTTTCGCGCGACGACGCCGTCGAGTCCGTCCGCGATGGCCGCGAGCAAGACGATGCGCGCCGCAAGCGCCACGTCGACGGTGGCGACGAACGTCGCCACGAACCCCAACATGGCGTTCCCCACGGTGACGGCGTCGGCGAGTCCGAGACGCCCCACGAACCGCGGCTTCATACCCCCTGCGTCCACCACCGCGAATTTACGTCTTTATATCGTCCGTCGGCGTCGACGCCGCCCGTCCCGCCTCGGCGCTCGGCGTCGAACCGAGCCACCTTTATCCGCTCGTCACTCACCCGCACGCATGCACAGGCGTCGATTCCTCGCGGCGCTGGGAACGGCGGCCGTCGCGTCGACGACGGGGTGTGCCGCCCTCACGTCCGTCGCCGGCCACGTCGACGGCGACGTCGACATGTCGGCCATCTCGTTTCACCCCGGGACGTACCACGCGACGGCGGGCGAGTCGGTGACGTGGTACAACAACAGCGCGCGCGCCCACTCGGTGACGGCGTACGAAAACCAGATACCCGACGGCGCGGACTACTTCGCAAGCGGCGGCTACGACAGCGAGGCGGCCGCGCGCGAGGCGTGGGACGGCCTGAACGGCGCGCTCACCAACGGCGACAGTTACAGCCACACCTTCGAGGTCCCCGGCAGTTACACCTACTTCTGTATCCCCCACGAGAAGGCGGGGATGGTCGGACAGGTACTCGTCGAGGAGTGAGAGTGTGTCGTGTGAGTCACGACCGCTGGTTCACACAGATGCAAGGAGGAAGCCCACGGCTTTAGCCGTTCACGAGACGCGGAGCGTCTCGTTAGCCAATCAGAAATCTTCGATTTCTGATGACGTGGGAGGAATCCGACAATCCGTTCCACCACGCACGAGCGATAACAGTCAGACTCCCCCGGTCGTGAAATTTATAAAGAGCTGATTGGATATGTGAACTACGGATGGAGGACGTAATCCGCACCGTCAAGGTCAAACTCGACGTGCCTGACGAGCGGCGCGACGACCTTCATCAGACCAAAAACCAGTTCCTCCACTGTGCGAACACCACCGCAGAGTGGGCGTGGAGATACCCGAACGACTACTGCGTAACCTCGAAACAGAAAGCCGAGAAAGCCCTCTACGACCAACTCCGCAACGAGACGGAGTTGACTGCAAACCTCGTCCAGAAGGGGATTCGGCGGGCTATCGAGGCCACGAAAAGCGGTGTCGCCAGACTCAAGGAAGGCGACAACACCAGCCAACCACACTTCGATGCGTGGAGCGTCGTCTACGACAAACGCTCTGCGACGTTCCACCGCGACCACGTTTCGCTCTCAACCGTGAACGGTCGGGTCGAGTGTGACTACGTGATTCCCAACGAGTCAGAGGGGACGCCGATTGGTGAGTATCTGCTGAACGAGGACTACGGGTTCCGAATGTCCACGTTGCAGTACGACCGACCCACGGAATCGTTCTATCTCCACGCACGGATGCGCCGAACCACAGACGAGCAAGAGCAGTCCACGACCGCTTCTTCCGACGCCAAGCACAGAACAGTCCTTGGCGTTGACCTGAACGTGGATGGCTCGCTCGCTGTGACCTCGACGGGCGCGTTCATCGGGAACGCCGACGAGATGAACCACCGACGCCGAGAGTTCGAGAAGACGCGCGGGGCAATGCAACAGACGGGAACGCGGTCGGCACACCTGTCGATTCAGTCGATGGACGACCGCGAACACCGCGGGATGTAAGACGAACTCCACCGCGCCTCGAACCAGATTCTCGAAGAAGCACGCGACCACGGCTGTACGCATATCGCCTTCGAGAATCTGACTGGGATTCGTGACCGAATGGTTGGGGCAAAGCGATTCCATGCGTGGGCGTTCCGTCGTCTGTTCGAGTACGTCGAGTACAAAGCCGAGATGGACGGCATCGAGGTCGAGCAGGTGAGTCCGGCGTACACCAGCCAGCGGTGTTCGAAGTGTGGGTTTACGCACGAATCGAATCGGCGGTCGAAACACCAGTTCGTGTGTCAGAAGTGCGGGTACGAACTGAACGCGGATTACAACGCGAGCAAGAATATCTCTCGCAAACTTCTCAAACGACTCCACTCGGGGCAGATGTCTTCGGGTGGAGGCGCACCCCGTCAGTGTGCGCTAACGTCAGGGACGCTGAACCTGAACGGCGATTTCCACGCCTCCGTCGATTCGACGGCAGAAGGGGAGTCCACTGACAAGCCCACGACTTCAGTCGTGGGTCACTGACTGGAACGAGACGGTGAACCAGCGGTAAACAGTCACACGACACACTATGACGCGGCCGACGGCCGCAGTCCCGCCGCTCCCGGCTTCGGAACGCGAGCGAAAAGTGGGCCGTTTCGGCGGCTTCAGGCCTCGTCGGCGGCTTCGTCGACGGCCACGTCCTCGGCGTCGACGTCGACGGCGGCCTCCTCCTCGGCGGCGACCTCTTCGGGGTGCGCTTCGAGGGTGAGTTTCTGGACCTCGACCCGGCGGAGCGGGTAGATGGTCTTGGCCTCGCCGTAGATGGCCGAGGAGAGTCGGCCCTCGACGACGCTGTCGACGAAGGACTCGAAGTTGCGCTCCTCGGCGGCCTCCTCGACGAGGTCGATCATGACCCGCCGGATGGCCTGTTCCTGACTGCGGTCTGCCTTCTTCGTCGTGAACGCGACGGGTTGGACGCGGACGCGGTAGTCGTCCGTCGTCAACACCGTCACCGTCGCGTCGACCTTCGAGGCGCCGCGACGCACGAGACTCCGCAGGTAATCCCGCGTGAGTTCGTGTTTGACGAACTCCGTATACGCGGAGTCCGACCCCACGTCCGTGATTTTGAACGTGAGTTTGGTGTTGTTGGCCCCGGCGTCCTCCGTCAGGTCGCCGAGGGTCGTTTCGATGGTTCGTCCGATGACTTTCTCCGGTTCGTCGGCAACCGTCTGGCCGAGTTCCGCCCGGTCGAACTGCTCGGGGGCGAAGATGGTGTACCAGCGCTTGCCGCGTTTCTGCTTGGATACTGAGCGTTCACTCATGGTTTGTGTCGTCACTGCGTGCCGTTCGTGCGACGGTCTCCGCGACCGTCAGATTCACCACGTAGTCGTCCACGGTGGACTGGAGACCGCCCGTCGTCTCGCGTTCGACCGTCGTCCGGACCACGTCGCCGTCGACCTCGGTGGTCATCGACGCCGTGTTGTCCGGCCGGAGGGCCGCCGCGAGCGTTTCCGCGTCCACGTCGTCGTGGCGCGTCTCGACGCGGGCGCGCCTCATAGCGCCTCCCTGAACGCCGCGATGAATCTCGATACCTCTACCCCGTCCTCGAACCGCGCCGTCGCGCGCCGGGACCGTCCGGCGCTCGTGCCCTCGGCGTCGACCGACTCGACCGCCGTCGCCGTCGCCCGACCGAGTTCGCGCGCCTCGACGCTCGCGGCGGCGGCCGCGCCCTCGCTCACGACGAGGACGACCGACTCCGGCGAGTGGAAGTCCAGACAGAGGCGGGCGACCGTCGCCAGTCGCGGGGGAGCGCTCGCCTCGACGCGCGCGACGAACAGGCCGTCGTACCGACCCGTCGTCGCGTCGGCGAGCGCTCCGTGGACCGCGCGGGCGTGCGTTCGCCACGCTTCGAGCGCCTCGCGGCGGCGCGCCTCGTCGACGCCACGGATGGCGACGGCGACGCCCGTCCCCGGTCGCTCCCGGGCGAGGGCGTCCAACACGTCGCCGAACCCCTCGACCGTCTCGAAGGGACCGCCGGGCGTCGCGTGCGGGCGAAGCGCGCGTTCGACCGCCTCGGCCGACCGCTCGCTCGCGTCCGGCGCCGTGGCCGTCTCGATTGCCAGCCACGACGCGAGTCGCCGGTGGTCGTCGTCCGTCGGCTCCGCCGACAACTCCAGGTCGGCGAGCGCCGCGCGTGCGGCCTCCGGGTCGCCCGAGACGGGCGCCGAAACCAGCGTCGAGTGAGCGACGCCTTCGGCGAGGTCCGCCGTCGGGACGCCCACGCCGGGTCGGCGGCGCAAGCGGTCGTCGGCCGCCGACAGCACCGCCGCCGAGTCGTCGGCGCCGAGGGCCGACCCCGCCGCGACGACGCCCGCGAGGGCGACCACCGGGTAGGGGTCGTCGCCGAGTTCGCGCGCCGTCTCGAAGGCCGCGACGCTCGCCGGCCGCGTCGAGAGCGCGTGGTCGCCACCCGTCGTCCCGACGGCGAGGACCGTCTCGTCGTCCTCGCCCGGCCGGGGCGTCGGGGCGGCGTCGACGCGAATCTGGAAGGGGACGCCCGCGTTCCTGAGCGCCCGCGCGAGGACGCCGCTCGCGGCGAGGGCGTCGCCGTCGGCGCCGGCGACGACCCGAACGAACGGGGCGTCGCGGACGGCGGCGGCGACGGCCGCGGCGGACTCCTCTGTGGGTGCGGGCGCGGCGGACATCCTCCGTTACTCCAGTAGTTCGACGGCGACGTCGTAGCTGTAGGTGAAGTCCTCGTCGAGTTCGTCGCCACGATAGTAGTTGACGAGGCGACGAATCTTCGATTCGGTGTTCTGGAGGGCGCGCTTGTTCTGGTGGTCCTGCTGGTTCTCGTCCATGTGTTCGTGCAGGCGCACCGCACGCTCCATCAGACTGCGCAGGTCCTCGGGCAGGTCCGGTGCGGCGTCGTTGTCCTCGAGAATCTCGGTGAGCTTCTTCCCGGTCGCCAGTTTCACGTCCGGCACCGGGACGCCCTTGACGCCCTCGTCGCGCAGTTTCATCCCGATGACGCTCGGGTCGTGTCCCTGCGCCGCGAGTTCGACGACTCGCTCCTCGATGTCTTCGGTCTCGACGTCGCTCCACTCCGGGGGTTCGTCTGCCACCGGCCTGTCCGAACCGGACGAGCCACGGCGGCGTGTGTGCATTCGTGCCATTGGTCTGATTGGAACGGCACGGACCGCAAAAGCGTACTCGTGACCGACGGGTGTCGGTACACGCACTACCGCAATCCCAAGCCCTCGCGGGCGAGTCGGATTTGCGGTCGTGCTGTTCCCACCGAATCCTTCGAGGTGAGCGACTAAACCGTTTCGACTCGGGCGCGTGCGGTCGGTTCGGCCCACAAGTCGAAGCCCTTATTAGTCGTACAGCGGTACGACTCGTTGCGTTCGAGGGCTCGTAGATCAGTGGTAGATCACTCCCTTGGCATGGGAGAGGCCCC
>JBDGTR010000067.1:0-21606 GCA_042216635.1 Haloplanus sp. | reverse complement strand
GCGTCCATCAACTGCGCGCCGCCGACGGAGAGTTCGGGCAGGATGGCCACCGCGAGGACGACGATGCCCATCCCGCCGAGCCACTGGCTCAACTGCCGCCAGAGCATGATGGCCCGGGAGTGCGTCGAGAAGTCGCCGAGCACCGTCGCGCCGGTGGTGGTGAACCCGCTCATGCTCTCGAACAGCGCGTTCTCGGGGTGGCCGAGCGTGGACGCGGGCGACGTGGCGGGCGCGAGCGGACCCAGTCCGTGCGCCTCGACGAGGTAGGGCACCGCGCCGACGACGGCGACGGCGAGCCACGTCACCGACACCATGAGAAAGCCCTCGCGGGCGCCGATGTCGGGATTGGGCCGGAGGCGTTCGAGACTCCACCCCACGGCCACCGTCAGCGCGGCGGTAGCGACGAACGGCGCGACGGACTCGCCGTAGGCGAGGGCGACGACGAGCGGTATCGCCAGCGGGACGGCCAGATACTTCAGGACGCTCCCGACGAGGCTCAGACTCGCTCGGTAGTCGACGCGGAGGTCCATTCGGCGTCTCGCCCGTCGGTGGCGCGTGGAGTGGCTTTAAACTGCTGGTAGGGAGCGTCGTAGAAACCCTGCGAGTCCGATCCGTCGGACTCGCCGAAGGCAGTCGGACGGCGGGTCCCGGACCGCCGGCCGACGACGAGACGCCCGCTCAGCGGGCTACAGTCTGGGGTCGACCGCGTCGACGACGTCGGCGTCGACGAAGACGACGACGTGGTCGCCGACGCGCGGGACGGTGTCGCCCCGCGGCGTGATGAACGACTCGCCGCGGGTGATGGCGCCGACGACGACGCCCCGCGGGAGGTCCGACACCGACTCCCGGATGGCGCGGTCCGCGAGGACGCTCGACGCGTCGATTTCGATTTCGAGCACCTCCGCCCGGTCGCTCTCGATGAGGGCGACGTTCTCGGCGCCCCCCTCGCGGGTGAAGCGGGTTATCTCCTCGGCGACGACTTCGCGGGGGTTGACGCCCACGTCGACGCCGACGGCCTCGAAGAGTTCGACGTAGGCGGGCGTGTCGATGACCGCCACCGTGCGCTCGACGCCGAGGCGCCGGGCCAACAGGGAGACGAGGAGGTTCTTCTCGTCGGAGTCGAGTGCCGCCACCAGCAGGTCGGCGTCGCCGACGTGTTCGCGTTCGAGGAAGTCGATGTCGGTGGCGTCGCTCTCCATCACCACCGTCCGGGGGAGGTCCTCGGCGAGACGGCGGGCGCGGGCCGGGTCGCGTTCGACCATGCGGGGCCGGAACCCCCGTTCTTCGAGGAGGCGGGCGACGTGGAAGCCGATTTCGCTCCCCCCGACGACGACTACCTCCTCGGCGGTGCCGGGGGGTTCGCCGGGGTCGACCGCAGTGGCGAACTCGCGGACGCTCGGCGGACTCCCGATGACGACCACCCGGTCGCCCGCGCCGAGGACCGACTCCCCTCGGGCGAGTTCCACGTCGCCGTTGCGCAGGATGGCCGCGAAGGTGAGCGCGTCGAAGCGGTCGGCCTCGGCGACGGTGAGGTCGGTGACGGGGCTGTCCGGGGGAATCTCGAATTCGGCCATCTGGACGCGCCCGCTTGCGAAGGAGTCGACGTCGCGGGCGGCGGGCAGGCCGACGACGCGGACGATGGACTCGGCGGTGAGCAGGTTCGTACAGACGATGAAGTCGATGCCGAAGGCGTGTTCCGAGCGCTCCCACGTGCGGAGGTATTCGGTGTTTTTCACGCGGGCGACGGTGAAGGCGTCGCTGACGGCGCTGGTGGTCGCACAGATGACGATGTTGGTCTCGTCGTCGTCGGTGCTGGCGATGACCATGTCGGCGGCGTCGACGCCCGCCTCTTCGAGCGTCGACAGCGACGTGCCGTCGCCGTGGACGGTCAACACGTCGTGGGAGTACGTCAGGTCGTCGACGCGGTCGGGGTCGCAGTCGACGACGACTATCTCGTGGGCGTCGGCGAGGTCGGCCGCGATGCTCGACCCCACCTGTCCGGCGCCGACGACGATTATGCGCACCGCGACCCCCTCCCGCGAAGCATGGGCAGACGTCCGCACGCCCGGAGTATCACGATTTCGCTTCGCCGGTCTCTCCCGGCGCCTCGTGGACGACCAGACGGACCTCCCGGCGTCGGCCCTCGACGTCGGCGACGACGCGTTCGACGACGCGTTCGGCCTCCGAAACGAGTATCGGCGTCACCTTCCCGACGACCCACGACAGCGAGACCAACCGCGGCAGGTCGAGGCGGTCGCGCGCGACCGAATCGGGGTCGAACGACGCCTCGAAGTGGACGCGACAGGCCGTCTCGACGTCGTCGGGCAGGTGGTCGGGGACGGCGTCGAGGGGTTCGACCCGCCAGCGACCCTCGGCGTCGAGGTCCGACACCACGCGCCACTCGACGCTCGTCGGCGGGTCGAGGGCGGTCACCTCGGTCCGCACGGCGTAGGAGAGCTTCCACCACGCGAATCGCAGGCGGTAGGTCGTCCCCGGAGACCCGTCGCCGTCGGCGGTCACGTCGGTCAGATACTCGGAGTAGCGCGCGTAGCGCGGGAAATCCACGAGGAAGTCGTACACCTCGGCGGGCGGCAGGCCGACGACGGTGCTGACGTGGATGCGGTCCACGCCGGACCGTGGGACGCCGGCGAGTAAGCGTTTCCGGCCGCCGCCGCGAACCGCAGTACCCTTCTCCCCCTCCGGCGTACGCGCCGCCATGGCAGACGACACCGACGCGGACGTCCTCGTGGTCGGCGGCGGCGTGGCCGGTCTCACGGCGGCGACGTTCACCGCCCGCGCGGGACTGGACACCCTCGTCGTCAGCGACGGCGAGAGCATCCTGCGGCGCAACGCCCACCTCGAAAACGTCCCGGGGTTCCCCGCCGGCGTGAATCCCCGGCAGTACGCCGACCTGCTGGAAGAGGGCGCGCGGCGAAACGGCTGTCGCCGGCGCGAGGGACGCGTGACGCGACTCGAACGGGTCGCAGACGGCGGTGAGGAGGGAGGCGACGGCGCGGACGGCGGCGACGCCGGCGCGAGATTCGAAGCGACGGTCGAAACGGTGGGCACCGAGAGCGACGCGGACGCCGAGAGCGGCGGAGGCGACGCGGACGACGCGGACGCCGACGCCGTGACCGCCACCGCCGTCGTCGCGGCGTCGTGGAGCGACGCCTCGTACCTCGACGGGGTGGACGTAGCCCGGCGGACGGCCGGGAGCAAGACGTTCCTGCAACCGGACCGCGACGGGCGGACGGGCGTCGAGGGTCTCTACGCCGCCGGTCGCCTCGCCGAGTCCTCCCACCAGACGGTCGTCGCGGCGGGCGACGGCGCCCGCGCCGCCCTCTCACTCGTCCACGACAGCGACGTGCCCTTCTACCACGACTGGGTGGTGCCCGAGGGCTACTTCACCGGTCGCGGCCGGGAGGTACCGCCGGGCTGTGAGGAGATAGACGCCGCAGAACGCGAACACCGGGCCGCCGAGTCGCGGGCGGTGATGCGCGAGCGATTCGCCGACCCCCATCCCGACGACCCGACGCCCCACCCGAGTCAGGGGGAGTGACCCACGGGAATTTAGGTCCCACGCCGCCTACGACGACCGAATGCTGGAGGGAGTCAACGTCGCACTGGGCGTCACGGGGAGCATCGCGGCGGTGAAGGTGGTGGAACTCGCACACGAACTCCGGCGCCACGGCGCGAGCGTACGCGCCGTGATGACCGAGAGCGCGCAGTCCATCGTCCACCCGTGGGCCGTCGAGTTCGCCACCGACCGCGAGGTGGTGACGGAACTCACGGGCGCCGTCGAACACGTCGACCTCTGTGGACGGGCGGGGTGGGCCGACGTGCTGTTGATAGCGCCGGCGACGGCCAACACCGTCGGGAAGGTGGCGGCGGCCGTCGACGACACGCCGGTGACGACGTGTGCGACGACGGCGCTGGGCGCGGGCGTGCCCGTCGTCGTCGCGCCGGCGATGCACGAACCTATGTACGACCACCCCGGCGTCCTCGACGCCATCGCGCGCGTCGAGGAGTGGGGCGTCGCGTTCGTCGACCCGCGACTGGAGGAGGGGAAAGCGAAGATAGCGAGCGAGGAGGCCGTCGTCACGGCCGTCGCGCGCGCGACGGGCGACGCCCCTCTCGACGGTCGGCACGTGGTCGTGACCGCCGGCGCGACGACGGAGACCATCGACCCCGTCCGCACCATCACCAACCGGGCGTCGGGCAAGACCGGACGGGCGGTGGCGCGAGCGTGTTACGTCCGCGGGGCGGACGTGACGCTCGTCCACGACGGACCGGACGCGCCCTACGCCGACGTGATACCCGTCGAGACGGCGGCGGAGATGCTGGCGGGGGTACAGGCGGCCGTCGACGGCACGACCGGCCACGACGCCCCGGCGGACGCCCTCGTCTCGGCCGCCGCCATCTCGGATTTCACCGTCGACGCCGCCGACGAGAAGATACGCTCGGGCGAGGCGCTGACGCTCGACCTCGAACCCACGCCGAAACTCCTCGACTCGATTCGAGCCTCCCACCCCGACCTCACGATGGTCGGGTTCAAACTCGAAACCTCGGGCGACGACGACGCCATGGTGCGGAAGGCGCGGGACCTCCTGGGCCGGACCAACCTCGCGTTCGTCGTCGCCAACGACGCGTCGGTGATGGGCGCGGAGACGACCCGCGCGCTAGTGGTGCGTGCCGACGACGTGGCGGCCTTCGAGGGCGATAAGGACGGACTCGGTGCGCGGGTGGCCGAGGAACTCGCGGTGGAACTCTAGTCCTCGTCGGCGTCGTCGGCGGGCGCGCCGGGCCAGACGACGCCCTCGACGAACTGGACGCCCATGCGCTGGGCGGCCCGGGATATCATGTGCGCGCCGGTGGGCGCGGTCAGAAAGAGGAAGGCGACGGTGACGAGTGCCATCAGGCCGTCGCCGCCGGGACCGAAGTAGACGAACCCCGCGAGGGCGACGGAGGCGGCGCCGAGCGTCGTCGACTTCGAGGTGGCGTGCATGCGGTTGTAGACGTTGGGCAGGCGGAGCAAGCCGACGGTGCCGACGGCGAGGAAAAAGGAGCCGACGGCGAGGAGGACCACCACGAGGGTCGCGCGGACGGGTCCGACGGCCGTGCTCGATTCGGCGGCGAGAGGGACGAGCGGCGTCATTCGATTATGTCCCCCTCCGTGACGTACCGTGCCACGGTGACGGTGCTGATGAAGCCGATGATGGCGAGGACGAGGCTCACGTCGAGGAAAAAGCCCTGTTCGGTCGCCATGGCGTAGACGACGGCGATGGCGACGACGTTGGTGCCGATGGTGTCGAGGGCGACCACCCGGTCGGGCGTCGTCGGCCCGCGGATGACCCGGTAGCCCACGAGGAGGGTGAGACCGCTGGCGACGACGAGCGCCGCCTGGACGGCGACGGCGAGGAGGTGGAGGTCACTCGCCATCGTCGCGCACCTCCGGGTCCGGCACGGGGTCGCCGGGTTTGAGTTCCTCGTCGAAGATGACGAGCGCGTAGTCCTCCCACCGGCGGATGGGTTCGACGATGCCCTCGGGGTCGCTCCCGTCGATGCTGTGGACGTAGAGTGCGTTGGCGTCGTCGTCGTAATCCATGGTGAGCGTTCCGGGCGTGAGGGTGATGCTGTTGGCGATGCTGGTGATGGCCACGTCGGTCTGGACGCGGAGCGGAATCTCGACGACTGCGGGGTCGATCGGCATCGACGGCGAGAGGACGCGAAGCGCCACGTCGACGTTGGCGGTCAGCAGTTCCCAGAGGAAGGCGAGCAGATACAGCGCCGCGTAGGGAGCGACGCGGACGCTCCGTGCGAGCTGGGCGCCCGACCCGTAGAACCGCCGGACAGCGAAGGCGATGGGGAAGCCGACCAGCAGACCGACGACGAACTCCTCGGCGATGCGGGTGGGCGTCAGCGCCACGCCGCGAACGAACAACCAGAGGACGGCGAGCAGGAGACCGAAGCCGGGCCAGCGGAGGCGGTCGGTGGCGTCGTCGGGGTCGGCGGATTCGTCGGGACCGGCGGCGCTCATTTCACCACCTCCGCGGGGGCGACGGCGTCGACGTAGTGCCCGGTGTCGACGGCGGCCTGTGCGGCGGCGTGGGCGGACGCGTACACCGCCTCGAAGCCGACGCCGAAGGCGACGATGGCGACGGCCAGCGAGACGACGACGACCATGCGGACGGCGAGCGCGCGGGTCTGGCGGCCGCCGTCGGCGGCGTGGCCGGCGTCGGCGGGGCTGTCCGAGTCGGTCGGCGCCGTGCGGTCGCCGAACGCGTCGCGGACCGTCGCGGTGGCGGTGCCCCAGAAGACGGCGTTCCACGCCCGGGTGTAGTAGGCGATGGTGAGGATGGCGCCGAGGAGGGCGACGCCGAGGGTGAGTGCGCCGCCCGCCGCCCCGGTGGCGGTGGCGCGGGCGCCCACGTCGAAGACGAGGAACTTCCCGAAGAAGCCCGAGAGCGGCGGGACGCCGATGAGCGCGAGGGCGCCGACGAGGAAGGCGGCCGCGAGGACGGGCGCGCGGCGCGCGACGCCGCCGAGGTCGTCGAACGCCGTCGACCCGACGGCGGAATCGAGCGTGCCGGAGGCGAGAAAGAGAAGCGACTTCGAGAGACCGTGGTTGAACGCGTAGACGAGGGCCGCGAGGACGCCGAGGGTGCGGACGGCCGGAACCGTCGCCGCCACCGCGAGGGGGAGGGCGATGAAGCCCACCTGACTGATAGAGGAGTACGCGAGTACGTCGTCGAGGTCGGTCCGGCTGACGGCGCCGACGCCGCCGAAGACGATGCTCGCACTCGCCATCAGGAAGAGGATTGGTCCGAAGTACGCGAGCGTCGAGGCGCCCGAGAAGCCCGGAAGCGAGAGCGACGCCGGGAGCGCGGCGGCCGAGAAGACGGTGAAATAGAGGCGGACGACGGCGTAGATGCCCACCTTCTTGACGACGCCCGCGAGCATCGCCGTGACGGGCGTCGGCGCGGCGCGGTAGGCGGCGGGCACCCAGAACTGGAAGGGGACGAGACCCGCCTTCAGCGCGAACACCGAAAAGAGGACGGCCGAGAGACCGAGGACGGGCAGGACGCTCACGCCGTAGGCGGCGGGGTCGGCGAGGCGACGGGCGAGGTCGGCCATGTTGAGCGTGCCGGTGGTGGCGTAGAGACCGCCGATGGCGACGAGCATCACCGCGCTCCCGAGGAGGTTGAGCAGGACGTAGTTGAGCGCCGCGCGGGTCTGACTCGCCCCGCCGTAAAAGAGCACGAGCACGTAACTCGACATGAGCATCACCTCGAACCAGACGAAGAGGTTGAAGACGTCGCCGGTGAGGAAGGCGCCGGAGACGCCGACCATCATGAAGTGATAGAGCGGGTGATAGGAGAGGCGCTGGCCGAAGCCGTCGACGGAGCGGACGGCGTAGACGACTGCACACAGCGAGACGAGGCTGGCGAAGCCGAGCATGAACGCCGAGAGGGGGTCGGCGACGAGCGTGATGCCGAAGGGGGGCGCCCAGTCGGAGACGCGGTAGACGAGCGTCGGCGGCGGCGTGCCGAAGGGGAGGACGACGGCCCGAAAGAGGGCGGCGACGACGCCGAGGTAGGCGACGGCACCGAGCAGGCTGACCGCGCGCTGGAGGCGGTCGCTCGGGCGCGTCAGGAGCGTCAGGACGGCGGTAGCGAGCGCGACCAACAGCGGACTGGCGACGATGGTGTGCGGACTCATTGGTGGCCTCCGAGTTCGTAGACGTCGATGGTGCCGTGTTCCTCGTAGACGCGGTAGGTCAACACCAGCGCCAACGCCGTCGTGCCGAAGCCGATGACGATGGCGGTGAGGACGAGCGCCTGCACGATGGGGTCGGTGACGGCCGTCTCGGGCGCGCCGTGGCCGTGGGAGATGGGCGCGAGACCCGACAGCCCGCCCATCGTGACGAGGTAGACGTTCGCGGCCTGACTGATGATGCTCACTCCCCAGACCACCCGCACCACGTCCCGGCGGAGGACGAGGAAGGTGCCGAATGCGAACAGGAGTCCGAGGACGGCCGCGAGGACGAACTGCGTCACTCCGCGCCCACCTCCGCGATGATGGTGAGGAGTGCGCCGACGACGGTGAAGTAGACGCCGAGGTCGAAGGCGAACGCCGACGCGAACTCCAGTTCGCCGAAGAGGGGGACGCCGGAGACGAAGAGGACGCCCTGCGTCATGAACGGCCGGTCGAAGAGGATGGGAACGAGACCGCTGGTGACCGCGAGCGCCAGTCCACAGGAGAACAGCCAGCGGTAGGCGCCGACGAGGTCGTGTCGCGGGCCGGTCCCGGCCTCGCGCCCGAGGATGTCGGTCTGGAGGTAGTCCAGTCCGAAGACGACGTAGACGAGGACGAACGCCGTCGCGGTGAGGACGGCGCCGATGAAGCCGCCGCCGGGGAGGTTGTGGCCCTGTAAGAGCAGGGAGATGGCCGTCAGGAGGATGATGGGGACGACGATGCGGACGACGGTGCGCGCGATGACGGTGGTGCGGCGGTCGATGTCGGTCGGGGGCGCGGCGGCGTCGTGTGCGGAGTCGCGGTCAGACCCGGACGACTCGGGGTGGTCGCTCACTGCGTCTCACCCCGGTCGCGCATCCGGACGAGCGTCAGGATGGCGAGCGCCGCCATCGCCACGACGGATATCTCGCCCATGGTGTCGAAGCCGCGGAAGTCGACGAGGATGACGTTGACGACGTTGCCGCCGCCGCCGTAATGCGTGATGAAGTGACCGTGTTCGGCGGGGACGCCCGCCCGTTCGACGAGGTAGCGCGCCAGTGCGTCGTTGGGCGAGGCGGCCGTCGAGACGAGGACGGTCACGAAGACGGTGGCGCCGACGGCCACCGCGAGGGCGCCGTCGCGCACCGCGACCGAGAGGCGCGGCCGGCCGTAGAACGCCGGCAGGCGGTCGAGGACGAGGAGGAAGAGCACCAACACCAGCGTCTCGACGACGAGTTGGGTCAGCGCGAGGTCCGGGGCGTCGGCGAGGATGTAGAAGATGGCGACCATGAACCCGAGGATGGAGAGGGTGAGCACGCCAGCGATGTGGGAGGGCGCGACTTCGACGGCGACGGCGCCGACGACGGCCACGAGGAGGACGAGCAGGATGGGGAGGGTGACCGCAAAGCCGGAGAAGGCGGGGAGCGAGACGCCGAGGGCGGCGTACCCCCCGAGGGCGAGTGCGACGACGGCCGAGAGCACCCAGACGGCGTAGGTGCGAAACAGCCCGTTCTGGACGCGGGGGACGACCCGCCCGCCGAGGGCGGTGAGACCGTCGACGCCGTTGTCGTACCACCAGTTCGCGCTGATGGGACCGGTGGCGAGGGCGTCGATGCCGCGGTGGAGGCGGTCGTACTGCGTGAAGCCGACGCTCCCGAGGAGGATTGTGACGGCGCTCATGAGGACGGGCGGCGAGAGCGAGGTGGGGAGGTGGACCGAGAAGGAGTGGGCGGTCCCGGGGACGGTGCTGGCGTAGACGTCGCCGACGAGGGCGTCGACGAAGGCCTGTGGCGCGGCGCTGATGGCGACGACGAGGACGCCGAGGACGACGGGCGGGACGAGCATGGTCGCGGGCGGGCGGTGGACGTGGTCCAGTCCGTCGGGCTTCTCGCCGAAGAAGAGCGAGGCGAACCGGATGGAGTAGAGGAAGGTGAAGACGCTCCCGAGGACGGCGACGATGGGGAAGAGCCACGCGACGCCGCCGGCGTGGACGGCCGCCTCGTAGGCGGCGTCGAAGAGGAGTTCCTTGGAGTAAAAGCCGTTGAACGGGGGGATACCGGCCATCGACAGCGACGCGACGACGGCGACGGCGGCGGTGACGGGCAGGTCGGCGCGGAGTCCGCCGAGTTCGGAGATGTCGCGCGTGCCCGCCTCGTGGGCGAGGATGCCCGCGACGAGAAAGAGCGCGGCCTTGAACGAGGCGTGATTGAGGATGTGGAAGGCGCCGGTCTCGGCGCCGACGGCCTCGGCGAAGCCGAACCCGGCGACGATGAGACCGAGGTGGGAGGCGGTGGAGTACGCGAGCAGTTCCTTGATGTCGGTGGCGGCGACGGCGAGCATGGCGGCGACGGTCATCGTCACCAGGCCGAGGACGGCAAAGAGGAGCGTCCACTCGCCGAAGACGTGCGCCTCGGGCGCGACGAACAGAGGGCGGACGCGGCCGACGAGGTAGACGCCGGCTTTCACCATCGTCGCGGAGTGGAGGAACGCGGAGACGGGCGTCGGCGCCTCCATCGCGTCGGGGAGCCAGATGTGAAAGGGCACCTGTGCGGACTTGGTGGCGGCGCCGAGACCGAGGAGGACGAGGACGGGCACCAGGAGACCGGCGTCGCCGAGGGCCGTCCGCATCGCCTCGGCGTTGGCGAGCATGGTCGGGAGCGAGAACGTCGCCTCGGGGAGGGCCTGCCCGGAGGTCCAGACGAGAAGCAGGAAGCCGACGAGCATGAACAGGCCGCCGGAGACGGTGACGAGCATGGACTTCCGGGCGGCGTACTGCGAGGCGGGTTCGCCGGTGTAGTGGCCGATGAGGAGGAACGACGAGAGCGAGGTGAGTTCCCAGAAGACGAACAGGGCGACGAGGTCGGCGGCGAGGGCGACGCCGAGCATCGACCCCATGAACGCCAGCAGAGTGGCGTAATACTTCGACTGGCCGGGTTCGCCGGGCATGTAGCCGCCGGAGTAGGTGAGGATGAGGACGCCGATGCCGGAGGCGAGGAAGGAAATGAGGAGGGAAAGCCCGTCGACGTAGAAGGAAAGCGAGACGCCGAGCGAGGGAATCCACGCGACGGAGACGGTGCCGTGGGCGCCCGCGAGGAACAGGCGGACGACGAGACCGAAACAGACGAGGGCGACGGCGGCCGCGAAGTACGCCGTTCGCTCGCCGAGGGCCCGGAAGACGAGGGGCGCGACGGCGGCGGCGGCGAAGGGCAGGAAGACGAGTGCGAAAACCGCGGCCGGTGTCGGTTGCACGTGCCCCGTTCGGGGGAGACTCGACTTAGGTGTTGCCAAACCGGACGCGGCGCGCGCCGCCGAGCGTCCGACGCACGCCACCGGTCGCCGGCGCCGACGCACGTCGTCGACCTCACGTTTTTTCATCTCTCCGCCCATCGCCCCGGCCGATGCATCTGCGTGCGTTCCTCCGCGACGACGGCGCCCAGAGCGAGGTCGTCGGGACGATTCTGCTGGTGGCGCTGACGGTCATCGTCGCGTCGTTGCTGGGGGCGTTCGTCTTCGGCGTCGGGTCGTCCCAGCACGTCGCCCCGTCGGCGTCGTTCGACTTCGACTTCGGCGGGTCGACGGTCACCGTCACCCACGACGGCGGCGACGCCGTCCCCGTCGCGGACACGCTGACGACGAACGTCACCGACGGGACGCTCACCGGGCAGGACTGGGAGGACCTCGGAACGCGCGTCGAGACGGGGACGTCGGTGACGCTGACCCACGAGGTGGGCGGGACGGCGACGGCGTGGGACGGCGAGACGGTGCGCGTGACGTGGACGAGCGCCGACGGGAAGGCGTCGGCGACGCTGGCGAGCAAACGCGCGCCGGCGTAGGACGACGAATCCGCCATCTTTTATTCCCGAGGTTCGCTACGGGCGACATGGACCAGTTGCGGCAGTCGCTCCTCGACGCACCCATCATCGAGAAAGGGGACTACGAGTACTTCGTCCACCCCGTGAGCGACGGGGTGCCGATGCTCAGGCCCGAACTTCTCAGGGAGATAGTCATCAAGATAATCCGGAAGGCGGACCTCGAAGACGTCGACAAGATAGTGACGCCGGCGGCGATGGGCATCCACATCTCGACGGCCGTCTCGCTGATGACGGACGTCCCGCTGGTGGTCATCCGCAAGCGCCGGTACGGACTGGAGGGCGAGGTGTCGCTGGCCCAGCAGACGGGCTACTCCGAGAGCGAGATGTACATCAACGACGTGGAGGCGGGCGACCGGGTACTCGTCCTCGACGACGTGCTCTCGACGGGCGGGACGATGAAGGCCATCCTCGACGCCCTCGAACACATCGGCGCCGAGATAATCGACGTGGTGGCGGTCATCAAAAAGAGCGGTCCGAACAAACTCGACGACACCGACTACAGCGTCAAGACGCTCATCAACGTCACCGTCGAGGACGGCGAGGTCGTCGTCGTGGACGAACACGGCGACGGCTAGGGGCGGTGACCGATGGGTATTAGTGCGCACCGCCGCTGAGAACTGGTATGCCGTCTGGTACCGACCGTCGAACGAGACGGGGACGCAGGCGACGGGACGTACTGAAAGCCCTCGGGGTCGTCGGGGCGACGGGTCTCGCGGGGTGTTCGGGCGACGGCTCCGGAGACGGGAGCGGAGGCGGGGGGGCGAGCGCGAAACGCCGAGTCAGCGGGTCGTACGTCTCGGCGTCGAGCGTCGACGCCCAGTCGCTCAACTGGCTGACCATCGCCGACTCCACCTCCGGGTCGTTCATCGCCTCGACGCTCGACGGAACGTGGGCCATCACGCCCGAACAGGAGATATTCCCGCTGTGGGCCGACGTCTCCACCGATGACGGCCGCGTCTACGAGGTACAACTCCGCGACAACCTCCAGTGGGGCGGGGACTACGGCGCCATGACCGCCGAAGACTGGGTGTACATGATAACGAAGGTCTTTCAGGCGGAGAAAAACTGGAGCGGCTACCCAAACGCCGACGACTGGTTCCGGACGAACCCCGACACCGGCGAACAGGAACCCATTCCGGTCGAGCAGACCGGCGAGCGCACCTTCGAGATTCGACTCTTCGACGTCGACCCCTCCTTCCCGTTCAAGCCCATCATGTGGCGCCAGCAGTGCATCCCGAAAGGGATTCTAGAGAAGTACGTCCCGTCGAAGGACACGGACGGACTCAAACAGGACGAGGAACTCAACACGCTGGCGTACACCGGAAATCTCGGACCCTACACCTACGAGAACTGGGAGCGGAGTTCGCAGTTCGTCGTCACGCGCAACGACGACTACTACCTCCACGACGCCGAGGACGTGCCCGAACGGTTCCGCAACGCGCCGTATTTCGAGACGGAGACGGTGAAGGTCATCACCGAGGAGAGCACGCGCCTCGGAGCGCTCCGGTCGGGCGACGTGGACTCGGCGGGTATCCCGCCGGATAAGGCAAAGCAGTTCGAGAACCTCGAGTCGGTCAACGTCAACGTCACGCCCCAGCCGTTTCTGCGCATCCTCGTCTACAACATGCGCGCCAACGGGTGGAAGCCGTTCCGCTCGAAGGCGGTGCGGCAGGCGCTCGCGTTCGCCGTCGACAAGGGGACCATCGCGGACAACATCTACCGGGGGTACGCGGAGGTGGCCCAGACGATGCAACCCCGGTGGTCGAAGTGGTACGACGACAGCGAGGTGACGGCGTACGGCGTCGGCGACCGGTACGGCGCCGAGAAGACGCGTTCGCGGCTAGCCGACGCGCTCTCGGGGACGAAGTACGCCTACGACGGCGACGTATTGAAAGACGGCAAGGGCGAGCAGGTGACGCTCACCGTCCACTTCGATTCGGGACAGCCGACCGAACAGACCATCGCCGAGTTCGTCGCACAGGAGTTCGAGAACAACGCGGGCATCGCCGTCGAACCGAAGGCCATCTCGGCGTCGACGTTCCAGAGCAAGTTCGTCCAGAACTCGCCGCCGAAGGGGACCGAACCCGAGTGGAGCGCCGGCGTCTTCAACGGCGGCCCGCGCGACGTCTCGACGAGTTCCGAGCCGTGGGACATGTCGCTGAATCTGAGTTTCAACACCTATCCGTTCACGCCCGCGTCGAGCAAGGGCTTTTTCGAGAAGAAAGGCGGCATCAACTACTACGGCTACTACCCCGAGGCCGACATCGCCGGTCTCTACGAGCAGGCGTCGTCGACGAACGACGAACCCAAGCGCAAGGAACTGTTCGGCCGGGCGTTCGGCCTCATCAACGAGGAACAGCCCTTCGGCTTCTTCTCGATGCCCTCGTCCATCACGGGCTACCAGCAGGACGTCGCCGGCTACACCGACAAGTTCAACACGGGCTGGGACTCCCAGACGTGGTACTTCAAGTGAGCCGGAACGTCGGCGGCGGCGCGGACGAGACGGGGAGAGTGACCGACCCGTGAGCATGCGCTGGTACGTGGTTCGGCGGGTGGCGTGGGCGGTGGTGGCGACGTATCTCATCCTGTCGGTGACGTGGGGACTGCTGGCGCTGACGCCGAACCCGGCGGCCGAGCAGTTGCAGTTTCAGGCGGCCGCCGGCGGCGGGTCGGCCGAGGCGGCCCAGTCGGCCTTCCGCGCGCGCCGCGGTCTGGACCGTCCCCTGTGGGTGCGGTATAAGGAGTACATGGTCAACATGGCGACGCTGAACTGGGGGTGGTCCGATAGCCGCTCCCAGCCGGTGATGGCGGCCATCGCGGACGCCTTGCCGTATACGGCCGTCTACTCCGTGCCGACGACCATCCTCTCGACGCTCCTCGGTCTCACCATCGGTCTCTACTCGGCGACCCACCAGTACACGAAAAGCGACTACGCGGCCACCTTCTTCGCCTTCTTCGGCTACGCCATCCCCAACTTCTGGTTCGCCATCATCCTCTTGCTGGTCTTCGCGGTGCAACTGGGGTGGTTCCCGGTGGTCTTCGACCCGAACGTGCCGTTGCTCGGCGCGGAGATGGCCCGCCAACTCGTCCTCCCGGTGGTGGTGTTGACGACGGGCACCATCGCGGGCGTGATGCGCTACTCGCGGGCGGAGGCCCTGGAGTACGTCCAGGCCGAGTTCGTCAAGACGGCCAAATCCAAGGGGGCAGACGAGCGGCGCATCCTCACGCGGCACATCCTCCGGCCGGCGGCCGTCCCGCTGATGACCATCCTCATCGGCGACATCCTCGGCATCTTCCTCGCCTCGTCGTATCTGGTGGAGGTGGTGTTCGGCATCCCCGGACTCGGGCAACTCTCGTACAACGCCATCATCTCACAGGACACGGCGCTGGTGTTGGGGACGACGCTCATCTTCACGTTCGTCGCCGTCATCGGCAACCTCCTGCAGGACATCGCCTACACGGTGTTGGACCCGCGCATCGACTACGGTGACCGCTGATGGCCGGGGAGACCGACACCTTCGAGACGGTCGATTGGGACGAGACGGGGCGTCGGCTGTCGACGCTGTCGCGGCGCGACCGGTGGGCGCTGGCGGCGTTTCTGGTCCTCGCGGGCGCGTTCGCCTACGACTTCCTCGTCCTCCCGTCGAACCGACCGACCGTCACGTGGCCCGTCGTCTGGAACGTCACGCAACTCGACTGGCTGTTCGTCGCCACCCTCCTCGCGCTCTCGTTGTACGTGGTGGTGCCGCTGGCGGACAACCGTCGTCTCACCGCCTACTACTGGCGGGAGTTCCGAAAGAATCGACTGGCGGTCCTCAGCCTCGCGTACCTGCTCGTCGTCTTCCTCGTCGGCGTCGTCGGGCCGCTCTTTCTCGAAAAGCCGGACCTCGCGCTCCAGCGCGGCTACCAACCCCCCGTCTTCGTCGGCGTCGGCGAGACGGTGACGGTCAACTGTCTCGGCGCGGTGCGCGACGGTCTCTGTCACGGGACGTGGGCACACCCCCTCGGCACCACCAGCGACGGCAAGGACATCCTCGTCCTCATCGTCTACGGCATGCAGGTGAGCATGAAGGTGGGGCTCATCTCGACGCTCCTCGTGGTGACCATCGGGACGACGGTGGGGACGGTGGCGGCCTACGGCGGCGGTCTCGTCGACGAGGTGTTGATGCGCTACGTCGACGTGCAACTGGTCTTTCCGGCCTTCTTCCTCTATCTCCTGCTCATCTACCTCTTCGGCGGGAGCCTGTTCATGTTCATCCTCGTCTTCGGGCTGACCGGGTGGGGGAGCATGGCCCGCCTCGTCCGCTCTGAGGCGCTTCAGCGCGCCGAGGAGTCCTACGTCACCGCCGCCCGCGGCGCGGGCGCGGGGACGTTCTACGTCATCCGGCGCCACCTCGTCCCGAACGTCTCGAACACCGTCATCACGGCGGCGACGCTCCTCATCCCGGGGTTCATCCTCTTCGAGGCGTCGCTCTCCTTTCTCTCGCTCGGCGACCCGACGGTCCCCTCGTGGGGGCAGGTCATCGCCGCCGGGCGGAGCGACCTCTCGACGGCGTGGTGGGTGTCGACGTTCCCCGGCGTCTTTCTGTTCACGACCATCCTCGCGTTCAACTTCGTGGGCGACGCGCTCAGAGACGCACTCGACCCGCGACAGGAGACGTAGATGTCGGAGCCACTGCTCTCGATACGCGACCTACGAACCGTCTTTCACACCGACGAGGGGACCGTCCGCGCCGTCGACGGCGTGAGTTTCGACGTCGACCGGGGCGAGACGGTCTGTCTCGTCGGCGAGTCGGGGAGCGGCAAGACCGTCACTGGCGAGTCCATCACGCGGCTCATCCGAACGCCGCCGGGCGAAATCGTCGGCGGCGAAATCGTCTTCGACGGGACGGACCTCGTCTCCCTCCCGGAGTCGGCCCTGCGCGACCTGCGGGGCGACCGCATCGCGCACGTCTTCCAGAACCCACAGGGGGCGCTCAACCCCGTCTACACCGTGGGCTGGCAAATCGTCGAGTCCATCCGCCTCCACGAGGACGTGAGCAAGGCCGAGGCCCGGTCGCGGGGCATCGACCTCCTCGACCGGGTGGGCATCCCCGAGGCGACCCGCCGGTTCGACGACTACCCACACGAGTTCTCGGGCGGGATGAAACAGCGAGTCGCCATCGCCATGGCGCTGGCGACCAACCCGGACCTCCTCATCGCGGACGAACCCACCACGGCGCTCGACGTGACCATCCAGAACCAGATCCTCCGCCTGCTCTCGGACCTCCAGACGGAGTTCGACATGAGCGTCCTGCTCATCACCCACGACCTCGGCGTCGTCGCCGAAGTCGCCGACCGGGTGGTGGTGATGTACGCGGGGAAGGTGATGGAACGCGGCGGCGTCTACGAACTGTTCGAACGCCCCTCGCACCCCTACACCCGCGCGCTCCTCGGCTGTCTCCCGGGACAGGGCCACGAGGTGACCTCCATCGGCGGGCGCCTCCCGCCGGCGACCGACCCCCCGGAGGGCTGTCGGTTCCACCCCCGCTGTGAGTTCGCCGTCGACGCCTGCCGCGAGGGCGCACAACCCGACTTCCACGCCGTCGACGGCGACGACGACCACGTCGTCTCGTGCGTCCACTACGGACCGGGCGGCGACCCGTCGGTCGTCCGGGAGGGCGACGGCGCCGGCGTCGCCGAGGGCGACGACGTCGGGGGACGACGCGCAGACGGCGGGGAGGCGACCGGGAGCGACGGCGCCGGGTCCACGGCGGACGACGGGCCTGCGACGGACGACGGCGCCGACGGGAGGGGCGAGCGATGAGTCGACCGCTCCTCGACGTCGAGGGGTTGACCAAACATTACCCCATCACGGAGGGGGTGTTGCGCGAGGAGGTGGGGCGGGTGCGCGCCGTCGACGGCGTGAGTTTCACCGTCGACCGCGGCGAGACGCTGGGGTTGGTCGGGGAGTCGGGGTGTGGGAAGTCGACGGCGGCGACGACGACGTTGCGGTTGGAGGAACCGACGGACGGGCGGGTGATTTTCGACGGCGAGGACGTGACGACGTTCGACGAGAAACGACTCAAGCGATTCCGTCGGCGGGCACAGATGATATTCCAGGACCCGACGTCGAGTTTCGACCCCCGGATGAGCGTCGGGGAGTCGGTGGCCGAACCCCTGCGCGTCCACGGCATGCGAGACAGAGAGCGCCGCCGGCGCATCGTCGCGGACCTCCTCGAACGCGTCGGACTGGACGCGAGCGACGCCGACCGCTACCCCCACGAGTTCTCCGGCGGGCAGAAACAGCGCGTCGCCCTCGCGCGGGCGCTGGTCATCAACCCGGACCTCGTGGTTGCGGACGAACCCGTCAGCGCCCTCGACGTGAGCGTCCAGGCCGACATCGTCCGCCTCGTCGACCGCCTCCAGTCGGAGTTCGGACTGGGCATCCTCTTCATCAGCCACGACATGGGCGTCGTCCGACAGGTGTGTGACCGGGTGGCGGTGATGTACCTCGGCGAAATCGTCGAGACGGCGCCGACGGAGGAGTTGTTCGAGGACCCCCAGCATCCCTACACGCGGGCGCTCCTCGACTCGACGCCCATCGCCGACCCCCGCCGGCGCGGACAGGGACGGACGCTCACGGGCGACGTGCCGAGTCCGTCCGACCCGCCGCCGGGATGTCGGTTCCACACGCGGTGTCCCGAGGTCATCCCGGACGAGTCCTACGACCTCGATGCGGCGACGTGGCGGTCGGTGTTGAACCTCCGCCTGCGCGTCGAGTCGGCGACGGTCGACCTCGACGCGGTCCGGGAGTTCGTCGCCGGCGAGGGAGCGGACCCGGCCGAGGCGGACCCGGACGCGGTGGCCGACGCCGTCCGCGAGGAGTTCGACGTGCCGACGGAACTGCCGGACGCCGACGCCGAACGCGCGGTGTCTACGGCCCTCGACCGCCTCGTCGTCGGCGACGACGACGGGGCGGCCGAGACGTTGTCGGACGCCTTCCCGACGGTCTGTCGGCGAGAGCGACCGGGGCTCCGACCGACGGGAGTCGACCTCTCGGCCGACGAGTGGGCGGCCGTCCGGCGCTTTCGGACGTGGCTGGCGACGCTGGCCGACGCGCCGTCGGAGGCGGTGAGCGACCGGGTCGAGGAGCGGTGTGGCGACGAGAGCGACCGAGAGGGCACGGTCGACCGACTGGCCGTCCGGGGGGCGTTCCGCCTGCCCGAACCGCTGTCCGACGCCGACGCCGAGCGGTCGGTGTCGGCGGCGGTCGACTCCCTGCTGACCGGCCACGCCGGCGACGCGGCGGAGACGCTCTACGACGCGTTCGGACCGCTCCGCGAGAGCGCGTGTCACCTGAACGACGAGGGGAGAGGTGACCGAACCGGGAGCGTCGGGCGGCGGTAGGAACTCACTCCACGACGAAGGTGGGTTCGGCGACGTTCTCGCTCCGGCAGTTCGGACACCGCGAGGGGTCGGCGAGGGGGTGGTCGAAGCCGTCGAAGCCACAGTCCCGACACTCGGGCGGCGCGACCAGCAGTTCCTCGTCGGTGCCGTCGAGCGACCGCGCGACGTGTTCGAGGTGGTCGAAGACGGCCGCCCGCGACGCGCCCACCCGTGGCGAGAGGTCGGTCGCGGTGGCGGCCTCCGACCGGAGGATGGCGGCGATGCGTTCCCGCGTCGTCGTCGCGTCCATAGGTGGGCGTCGGCGGCGAGGAGGTAAATCGCTTCGCTCGACCGATACAAAAAGAACTTGACCCAGTAGACGGAGTGGACGGGTATGAAGGCCATCGTGCTGGCGGGAGGGTACGCGACGCGACTCTGGCCCATCACCAAACATCGGCCCAAGATGTTCCTCCCGGTCGGCGAGTCGACGGTCATCGACACCATCTTCTCCGATCTGGAGGCGGACGACCGCATCTCGGAGGTGTTCGTCAGCACCAACGAACGCTTCGCCGAGGAGTTCGAGTCCTACCTCGCCGACAGCGACTTCGAGAAACCCACGCTCTCGGTCGAGGAGACGACCGAGGAAGACGAGAAGTTCGGCGTCGTGGGCGCCCTCGCCCAACTCATCGACCGCGAAGGGGTCGAAGAGGACCTCGTCGTCGTCGCCGGCGACAACCTCATCAGCTTCGACGTGGCCGAGTTCGTCGACTTCTTCGAGACGAAGGGAACGCCAACCATCGCCGCCTACGACGTCGGCTCGAAGGAACTCGCACGCTCGTACGGGCTGGTCGACCTCGACGGCGACCGCGTGGTCGACTTTCAGGAGAAACCCGACGACCCCAAGACCACGCTCGTCTCCATCGCCTGCTATGCCTTTCCGGCCGAGACCCTCCCGCTGTTCGAGGAGTATCTCGCGGCGGGCGAGAACCCCGACGAACCGGGGTGGTTCATCCAGTGGCTCCAGTCACGACAGTCCGTCCACGCCTTCACCTTCGACGGTGCGTGGTTCGACATCGGCACGCCCGAGAGCTACCTCGACGCCGTGGCGTGGTATCTCGACGGCGACGACTGCGTCGAGGCGGACGTAATCCTCGACGGCGCCACCCTCGGCGACAACGTCCACGTGATGCGTGGCGCGGAGATTATCGACTCGACGCTCGAAGGGACGGTCGTCTTCCCCAACGCGACCATCCGCGATTCGGACGTGCGCCGCTCCATCATCGACGAGGAGACGACGCTCGAAAATCTCGACCTCGCGGACGCACTCATCGGCGCGCACTCGACGCTGACGAACGGCCACTAACCCAGTCGCGCGTCGGTGACGCGGACGTGCCCGCGGGTCCCCTCCCAGACCGGTTCCCACTCCAGTTCGATGGGGCGGTCCATGTGCGGGGCGTCGGTGACGAGCGTCTCGAACTCGCCGCCTTCGCCGAGGACGTGAACGCCGTAGCGGTCGTTGAGCGCTTCGAGGTCGGCGAGGGCGTCGGCGTCGAGACGGCGACCCAGCCACGACTCGTCGAGACCGGCGGCCGCCACCTGCACGACGCGAATCTCGAAGCCGGCGTCGAGCATCTCGCGGGCGAGTTCGGACGGGTCGCGCCGCCAGAGGGGGGCAAAGAGGTCGAGACCGAGGCGGTCACACATGGTCTCGATGCGCGAGGTCTGGAACTCGCTCTCGACGGCGCCGGCGGTGACGCCGACGAGGTCCGTCTCGCCCGCGAGGTCGCGCAGGGCCGCTTCCAGCGGTTCGAGTTCGGCGTCGCCCTGCGCGCCGGCGTCGACGGCGTCGGCGGCGCCGAGGTCGCCCGGCGACACCTCGACGTGGGCGAGACCGACGGATTCGGCCGCGAGTCGGGTCAGGTCCGTCGCGGGGACGTGATACATGTAGGAGTCGCCCTCGGGGTGGACCGTCAGCAGGTGCGTCACGTCGAGGTCGGCTTCGAGGGCGCGATAGAGCGCCCACGAGGAGTCCTTGCCGCCGGAAAAGAGGCTCACCCACGCCCCGGTGTCGTCGGTCATGGCGGAGGGAGGGGGCGAACGGGGTTAGAGGCTGTGATTCGTCGCGTCTACATGTAGCCGAGGTCGCGCAGACGCTCCATCAGGTCCTCTTTGTCCTGTGCGCGACCGGCGCGTTCGACCGTGTTCTCGATGTCCTGAAGCCACGCGGGCACGTCGTCGGACTTCTCGGTGCTGACCTCGCTCCCGAGCGACCGGAAGCCGGCGAAGTACTTCGGCGAGACGGGGACGTCCGCCTGCGTGAGACCGTTGGGCAGGTCGTCGGCGCCGGTGGGGACGTAGCCGTCGTCGGGGTACTCCGGCACCGTATCGGGGACGACGTAGTTCCAGAAGGCGTCCCACACGTCGCGCTCTTCGAACTGGAGGATGGGCTGGATGCGGTCGTGAGGCGGGTAGATGTCGGGGTCGTGTCGGGGGCTGAAGAACGTCTCGTCGGCGCGGGCTTCCTGTTCGTCCCAGCGCACGCCCGAGATGACGCCGTCGATGTCGTGGGCTTCGAGGGCGTCGTTGAGCGCGACGGTCTTCAGCAGGTGGTTGCCGACGTAGGTGTCGAGCA
>JBDGTR010000031.1:0-22591 GCA_042216635.1 Haloplanus sp. | reverse complement strand
ATATCAGAGACACAGATTTCCAGCTACTACAACCTACGTTCCGCTACCGCCCCCGTCGCGTCGGTCAAGATTTATAGCCGTGGCCCCGTTCGACTCACGTAATGGCTGGAACTGACGACGAGCGGCTCGACGACCTTCCGCCGAGCGCGAAACTGGTCTTCAAGGTCCTCGAATACAACGGGTCGCTCACACAGAAGGGCATCGTCGAGGAGTCGATGCTCTCGGCCCGAACGGTCCGATACGCCCTCGAACGACTCGAAGACCTCGGCGTCGTCGACGAAGACGTCTACTTCGCCGACGCCCGACAGAACCTCTATCAGTTGAACGAAGCGAAAGTGCAGGAAGCGACCGGCGCCGAGACGGAAACCGAAGTCCCCTGTGCCGAGTGCGACTGAGGCGGGTCGTCCCCCGTCCACTCCGCCGACCGCCCTCGACTGCCCCCGCCGACCGCTCTAGTGTTTATTGTGACTGTGTACCGCCCCGGTCCGGCGAACCGGAGGGAACGACTCACGATAAACGCTATCAGGCCGGCACGACGGTGATGCGCTTTTTGTCGTCGATTGCGCGTTCGAGTTCGTCGGCGATGGCGCTCCCCCGCGACACCTGCACCTCGCCGCCGCGACCCACCGTCGCGGTGAAGAGGTAGTCGCCGTCGGCCCGCACTTCCACCGTCTCGCCGACGTGTCCGTCGAGTGCGATGACGACGTGCCGCGAGGTCACCTCGGGCGTCACCACCTCGCCCTCGGGGGCGTCGCTCGCGTTCCGCGTCTCGCTACTGCGACTGGGTTTCTCGTCGTGGGTCCGCACGTCGATGTCGATGCCGAGGCGGTCTTCGACGTCGCTGATGCGCCCGCCGCCCTTGCCGATGACGTAGGAGATGTCGTCGGCTTCGACGTAGACGACGGCCTTGTTCTGCCCCTTGAGTTCGACGTCGACGTGGCCGCGCGCGATGGAGCGAATCTCGCGTTCGACCTCCTGTCGGGCGAGGCGGGAGACCCCCGTCTCGCTTTGCTCCTCGCCGGTGAGAGGGACGGTGACCACCTGTCGGTTGAAGGTGTATATTTCGTAGGCCGGCTTGCCCGTCTCGAAGTCGGCCACCTGAATCACCGGGCGCGCGAGGTCCTCGGCGGTGAGACCCTCGGGCACCTTCACCTCCGTCGTCACGTCGTAGACGGTGTCGACGCGGCCGGCCTCGATGAAGACGACGGTGTCGACCACCTGCGGAATCATGCCGAGTTCGACCCGGCCGACCAGTCGCTGGAGGGCGTCGATGGCGCGGGTGGCGTGGACGACGCCCACCATGCCGACGCCCGCGAGGCGCATGTCCGCGAACACCTCGAAGTCGTCGCTCTTTCGCACCTCGTCGTAGATGGTGTAATCCGGGCGGACCAACAGGAGCGAGTCGGCCGTCTTCGCCATGTCGCCGCCGAGGGCGGTGTACTGGGTGATGTCCGGGCCGACCTGCAGGTCGCGGGGTTTCTCCATCGTCTTGACCGCGTGGTCGTTGTCCGCGAGAAACTCCGCGACGGCCTGTGCGAACGTCGACTTCCCGGCGCCGGGCGCCCCCGAGATGAGGACGCCGCGCTGTCGTTCCAGCAGACGGTCTTTCAGGTCGTCGGCGAACTCGTAATCTTCGAGGTCCGTCTTGGCGATGGGCCGGACGGCCGTGATTTCGAAGCCGTCGGAGAAGGGCGGGCGCGCCACCGCGATGCGGTACTCGTGGAACTGGACGATGGTCATCCCGGGTTCTTCGAGTTCGACGAACCCCTCGGGGTTGGCGCGGGCGCTCTCCTCGACGTCGTGGGCGAACTCCTTCATCTCGGCTTCGGTCGTCGCCTCGTCCCGGATGACCTCGTAATGCATGTCGCCGATGGACCCCCGTTTGGCCCGGGGTTTCGACCCCGCGCGGAGGTGGACCGACATCGTGGTCTCGTCGAAGAACGCCTCGAGTTCGAGGTGGGCGGCGTCGCGGCCGCGGGGTTCGACGTACTCCACGTCGAGTCCCTTCGCGCGACTCACCTCCGCTTGCACCACGTCGGAGGTCAACAGCGTGGCGTCGAGTTCGGCGGCGGCGTCGCGGATGAGCGCGTCGACTTCGCCCTCCTCGGCGCCGCGTCTCTGCCGGGTGTCGGCGCGTTCGCCGTGGTACTCGACGCTCAACCGCCCGTCCTCGGCGAGTTCGACCAGTCGCTGGAGTTCCTCGATGCCCTCCCATCCGGTGTCGCGGCCCTCGTTGGCCTGCGCTTCGAGTTCGCCGACGACGGCCTCGGGGACGGAGATAGTGGCTCCCTCGTAGGTGCCGTCAGCGACGCGTTCGGACACGCGGCCGTCGACGACCGCGCTCGTGTCCGGTACGACGTTCATGGGTCAATTCGGCGGGCGAGACGGATAAGGGTATTCAAGACGCTGACCGGCCCGGGTCGTCGGCGTCGAGGCGGCACATTCAACCCGACCGCCCCCGTCTCTCGGCGCATGTCCGAGGTGGTCGAGTTGACGCGCCGACTCGTCTCGATTCCGAGCCACGACGACGAGACGGCGGCCGGCGACGCCGTCGCGTCGTGGCTCCGCGCGGAGACCGACGCGACGGTGACCCTCGACGGCTTCGGCAACGTCCTCGCGCGTCGGGGGGCGGGCGAGGGCGACCGGTCGCTCGCCCTCGTCGGCCACCACGACGTGGTGGCGCCGGCGGACGAACAGGTCGACGGCGACGCGTACGCCGTCGAAGCGCGCGACGGCCGCCTCTACGGCCGGGGCACCGCCGACATGAAAGGGAGCCTCGCGGCCGCGATGGTCGCCTTCCGCGACGCCGACCCGTCGACCGAACTCGCCTTCGCGTCGTTCGCGGCCGAAGAGCAGGGTGGTCTCGGCGCACAGGCCGCCGTCGACGACGGCTTCGCCCCCGAATTCGCCGTCGTCGGCGAGGGGTCGACGGGCTACTCCGCGCCGGGCGTCACCGACGTGGCCGTCGCCCACAAGGGCCGCCGCGGCAGTACGCTCCTCGCTTCGGGCACGGCGGCCCACGCGAGCGAACCCGATGCGGGCGAGAACGCCGTCTACCGCGCCTGCGACGCCGTCGACGTGGTTCGCTCGCTCGACGCTCCCGAGGCGACGGTCCTCGGCCAGACGCTCTCGGGGAGCGTCGTCGTCACGGAGATGACGGGCGGGTCGGCGTGGAACGTCGTCCCCGAGCGGTGCGAGGTGACGGTCGACGAACGCACCGTCCCGGGCGAGCGTGCGCGACTCTCGCGCGTCGAGTCGGTGCCGGGCGTCGAGTGGACGGTCGACCAGGACCTCCCGCCGATGGCGTGCGACGACGCCGACTTCGCGGACGCGGTGCTCGCGGCCGCCCGCGACGCACAGGACGGGTCGCCCGCCCGCGTCGCCAAACCCCACGCCACCGACGCGGGGTGGCTCTCGGCGGCGGGCACCACCTGCGTCGTCTGTGGCGCGGCCGAACCCGGCGAGGCCCACACCGCCACCGAGAGCGTCGACCCGGCGGTAATCGAGCGGTGCGAGCGAATCTACCGGGGCGTCGCCGAGTCCCTCGACGCGTTCGTGGCGTCGGCCTGACCCTGTCGCGCCTGCCGGTCGCGCAAGGCTTACCTCCGGCGCGTTCGCACTCCGACCATGCGAATCGCGCTACTCGGCGGCACCGGCGACATCGGCGAGGGACTGGCGCTCCGGTGGGCCTACGACACCGACCACGAGGTCATCGTCGGCTCGCGCGACCCGGAGCGCGCCCGGGCGAAAGCCGAGGAGTACGAGACGGAACTGTCGAGTCGCGGCGTCGACCGCACCGTCAAGGGCTTCGAGAACGCGATGGCGGCCGACCGCGCCCGGGTAATCGTCCTCGCGGTGCCCGCCTACCACGTCAGCGACACGGTTGCGGCCGTCGCCGAGACGCTGGACGACGAGGACGTGTTGGTCTCGCCCGCGACGGGGATGAAACGCGACGAAGACGGCTTTCACTACCACCGCCCCGGCGCGGGGAGCGTCGCCGCCCTCGCCGCCGACGCCGCCCCCGAGGGCGTCCCCGTCGTCGGCGCCTTCCACAACCTCCCGGCGGGTCGGCTGGCGGACCTCGACGCCGACCTCGGCATCGACACCTTGCTCGTCGGCGACGACGAGGACGCCAAAGAGACGGTTCGCCTCGTCGCCGACGGCATCGAGGGGTTGCGCGTCCTCGACGCGGGCAGTCTCGCCAACGCCCCCGAGATAGAGGCGCTGACGCCGCTTCTGGTCAACGTCGCCCAGCAAAACGAGGGGTTACACGACCTCGGCGTGCGCTTTCAGTAAGCAGAGCGTACTCGCTCTCAGTCGAACCGCGAGCGGAGTTCCGCCCGCAGGTCGTCGACGGTGAGGTCCTTCGCCGCCAACAGGACGAGCAGGTGGTAGACGAGGTCCGCCGATTCGGCCACGAGCGCCTCGTCGTCGTCGTCTTTCGCCGCGAGGACCACCTCTGTCGTCTCCTCGCCCAACTTCTCTAACACCCTGTTTTCGCCTTTCTCGTGGGTGAACAGCGACGCGGTGTAGGAGTCCTCCGGGAGCGTCGCCTTGCGCGATTCGATGGTGGCAAAGAGGTCGTCGAGCACCGCATCGGCGTCGTCGGCGTCGTCGGCGCCGTCGCCGTCACCGTCGGTCATAGCGGGGAGTGGGGCGGGGGGTGCAAGGGCCTGTCGACTCGGCGGTCACACCGGCGCGGCGGCGCTCTCGAACAGCGCCAGTCCGTGGATGCGGTCGTCGTCGGTGAGTTCGGGGTGGAAGGAGGTGGCGAGGACGGGTCCGTCGCGGACGGCCACGGGGCGGCCCTCCCACGTCGCCAACACCTCCACGTCGGGTCCCACGTCGGCGACGACGGGCGCGCGGATGAAGACGGCGTGGAAGGGGTCTTCGAGTCCGGTCACGTCGAGTGGCGCCTCGAAGCTGTCGACCTGTCGGCCGAAGGCGTTGCGGTCGACGGCGGCGTCGAGGACCGAGAGCGTCTCGACGCGGTCGTCGCGGGCGTCGCGCGCGGCGACGATGAGACCGGCACACGTCGCCAGGACGGGCTTGCCGGCGTCGACGTGGGCGACTATCTCCTCGTCGATGCCCTCGGAGGCCAGGAGCCGCGAGATGGTGGTCGACTCGCCGCCGGGGAGCGCGAGGCAGTCGCAGTCGGGGACGACGCCCGACTCGCGTATCTCGACCACCTCGATAGGCTCCTCGCGGGCGGCCGCCGCGCGTTCGACGGCGGCGACGTGTTCGCTCACGTTCCCCTGGACGGCGACGACGCCAGCCTTGAGCATGGCTCTCGAAGGGCGGTGACGGCGAAAAAGGAATCGATAGACTACAGCGACACCGCGTTGAGCACCTGTATGAGGATGCCGAAGAGGACGCCGAAGGCGACGATGGTCCGGGGGTCGACCCGGATGGCGTTTCGGTCCTCGGCGTCGAAGTAGCGGACGAGACCCGCACTGGACATCAGTCCGCCGCTGTCGCTTCCGCTCATACCACTCCCTCCGAGCGTCGTCCGCCTAAACGTTTCGACTCGTGGGAAACTCTTATGCGCGCCGCTCCGGTATCCGACGACCGGACCTATGAGCGTACGACTACTCGATTTCTACGCGGACTGGTGTGGGCCGTGTAAGACCCAGGACCCGATTCTGGAGGAGCTAGAGACCGACTACGAGAGCGTCGAGTTCGAGAAGATAGACGTCGACGACAATCAGGACGTCGCCAACGAGTATCAGGTGCGCTCGCTCCCGACGCTCGTCGTCGAGAACGACGACGGCATCGTCGACCGTTTCGTGGGCGTCACCCAGCGCGAAGACATCGAAGACGCCCTGCGACAGGCCGGCAACTGACCGACGCGCCCGAACCGACCGCCCGGAGGCCGACGAATCCGCACCGTTATGCCGGTGGATGCCCAATCCGACCGCAGATGGGCATCCTCGAAGACAAGTCCCGGGCACGCCTGTTCTATAAGTACCTCTCGACGGTGTACGACCGGGTCAACCCGTTCATCTGGAACGAGGAGATGCGCGCCGAGGCGCTCTCGCTTCTCGACGTCGAGGCGGGCGACCGCGTCCTCGACGTGGGGTGTGGCACCGGCTTCGGCACCGAGGGATTGCTCCAGTACACCGACGACGTCCACGGACTCGACCAGAGCGTCCACCAGATGGAGAAGGCCTTCCAGAAGTTCGGCAAACGCGACGCGGTGAACTTCTACCGTGGCGACGCCGAACGCCTCCCCTTCGCCGCCGACGCCTTCGACGTGGTGTGGTCCTCGGGGTCCATCGAATACTGGCCCAACCCGGTCGACGCCCTCGAAGAGTTCCGGCGCGTGGTGAAACCCGGCGGGCAGGTACTCGTCGTCGGCCCGAACTACCCGAGTTCGACCCTGATGCAACGCCTCGCGGACGCCATCATGCTCTTTTACGACGAGGACGAGGCCGACCGGATGTTCCGGGAAGCGGGGTTCGCGGACCCGCGCCACGTCACGATGGGACCGGCCTACAACCCCGACATCGCCATCACGACCGTCGCGCAGGCACCGGAGCGCTAGGCGGTCGCCGAGAGGCGCGCGAGCAGTCGGCCGTCGCGTCGCACGTCGACGACGACGTGGGCGCCCGCGTGGAGGTCCGGGCGGTTCGTCGACGCCAGACGTAGCGTGGCGCGTTCGCCCGCCGTCCACGTGGGGTCGGCGCGGGCGTTGAACGGCCCGGTCGGTCCGGAGTCGAACCCTCGCGCCGAGAAGAACGGAATCGGCGGTTGGTGAGCGAGGGGGGTGCCGTCGACGCGGACGGTCACGTCGAGTCGGCGCACGTCGAGCGGTTCGCCCGCGCGGTGGGTGACGGCGAGTCGGTCGCCGTCGACCGAAAGCGAGAGGGCGGCGACCGTCGGGTCCGACGGCATCGCCCCGAGACCGACGCCGACGACGGCGGTGCCGACGGCGACTGCGAGGACGAGGACGACGACGCTCCCGGCGGTGAGGGTGGCGCGGTTCGACACGGCGGGTCTGGCCGCGTCATCCGGGATAAACGACGGGGTGGGCGTCGGCGACGCCGTCACCTCATCCGGCGGTGGTCGTGGTGCCGTTCGGCGTCGCGGTGGCGGTGCCGTTCGGCGTCGCGGTGGCGGATTCGTTGCCGCCGGCGTCGGATTCGTTGCCCGCGGGGGCGCGGGCATGTGGACGCGCGGCGACGCGCCGGCGGCGACGGGGACGCTCACGCTCTCGCCGTTCCGGGTCGCGGTCACGCTGAACCGCCCGCCGGGCGAGAGCGTCCAGAGGGTGCCGTCGGTGCCGGTTCGTCCCGCGTCGTCGCCGGTTCCCTCGACGGAGACGACGGCGTCGACGGGGTCGCCGGCGGCGTCGGTGACGCGCACCTGCATCGGGCCGCCGGGGTAGGTGTGGTTGACGACGAGTCGCAGGTCGTCGCCGGTCGACTGGAATCTGGCGTCGGTGACCATCGAGTCGAGCGGTCGGCGCTGGTGTTCGGCGAAGACGGTGCCGGCGGTGCTGTCGACGAAGGCGGTCAGGTCGCCCCGGGCGTGGGCGACGCGGACGGGATAGCTGTCGCCGCCGCCGAAGACCTGCGTCTGTTCGCGGCCGCTCTCCCAGAGCACCGGATAGCTCGACGAGACGATTTCGAGCGCCTTCTCCAGTTGGATGCGCTCGCCGTCGCCGTCGTGGAGGTCACCCCGGTAGGCCTCGCGGAGGTACGTCGACCCCGAGATGGTGGAGATGGCGACGCTTTTGGGACCGGTGACGACGTAAAAGCGGTCGGGGTCGGCGTCCCCACGGAGCACTCGCCGGGCGTGTGCCCTGACGGGACCGGTGAAGGTGTCGATGCGGTGGCGGATGGAGGCGAGTCGCCCCCGGTCGAGTTCGAATCCCGGCGACTCGTCGGCGAGTGCTTCGAGGCGCGCCCGGCGGTCGTCGAGTTCCTGTGCGGTGTGGCTTATCTCGACCATCCGCACGAGGAAGTCGCGGGGCGAGATTCGCTTGGCGGCGTAGTCGGCGATGGCCCTCTCCTGTCGCTCGTCGAGACCTTTGACCTGCGATTCGAGTTCGTCCAAGGCGGTTCGGAGTCGCGCACGCCGCTGGTCCGAGGTGTTGGCCGCCTCGATGCGTTCAACCATGCCGAGCGTCTGGAGGCGGTCGGTCGTCGCCGACGACGAGAGGGTGACGCCCGGGCCGAGGTCGACGTAGTGTGTCCGGACGGTCGACCGCGAGACGAGACGCCGCGGCACGTCGAGGACGCGTATCTGGCGCGTCGCGGTCGTCTCGTTGCTCTCGGTCTGAGCGACGCCGGCGGCGGGACCGACCGCCGCCGCCGTCGGCGTCGAGGACGGGCGGGCGGTCCCGGAGGACGGGGGAGAGGCGGCGGAGAGTCCGCCGGCGACGCCGCCGACGGCGGCACAGACCACCAGGGCGGCCGCGAGAACGGGGAGGGCTCTCATCGTCCGCCGGTAGACATGCATGCTACTAAAACCTCGCCTTCCTCGAACCGCGCTGTGGCCGATATCCGCCAGACAGGGGTGGTCTTCCTGATGGAAAGCGTTTTCCCGTCGCATCGTGAGGGTCGAACTGATGCGGATCGCCGCGCCCCTCCTCGCCCTTCTGGTCCTCCTCGCCGGGACGGCACCCGCTGTAGCCCTCGCCGCCGGCACCGACACCGGTGGGTCCGCGCCGTCGGCCTCCGTCCCTCCACGGACGGCCGACCCCGCACCGGCCGTCACCGGTCCCGCCCACGCACGAATCGACGCGCCGACGCTCGTCGAGATAAACGTCACCCCCGACCCCGGCGGGAGCGCCCGGTGGACCATCTCGCTGAACTACACGCTTCCGGAGACCGAGGACAGGGCCGCCTTCGAACGCTACGGGCGGTCGTTCGAGGCGGTCGACGCCGACGTGGGTCTCGACGTGTCCTTTTTCCGCACGCTCGCCTCGGAGGCGAGTGCGGTCACCGGCGAGAAGATGGCCATCCGTAACGTGGCGCGGTCGGCCACCGTCGAGAACGACACCGGCGTCGTGCGACTCTCCTTTACGTGGACGAACTTCGTCACGCCGACCGACGAGGGCTTCGCCATCGAGGACGCGGTGTTGATGCCGGGCGACCGGACGTGGCTGGCGTCGCTCGCCGCGAACCAGCGACTCGTCGTCCAGACGCCGGGCGGCTTTCAGGTCACCAACACGCGGTTCGGTCTCGAAAACGGCTCCGTCGTCGTCGACGGCCCGCACACCTTCCAGCGGCCGTTGACCATCACCTACCAGCGGACGCGCACCTCGACCCCCGACGACCGACGGAGCGGCATTCCGTGGCTCCCGGTCGGCGGCGCCCTCCTCCTCGGCGTCGTCGTCGTCGGCGTCCTCGCGGTCTACTTCCGTGGTCGGGGCGGCGCCCCCGCGACGGGTCCCGCGAGCACCGACGACGGGCCGGACGGACGCGGCGGGACCGTCGCCGGCGACGACGGGGACGACGGCCCGCCGGACGAGGCGACGACGGAGTCCGTGCCCGACGAGGGCGACGCCGGCGAGGCCGGCGGCACCGACCTCTCTTTGCTCTCCGACGAGGAACGGGTCGAACGCCTCCTCGAACGCAACGGCGGGCGGATGAAACAGGCCCGCATCGTCGACGAGACGGGGTGGTCCGACGCGAAGGTGTCGCAGTTGCTCTCCTCGATGGCCGACGAGGAACGGGTCGAGAAGCTCAGACTCGGGCGCGAGAACCTCATCTCGCTCCCCGACGAGGAGTCCTGACCCCTCGACTTCCGAAAACGTTTACCAGCGGCCGACGGAGTTCTCTCTGATGAAGGTTCTCGTGACCGTCAAGGAGGTCGCCGAGGTCGCGGACGACTTCGAAATCGAGGCGAATTCGATTCCCGAGACGTACCTCGAATACGACCTCAACGAGTGGGACGACTACGCGGTCGAAGAGGCCGTCCAGATCGCCGAATCGCGCGACGAAGAGGTGGAAGTCGTCGCCGTCACCGTCGGCCCGGAGCGGAGCGAGGAGACGATTCGGATGGCGCTTGCGAAAGGCGTCGACCGCGCCGTGCGCGTCTGGGACGACGCCCTCGCCGAGGTGGAGTTACTCGACGTGGCCGCGAAAGCCGAGATACTCGCGGCCGTCGCCGAGGAGGAGGCCCCCGACCTCGTGTTGACGGGCGTACAGGCGTCCGACGACGCCTTCGGCGCGACGGGCGTGGCCCTCGCCGAACGCCTCGACGTGGGGTGGGCGGCCGTCGTCAACGACCTCGAACTCGGCGACGGCGAGGCGTCGGTCCGGCGCGAACTCGAAGGGAGCGTCGAGGAACTCACCGACGTCGAGACGCCGGCGGTGTTGACCATCCAGACGGGCATCAACGACCCCCGGTACGCGAGTCTCCGGGGGATTCGACAGGCCCAGCGCAAGGAAATCGCCGCGCACGACCTCTCGGACCTCGGACTCGACGCCGCCGTCGTCGACAGCGACCTCTCGTTGACGGCGATGTACGAACCCGAAAGCGAGTCGGACGCGACGCTCTTCGAGGGGAGCGCCGAGGAGACCGCCGCCGACCTCGCGGGCGTCCTCCGCGACGCGGGGGTGGGCGCCGAATGAGCGACGTCCTCGCGGTGGCCGAACACCGACGGGGCGACCTCCGGGACGTGAGCTACGAACTCGTCAGCGCCGGCCGCGAGGTGGCCGAGGCGACGGGCGGCGACCTCCACGTCGCGGTCGTCAGCGGCGAGGTCGACCGCTACGCCGAGCGACTCGACCTCCCCGGCGTCGACGTGGTCCACACCGTCGACTACGGCGAGGAGTTCAACCACGACGTCTACACGGCCGCCACCGCCGCCCTCTTCGAGGCGGTCGACCCCGGCGTCGTGTTGCTCCCGAACAGCGTCGACGGACTGGACTACGCGCCGGCGGTGGCGACCCGCCTCTCGGTGCCGTTGGTGACCGACGCCGTCGCCGTCGACGTCGGGGACGGCGTCACCGTCACCCGCGAGATGTACGGGTCGAAAGTCGAGACGACGGTCGAGGTGGCGGCCGAACCCGTCGCGCTCACCGTTCGCGGTGGGGAGTGGCCCGCCGCCGAGGGCGCCGGCGACGCCGCAATCGAGGCCTTCGACTTCGCGTTCGACGAGACCACCCAGCGCTCGACGGTCACGGGATTCGAGGAGGTCGGCGCCGGCGACGTCGACATCTCCGAGGCCGAGTTCATCGTCTCGGTCGGCCGCGGCATCGGCGAGGAGGAGAACCTCGAACTCGTCGAGGAACTCGCGGAGGCGATGGACGCGACGCTCGCGTCCTCGCGGCCCATCGTCGACAACGGGTGGTTGCCGAAGAACCGACAGGTCGGCCAGTCGGGGAAGGTGGTCACGCCGAAGGTCTACCTCGCCATCGGCATCTCGGGGGCGGTCCAACACGTCGCCGGGATGAAAGGCGCCGACACCATCATCGCCATCAACACCGACCCCAACGCCCCCATCTTCGACATCGCCGACTACGGCATCGTCGACGACCTCTTCGACGTGGTGCCCGCACTCATCGAGCAGTTCGAGTAATCGCTCGCTTTTCACCGCACTTCGTCACGTACTTGCCGCCCCCGTCCTTCCACGGTACCGATGGAGTATCTGGAGCGCCGGGTCGGGTTGGTGAACGACCGACTCGAAGCCGTCGTCGAGGCGGTCGACCCGCCGGAACTCTCGGCGAAACTCGCCCACGTCACGCTGTCGGGGGGCAAGCGCGTCCGCCCGGCGGTGACGGTGCTCGCCTGCGAGGCGGTCGGCGGGGGACCGGCCGACGCCGTCGACTTCGCGGTGGGGGTCGAACTCGTCCACAACGCGTCGCTGGTGGTCGACGACATCCTCGACCGCTCGGCGGTGCGCCGGGGGACGCCGAGCGCGTGGGCGGAATACGGCTACGGCCCGGCCATCGTCGCCAGCGACGGCTTGCTCGGCGAGGCGTTCGCGCTCTTTTCCGACGACGAGCGAGCGATGCGCGTCGTCGCCGAGGCGATGGTGGAGTTGGGGGAGGGCGAGGCGACGGAACTCGTTGCCCGCCCCGAAAACGAGGCGGAGTACATGGAACTCGCGCGCCGGAAGACGGGCGTGCTCTTCCGGGCGGCCGCCGAGTTGGGCGCCGTCGCCGGCGGCGCCGACGCCGTCACCGTCGAGGCCTTCGGCGACTACGCCGAACGCGTCGGCGTCGCCTTCCAGATACGCGACGACGTCCTCGACGCGACGGCCGACGCCGACGCGCTGGGCAAACCGACGGGTCAGGACGAGGAGATGGACCGCCCGTCGCTCGTGCAGGTGACCGACCTCTCCCCGGAGGCGGCCAACGACCGGGCGCGTCGGGAGGCCGACCGGGCGCTCGCGGCGCTGGACGCCGCCGAGACGAGCGACGCCGACGCCACGGAGTATCTGCGCGACCTCGCGGAGTTCGTCGTCGTCAGGGAGCGCTAGGGTCGGCGCTCGTCGGGAACCGCGATTCGGCGACGGCGAACGCCAGCGTACTCAGGACGCCGATGAGCGTCCCGACGGTGAGCGCCACCGCGAGGTCGGTCAGCGAGAGCGTGCGGACGCCCGCCACCGCCGGCAGGAGAAAGCCCGAGACGGCGTAGAGCACCACCGCGATGGCGAGGACGTAAAACGGGGCGTTGAGGTAGCGCCACTTGAACCGCTCGTCGAGGTACTCGTCGGTGACCTGTCCGAGACTGCTCGTGATGCCGGCGGCGGCGAACCACCGGATGGACCCGTGGACGAGCGCCGCGAGAACGGTCACGGCGGAGGGTGCGTCGACGCTCGCCTCGACGACGTTGAGCGTCTCGACGCCCTGTGCGCCGCCGACGATGAGCAACGCCGCCGCGACGACGTAGGTGATGATGGTCACCCGGCCGGTGTAGAGGACGTTCCGCGCGCGGTCGGCGGCCTCGTCGACCGTGGCTTCGAGACCCAGCCCTCTGAACAGGGTGTAGAGACCGAGGAGCGCGGAGATGAGACCCAACACGGCCGCGCCGGGCACCTCGAAGAACGTGGCGATGGTGACGAACGGATAGATGAGCAGAAGGATGCCGAGGGGGACGAGAACCGTCCCGCGGGTTTCGGGGTCCGCGAGCACCTGCTTCATCGTGTAGTAGATGGATTCGAGGTCCTGTGCCTGCCGGACGACCACCCGGCGGACGCTGTCGATTGGCACCCGCGACCGGATGACCGGGAGCACCGACTCGTCCTGTGCGCCGTCGGTGATGACGACGGTGCGGACCGTCTCGCCGGTCTGGAGACCAGCCAACACGGTGTCGACCTCGTCGCCGACCGCGCGGGTCGCCTTCACGTCGCTCCCGTCGACGCCGGTGACGGCCGCCACCTCGACTTCCTCCGATTCGCTCCCCCGGAGGTCGTCGAGGACGTGCAACCCCTGAAAGAGCACGTTCACGTCGGAGTCCTCGGGGTCGGCGGTGGCGAGGGCGACGGCGGCGTCCTGGACGGCCGACCGGCCGACGACCGGCGTCGACAGACCGGTCTTGCGGCCGAGGTCGTCGTCCAGGTCCACACAGAGGACGAGGAGCATCGTGGGCGCTTAGGTCACCCGTCTATTTCTGCTTTCGGGCGGCGGGTCGGTCGTCGTACTCGGCGGTCGTTCGCTCGACGTAGAGCAAGACGCCGATGGCGAGGAGCAAGACCGCGTAGGCCGTCGCCGCGAGGAGGGCGTCGGTCTTCGAGGCGTACGTCTCCGTCCGGAAGATGATGGCCTTCCGAACCATGGCGATGACGCCCGTATAGAGCACGAGGCGGACGATGCGCCGGCGGTGGCTCTCGCGGGTGTAGGCGACGACCGTCTGGTAGACCTCCACGATGATGAACAGGAGCAGGATGGTGTCGATGAAGCCGACGACCACTAGCGGGTCGGTGATGCGCCCGGCGAGAGCGACGTCGAGTATCTGGACGCCGAGGTCGAAGACGCCGATGGCGAACAACACCACGAGGACGAGTGCGGCGACCGCCTCCACGAGGTGGATGAGGTACTCGGTGTACGCGACGAACTTCGACAGGTCGACCGGGCCGCGGTCCGTGACTCGCTCGTCCGCCGGCATGTGGCCGTCGGTTCGCGGGTCCGGAGTGAAAAGCGCCGTGGTCGAGACCGTCGTCACTCGAACGCCGTTCCGCAGACCGGACAGTACTCCTCGCCGGCGTGTCGCCGCCGACCACAGATGCGACACTCGCCCTGCAACGCCGACCCACACTCGGGGCAGAACTCCGACTCGGTGACCCGCCGGCCACAGACCGGACACTGGTCGACGAGCGCCGTCCCGCAGGCCCTGCAGAACTCCTCGTCCGACTCGACCGACGCCCCGCAGACCGGACACTCCGTGGGTCGGTCTTCTCCTTCGCCCTCGCCGTCTTCGCCTTCCTGCCCTTCGCCCTCGTCGTCTTCGCCTTCCTGCCCTTCGCCCTCGCCGTCTTCGCCTTCCTGCCCTTCGCCCTCGCCGTCTTCGCCTTCCTGCCCTTCGTCGTCGCCCTCACTCGTCCCGCTTTCTTCGGGTCCTTCACCTTCACCTTCACCTTCACCTTCTCCCTCGCCCTCGCCCGATTCCGGCCCACTCGGTCCGACGGGTCCCGCCGAGTCGGTCGTCGCGGGCGCAAACAGTTCCTCGTCTTCGGGGACGTCGGGGAGACTCGGTCCGGCGACGTAGGCGTCCAACCAGTCGTCGAGTGGGGCGCCGACCACCTCGGCGACGATGCGTTCGAGTCGGTCGTGGGTGAACGCCCCCTCCAGTTCGTTCGCGCGTTCGAACACCGCTTGGAACGACGCCTCGCCGCCGGTCGCCTCGCGTATCTTCGCGTCGAGTGCCGCCGTCACGCGCCGGCCTTTGGTGTAGTGTGCCTGCGACGACGTCCACTGGCGCGGGTCGGCGAGGACGGCGTCGTCGTCGCGGGTGGTGGTGACGTGTCGGTAGAACGCCGAGAAGGGAATTCCCCCCCCGGTGGTAGGTCAACAGCGCGGCGTAGTACTCGGTCGTCCCCTCTATCAGCCAGCGCGTCGACTCGTCGCGCTCCCACTCCTGTCGCGTGTGGACGTACTCGTGGACCCACGTGTTGTTGACGTCGTCGACGCGCGCCGAGTCGACCGCCCAGAAGCCGTTGGCGCCGCACTGTAACCCCTGTGCTCCCCACTCGACGGCCGAGGGAACGGCGACGACGACCACCTCGTCGTCGCGGCCGCCGACCTGCAGACGTTCGGCGGCGTGGCCGAGGGCGTCGAGTATCTCCGTCGACGAGGCGCGCAACGAGGCGGTCGCGGGCGTCGTCAACCGGAAGCGTTGGCCGCCCGCCCGGTGTCGCCGCACGTCGTGCGGGCCGAGGTAGACGATGACGCCGTCGGAACTGGCGACGCCGTCGCCCCGGACGTCGTACTCCGTCTGGAGGTCGACGTCGCGGCCCACGTACTGCCACGAGGAACTGACGCGGGGGTATTTGAGGAGCGCCCACTCGCCCCGGTCGACGAACCGGTACCCGGTGGCGTCGCCTTGGTCGACGGCGGCGCGGAATCGAATCCACGGGTTCGTCGTCGTCCCGTCCCACGCGAACTGCCCGTTCCCGGCGTTCGAGAAGCCCACGAGTCGCTCGGCTTCGAGACCGTCCGGGACCGCTATCGTGAGTTCGCGCAGGTCGGGATGGAGGTCGTACTCCACGTAGAGGGCGACGGTGCCCTCCGAGTCGACGTCGCGTTCCGCCGAGAGGCGTTGTGTGATGGTTCGGGACATCTGCGTCGTGGCGACGGCCGGGAAGTCGTCTCCCGCCGTGTTGATTCTACCTATCCGTTGGTCGGGTGGCTCGTTCGGCACGCGAGCGCTCGTCTCGAGCGACGAGTCTGCGGGTCTCGGCCGTCGCCGCTCGTGTCCGATTGGCTGAGGTAATCCAAAAAAATATGGCACTGTATCTCACCATCTTGGATAGATGACCGCACGTTTCGACGACATCAGGTGGGGCCGCGTCGCGCCGTTCGTCGTTCTCGTACTCCTCGTCTCCGCCGGCGTCGCGTCGGCGGCGGTGACGTCGTCGTTTTCCAGTAGCTACGACGGCTACAACGACGGGTCGGACACGGCCGCGCCCGGCCACGAGATTCAGGTGTCGGGGTCGCTCGATTTCAGCGGTGACAGCGCCGTCAATCCCCGCATCGTGATACGGGACACCGACAACACCGTCCTCGACGAGAGTTCGGTCACCCTGCTCCAACCCGGCGATACGTCCATCGACTTCGAGAAGCAGTACGTCGAGAACGGCGTCGCGTACACGGCCGACGAGATTCCGGCCGGAACGACGCTCAACCTCGAATTCTTGGTCTACCCGGTCGCCGGTCTCGACCGGAGCGAACTCGACAGCGCGGAAGTCGTCGTCACGTACGCGCCGGCGGGCGGCGACCGGACCCGCGAGCGGTTCGCCGTCACGACGCAGATGAGCAACACGCCGCCGCAGGTCATCAGTAGCATCGAACAGGGCGACAAACTCGGGTTGGTCGTCAAGGGTCTCGCGGTCGTCGGCGCCCTCGCCGTCGCTCTCGTCGTCTTGATGGCGCTCTACTCGGCGGTGTCTGGCGGGAGCGACGACGACAGTCCCCTGAGCTAACGGTTCGCGCACGCCCACGACGGACCCGGCGAACGGTCGCTTCGCCCGGCGCTGGCGGGACGAACCGCCGGCGCCCGTGTTTCCTTCGGGTCGTCGCCCCCGCGCCGTGTCAGTCCGGCGGCCTATCGTTCCCACCGACGCCCGATACGTCGCGTCTCCGCCGCCGCGGTCGGCAGACACGTCGCCTCTCTGTCTCGCGGTCTGTGGCGTCGGTGACTACCTCCTCAAAAGATAAGTAGGCGTGAAATAATTTCGTCCACATGGTAACACATCCGACGTTCGTCGTGGGGGCCGGGCAGGCGGGCATCAACGTGATGCGAGCCATCGACGCGGTCGCCCGACAGAACGGCGAGGCCGACCGCTTCGCGTACGCGGCCATCGACACCGACGTGGACACGCTGAACCGGGCACCCGACGACGCCAGACGGTACAACCTCTCCATCGAGGACGACTTTCTGGGCGAGGACCGGGCGACGTATCCCTACCTCACGCGGTCGATGAACATCGAGGGCAAGGGGGCGAAGCGACAGCGTCCAGTCGGGCGGTACAAACTCGACAACCGGGGGGAGTTCGACTCGACGTTCAAGAGCCTCTGGCGGGACATCGAGTCGCATTACGATTCGGTTGACGTCGACCTCGGCCCGGAGACGGCGTCGTTCAACATCTTCTACGTCCACTCCCACGGCGGGGGGACCGGGAGCGGGACGTACCCCTTGCTGGCGGGCATGCTCAACACCATCGCCGATGACCTCGGAACCGACCACGTCTACATGGCGGGCGTCGGCGTCCTGCCGATGATACCGTTCCCCGGCGACGACAGTCCGGTGACGTTCCCGGGCCGGCCCATCTACTACCCCAACGCCTACGCCGCGCTGAAAGACCTCGAACAGTTCGAACTGCTGGAGATAGACGACACCGCGACGCGGGAACTGCTGGTCCAGTCGAAACGCCGCGGCGGCACCTCGGGGTCGCGGACGGACGTCGAGTCCTTCACCTTCGAGCACTCGCCGCCGTTCGACGACTACTGGCTGGTCGGCGTCGACGAGGGGAAGATTCAGGGCGGACTCGACCGGCACGTGGGTCCGGAGTCGTACCGGGGTGAACTGAACCAGACCATCGCGCGCGGTCTCCACGCCATCACGCAGTTCTCCACGTCGGCCGAGAACTGGACGCAGGGGCGGTCGGTCGTCGGAACCCTCGACCAATCGACCGTCTCGGTCCCTCACGAGGAGGTGCAGGCCTACTGCGAGCAGAAATCGGAGCGCAACGACCGCGCAGAGCGGAAAGACGAGGAGATACCGGCGGAAATCGAGCGCCTCGAATCCCGGAAAGCGGAGATAGAGGCGCTCAAATCCCACCTCGACCCCGAGCAAATCGCCGACGAGGAGCTGAAACGTGACCTCGAACGGCGACTCGAACAGGACAACTTCTACACCGGCGCGGACATCATCGACCGCAAGTCCCCCTCGGACATCGAACAGGTCCTCGCGGACATCGCCGAGGACCACCCCGTCGAAGGGGAGATAATTGCGACGAACATCTTAGAGGAGAAGCTTCAGGAACAACAGGGCGTCCCGCAGGTCGAACAGGAACACGAGGACGTCGTCCAGCATCTCTGGTCGAAGTACAACATGCAGACGGAACCGGGCGGGAGCAACGTCCGGACGCTCGAAGGGAAAGCGAGCAAGACGAAAGAGCACCTCGAAGAGAACATCGAGGAGCAAAAGGAGTTAGTCGAGAGTTGGGACCCCGCGTTGCCGGGGAAGCTACAGGACTGGCTCCCGCCGCTCATCGGCATCTTCGAGAGCAACCGCGAACACGCCGAGGCCGTCGTCGAGGAGTTACAGAGCGACTACGACCAACTCGAACGCATCCAGAGCGAGTGGGGTCGCGTGAGTCGGATGAAACGGGCCGTCGCGGACCACAAACAGTCCATCCGCGACCAGATCGACGACCAGATAGACGAGAAAAACCGGCAGATAAGCGAGTTGCAGGCCGAACGGGAGTCGCTGGCCGACGAGATAGAGAAGATGGACCGGGAGATAGAGTCGAAACTGGACGACCTCACCGACGCGGACCTCGGAAAGCGGGTGGCGGTTCTCCCGCTGAAACAGTCGGAACTGGAGGCGATCGACCCCTCGACGGTCGACGAGGTGCTCGACAGCCTCTCGGCGTACGTCGAGGAGGGTCTCGTCGATTCCGATAAGGTCCGGCGCGCGCTCTCCTCGCGGTTCGAGTTCGCCCGCGCGTGGGAGAACCGCATCATCGACGGCGACATGGCCGGCGCGAACTACGAGCAGTACCAGACCGACTGGGACGAGATGTGGATTCTCCACGAGGACGCCAACGAGGGACTGGTCGACCGCATCAACACCGTCGCCAGCGGCGCCAACGAGACCAAACAGCCCGGCGGCGACATCCAGGCGCTCTCGGACCCCTACCGCGTCGAGTTCGTCTCGTTCTCGCGGCGCGGTCCCGTCTCGCGGCTGAAAATCTATCAGGTGATGGACGACCTCGCCGACCGCGGCGACCTGGACGACCTCGCCGGTCTCTACGACGACTACCGGCAGGCGTTCGCGTATCCCGAGTGGTACGGCCGCGACGTTCAGGAGGCGTTCGACATCACCGACAGCGTCGAAGTGACCTTCCCGCCCGAGATGGACGACACGCGCGTCGACAAGCCCGACCTCTCGGAGGGCGAGCGCAAGAACTTCATCAAGACCAACGGTCTCGACAGCTACGTCTGGGAGGGCATGATGTGGAGCACCTACGAGGCGACCGACCAGCGGTTCACCGGGTGGAAAGAGCGACTCACGAGCAAGTCGGTCACGTTCACGGACCTCCAGAAGTCGACGCCGTCGCCCGACCTGAAGGCGCAGTGGCTGAGCGGGCAGGCCGACTGGGAGGACGTCGTCGAGGCCTACCGCGACAACCTCATCGACGAACGCGGCGTCGAACTCCAGTTCGAGGCGTAGCCCACACGTCGCTCGGCGTCGGCGCCGCCGGCCTGCAGAAGCGCTATATGGACGCCACGGGACTGTGGAACCATGGCGGGCGTTCCGACGTACGTCGTCGGTGCGGGTCGGGTGGGCGTCGAGGTGCTCTCGGCGCTGTGTGACCGCGGCGCCGCCGGCGACCGACTCGGCCTCATGGCCGTCGACTCCGACGCTGGCGTCCTCGCTCGCGCCCCCTCGGCCGTCCAGACGGTCCACCTCTCCAGCGACACCGGCGTCGTCGGCGAGGCGGTCGGCTCGTACCCCTACCTCTCGACGGACGTGCGGATTCCCGACGCGGGCGCGAACGGTCAGCGCCACGTGGGCCGGTACAAACTCGACAACCCCGTCTCGCCGGCCTTTCACAACCACTTCGAGACGCTCCGCCGGCGGGTCGAGCGGTTCTACGAGTCCACGCAGGTCGGACTCGAAACCCCGCCCAGGACGTATCACCTCGTGGTGGTCGCCGCCCTCGGCGGGGGGACCGGAAGCGGCGTCACGCCGTTGCTCGCGGCGATGCTCGACCGCGTCCGCGCCCGACTGGAGGGCGACGTCGACGTCGACGTCCGCGTCTTCGGCGTCGGCGTCGTCCCGCCGCTGGATTTCGACCCGAGCTACGACCCCTTCCCGGCACCGCCGGTGAGCTATCTCAACGCGTACGGCGCCCTCCGAAACCTGACGACGCTCCTCGACGCGAGCGCCGACGCGCCCGTCGAGGTCCCCGTCTACTCCTCGGCCGACTCGCTCGACGCCGTCCGCGCCGCCGACGCGGGGGATTCGGCGGGCGTCGGCACCGTCTTCGGACTCTCCCGCTCGCCGTTCGACGCCTACTGGCTGGTGAGCGCCGCCCACGGCGGTGACGGCTCGACCGACGACGCGACGGTTCCGGCGATGGTCGCAGGGGGGATTCGCGTGCTGTCGTCCGTCGCGCCGGACGCCGACCACGCGTGTCTCTCGCGCACCAGCGACGTCTCCCCGCTCGGTGCCATGGGCTACGGCGCCGTCACCGTCCCCCACCGAGCGGTGTGTACCTACTGCGAACGCACCCGCGAGCGCGAACGGCGGGCGAGACGGCTCGAACGGGTGGTCGAGCGGAACCTCGACGACCTGCGGGCCGAACGCGACGCACTCGCGGCGGCGCTCGACGCGGCGGCAGACGCGCGCGACGCGCTACACGAGGCGACTGCGCTGGACGACCCGAGCCAGCGGCCCGAGGCGAGCGCACCGGACGGGACGGACGCCCACCCTGCGTGGTTCCGCCGGCTTCGGACCCGCCTCGACGCCGACCCGGACGCCCCGGCGGCCCTCGTGGACGCCGACCCGACGGCCGTCGGGGACGCACTCGACCGCCTCGCGGCGGCGACTGACCCGCAGACGCACCTCTCGACGGTTGCGCGCGTGGCCGACGGGTTGGCCGACCCCTGCGCCGAGGTGCGCGCGTCCGTGGCCGAGACCTGCGCGGCGATTCGGGAGGGCTACGACGTCGAGTTGGTGGCGGACGCGTGGCGGTCGCTCCCGCTGGCCGACCGGGCGGCCGCCCTCGACGATGCTCTCGCCGACCACGTCGAGACGTGTCGCACGCGGCGCTCGGAGGCGGGTGCCGACCTGCGGGACCTCCTGCCGCCGGCGAACGAGGCGTTCACGAGCGAGCGCGAGCGGTTGACGATGCGACTCGACCGCCTGCGCGCTGACCGCGACCGACTGTCTCGGGCGGGCGACCGACTCGACGCCGTCGACCGCGTCGCGTCGGTGGTCCGCGACCGCCTCTCGCAGGCCCGCGAACGGGCCGAGTCGCGCCTCGACGACGTCGACCGCGACCGCGCGTACTTCCGCGACGAACGCGCGTCGCGCCGCGAGACGCTCGACGACCTCGACCGCGAGCTAGCGTCGCTCCGGCGGTCGCTCACGACGCCCACCCGCGACGGAGCGTCGTTCGTCCTGCCGCTTCGGCGCGACGCGCTCTCGGACCTGACGCGTTCGACCCTCGAAACGGACCTCACGAGCCTCGCGGCCTACCGCGAACACGGACTGCTCGACGTCGACGCCGAGGGGTTCGAGGCGACGGTCGCCGACTGTCACGCCTTCGCTCGCGGGTGGCCGCCGGCGGTCACGCACCACGAGACGGCGGTCACCCCGGCGTCGACCCACGACCACGCGATGGTGCGTTACCACGAGGCGAACGAGTCCTGCGTGGCCGACTTCGTGGCGTCGGTCACCAGCCCCGACACCCTCGTCACCTCCTCGCAGTCGGGCCTCGCGTACGCGAGCGACCCGTTCCGCATCGACCTCCTGTCGCTCGCTCACGCCGGGCGCCCCGACACCCTTCGCGGGTTCGACCGGTTGGCGGCGATGGCGGCCGACGGCGTCTTCGACGCCGTCGCCGGCCCGTACCGGGAGTGGGCGCGCGCACTGGCCTATCCCGAGTGGGACGACGACGTCGCCGAGCGATTCGAGTGACGAGGGTCGGCCGGGTCGGCGCCTCGACTCCTGCGCTCGTCGTCGCGGACCGACGGCTTTTCACGCCTCGGCGTCCACGTTCCGACGACGAATGATATCGAAGGGGTGTGAACAGTGCGCCGAGGGCGGTAAGATGGTGCTGTTCGTCTACGGCTACTGCGACCAGCGCGACTGCTTTTACTGTCCGCTGGGCGAGAACCGCAAGAACGTCGAGACGGTGTACGCCAACGAACGCGTCGTCGAGTCCGACGAGGACGTGTTGGCCGAAGCCCACCGGATGGACGCCCTCGGCACCTCCATCACGGGCGGGGAGCCACAGGAGGCACTCGACCGCACCTGTCATTACCTCTCGCTTCTGAAAGACGAGTTCGGCGAGGACCACCACACCCACCTCTATACGGGCATCACGGGCGGCCGGGAGAACATGCGCCGCCTCTCGGAGGCGGGACTGGACGAGATTCGCTTCCACCCGCCGCTCGAACTGTGGGGTGACCTCCACGGCACCGAGTGGGAGGACATCCTCTACGTCGCCCGCGAGGAGGGC
>JBDGTR010000018.1:0-23254 GCA_042216635.1 Haloplanus sp. | reverse complement strand
GCGAGTAGAGCGTATCCGACGCCTCGTTCTCGTAAAAGAGGTAGTTCACGTCGTCCAGCGCGACCACCAGCACCTCGTCTTCCTCGACCAGTCGGTCGGTTATCTGGCCGAACAGCTTCTTGAAGGAGATGCCCGACGAGGGGGGTTCGTACTCGAAGATGTTCTCGAACACCCGCGAGAAGACGGCGTAGCGCGTCAAATCGAGCTGACAGTTCACCCGCACCGTCCGCACGCCGTGTTGGCCCGACAGCTCGCCGAACAGCTTCAACACCGCCGTCGTCTTGCCCGTCCCCGGCGGCCCGCGAACCATGGTGTTCAGCGGGCGCGACCCCCGGACCGCCGGCCGGAGGGCGTATTTCAGGTTCTCCAGTTGGGTCTCGCGGTGGTCGAACGTCTCCGGGACGTAGTCGATTTCGAAGACGTGTTCGTCCCGAAAGACGGACTCGTCCCACGACAGCATCCCCTCGTCGGGGTCGTCTGTCATCACTTTCACCTCGCTCGGGCGACTACTTAACAGTTGTCGCGCGTCTGACGATGGCTCTCGGGCGGCCGGCGCGCCGAGACGCCCGCCTAGAACTTCTCCAGCAGGCGCCCGTAGAACTCCGCTTCATCGCCCGAATCGGCCAGTTTCTCCACGATGAGCTCCGGCGTCGAGCGCGCGAGGTGGTCGGTGACGGGCGAGCGGTTCACCCGGAGTTCGCCGTCGACCAACCCGACCGCTTCGATGCCGTCGACGGCCACGTCGGCGCCGGCGGCGTCGCGTATCTCGCCCGCGAGGTGGGAGACGAACACCGCCGTCACCGACTGTTCGTCCAGAGCCTCCAGAATCCCGGCGATTATCTTCGCGCTCGCGCCGGGTTCGGTGATGGACTCCAGTTCGTCCACGAGGACGAGACGCGAGTCCGTGCCGGCGGCGAGGTCGGCGAAATCGCGGAGCGTCGCCTCGAACGCGCCGGCGTCGAGGGTGCCCTGACTCTTGGCGTAGTAGTGGAGTTCCGAGACGCGTTCGACGCGTGCCGACTCGGCGGGGACGGGGAGTCCCATGTGCGCGAGGACGGTCACCAGCGCCAACAGGTCGAGCGTCGACGTCTTGCCCCCGGAGTTGACGCCCGAGAGGAGCGTGACCCCCGAGACGGCGTAATCGACGGGGTCGACCTCCTCGAAGGGCACGTCCAACAGGGGCGAGCGCCCGCCCTCGACGGCGACGCCCGTTCCCCCCATCTCGGGGACGGTACACTCGAAGTCGCGGGCGAAGCGCGCGACGGCGAGTTCCACGTCGCGTTCCAGCGCGTTTCGGACGAGCGTCGCCGCCGGGTCCCGAAGCGACCGGAGGTCGTCGGCGAGGTCGGATTTCAACCGCGCCGCGCGGCGGTCCCGCGCCGCCGTGAGTTCGGTCCGCAGGCGCGAGACGGCGTCTTCGTCGTGTTCGACCGGGAAGGTGGGATTGCCGCCGAACACCCGGTCGGCGAGGTCCGCCTCGCCCGGTTCGAGGGCGAGGCTCTCGACGAGGTGGTCGCGCGCGTTCGTCACCGCCGCGTCGAACTCGTCGGCGAGTTCCCGCGAGAGGAGGCTATCGACGCGCGCGCCCTGTTCGACCAGCGAGAGGAAGTCCGTCCCCTCGATGGTCACGTCGCGTTCGCGGATGGCGGTCCGCAGGTGGTCGTTGGCGACGGATTCGGCCGTGCCGACGGCGGCGTCTACGTCGTCGACGGCGGTGGCGAGGCGGTCGAGTTCGTCGTCGCCGGCGGGCGTGCCGTCGTCGTCGAGACGCGAGAGGGCGTCCCGCAGGGCGTCGAGGTCACAGGGCGGGTCCATCCCCGCCGCCTCGTGGACGCGCGCCGCCGCGAGCAAGCGGTCGCGGTTCGTAGCGAAGAAGGCGAGGGTGCGTTCGGGCACCACCTCGGCGGGGTCGTCGAGGGCGTCCGGCCGGACGCGCACGTCGCCCTCGACGTCGACGCCCGCGAACGACTCGTCGAGGACGACCACCGTCGCGTACGACCGCGCGAGTTCGGCTAGCCCGCGGGCGTCGTCGACCACCTCGACCGAGAGTTCCGGTATCGCCTCGTTCGCGGCGGCGTATCGCTCGGCGTCGGCGGTGGCGAGACACCGCTCGCGTACCCGGGGCACGTCGGGGTCGGCGAGGGGTTCGACGCCCGCAAGCGCCTCCCGGACGGCCGGGTCGGGGTCGCGGCCGGTCGCCGTCTCGGCGAACGCGCGCACCTCCTCGATGCGCGAGGCGGCGCCCGTCGGGAAGAACGTCTCCATCCGCCGGGCGGCGTAGTCGGTGACCGCCCGCTCTTTCAGGAGCGAGAGGACGCGTTCGTAGAGTTCGCGGGCGCGGTCGGTGGCGAGGAAGTCGCCGTCTGCGTCGTGGTCGCGGCGGATGGCCGCGCGAGCGATGGCGGCCGCCCGGCCCGGCGTGAGTCCCGGCGCCCGCGAGAGGGCCGCCACGTCGCCCTCCCGAAGCGCCCGTTCGGCGTCGTCGAGGTCCGACAGCGCGGCGGCCGTCTTCTCGCCGACGCCCGGGATGGCCGTAAACTCCATTCGGGGTGGAGTATCGCCCCATCCGCCAAAACGTTGCGGGTCGTTCAATCGCTCCCGCTCTCGGCGCGGTGTTCGCTGATTATCTGGTCGACCATCTCGGATTTGCGCTCCTTTTCGCGCTCGTCGGCGCGGCGCTCCCAGTCCTCGATTGCCGCCGCCACCTCGCCCTCGCGGGCGACGGCGAGTTCGTCCACCTCCTGTATCGTCACGTCGTCGGCGGGTGCGACGGGAATTCCGGCGTCGAACAGCACCTCGTCGGCCGCCTCCGAGAGGTTGCCCGCACGCAGGACGACCCGCGGTTCGGTCTCGGCGAGCAGTTCGGCGGTCGACCGCCCGGCGCCGCTGGCGTCGCGGAGGTAGACCACGTCGCCCGCCGCCAGTCCGTAGGCCTCGTCGGCCGTCTCGACGGCGTCGCGGGTGAACTGCTCGATGACCTTCACGGGCACGAGGTCACGCCCCTCCGAGACGTCCGCGAAGTTGGAGTGGTCGAGTTTCCACAGCGCCTTCAACCGCTCCAGTTTGCCCGCCAGCTCCTCGGCGCGTTCGCGCTGGTCGTCGCGTTCGCGTTCCAACCGCTCGGTCTCGCGTTCGAGGCGGTTCACCTCGCGGCGTTCGCGCGCCTCGCGGCGCTCCTCGCGGCGCGCCTCCGAGAGTTCCGTTTCGTACTCGGCGATGCGTTCGTCCTTCTCGGCGACCGTCTCCTCTAGGTCCTCGACGTGGGACTCCAGTCGCTCCACCCGGCGTTCGAGATAGCGGATGCGCTTTTCCTCCTCGCTCAACTCCCGCGGTTCGTGGGTCGACTCCGTCTGTTCTTCCTCGTCGTCGCCCTCCATCTCCCTGAGGACGGTCTCGACGGACACCTCGTCGCCGACGACGCGCGCGATGACCTCGCCGCGGTCGACCTGCGGGGGCACCTTCCGCGAGATGCGCATAAAGCGGTCCTCGTAGGCGTCGAACGCGAACAGCGCCGCCGCCAGCGCGTCGCGTTCGTGGTCGTTGTCGTAGGCCACGTCGCGGGTGCGGTGGAGTTTCTCGTCGACCGGCAGGTCGGCGTCGGGCGCCCACCCGGCGGCGTCGAAACTCCGGCGGAACTTCTCGACCGTCTCGGGCATGGGTTCGACGTCGGCGGCGACGACGACCGGCCGGCCGCGTTCGACCAGCCACTCGATGACGTCGCCGGTGTCGGCCGTCCGCGTCGAGTGGACGTCGAGCACCTCGCCGTCCAAGCCGACGACGGCGACGGCGGTGGTCGTTCCGGGGTCGATGCCGACGAGGACGCGGTCGCGCCGCTTCACCAGCGGTTCGAACTCGATGCCGTCGCGGCGCTCCTGTTCGATTTCGATTCGCGTGTCGCCCGAGCGGTTGCGCGAGAGGGGGACGTCGCCCGGCGACGCCTCAACCGTGAAGGTGGCGTTGGCGTAGCCGCCGTACTTCTCGGTCGCCTCCATCTCGTAGGTCAATCCGGCCTCGTCGAGGGCCGACTCCACTTCGCGGGCGCGCTTGCGGACGTTGCCGTGGATGCGCCGGGTGTAGCGGTCCTGACTCCACCCGCCCTTGCCCGTCGAGCGTCCGCGCGACACCTTCACCGTCGTCGTGTCGGCGAAGGCCGTCACCTCGTGGCCGACGTTGGCGGCGGCGAGGCGAGCGGCCGCCTCCGCCTCCTTCATCGGCTTCTTGCCGTACGGGACGCCGTGGCGCGAGGCCACCCGCGAGAGGGGTTCCGGCCGCTCTGCGCCCGTCACCTGGACGAGTTTCGTCGCGTCGGGGAGCCACCGCAGAAAGCGCACGAGGTCGTCGCGGTCCTCGGCGAGTTCGTAGACGTTGTCGGTGGCGAGGATGGCCGGTTCCTCCCGTTCGACGAGGCGCCGGAGCTTTCGGAACGAGACCACGTCGCGGTCGAGGTTCTCGCCGTCGAAGGCGACGACGGCGTACGAGGGCGCGTCGCCGCGTACGTCGCCGCTCTGTACGTCGACGCCGAAGACAACGGAATCGAGCGCGCTCGTCCGGGCGTTCACGCCTCTCGATTGGCGGCCGCGAAATAAATACTCCACGCCGGGGACGCCGGTCTCGCCTACTCGTCGGGGTAGGGCAGGTCGAGCGTCTGGCCGTCTTCGGCGACGAAACACTCGCAGTCGAAGGCCTCGCGCGCCTCGCGTTCGAGCACCGACGCGTCGCCCGCGTACCGCGAGGAGACGTGGGTCAACGCGAGGCGCTTCGCGCCCGCCTGTGCGGCGACGCTCCCGGCCTCTCGTGCCGTCGAGTGACCCGTCTGGCGCGCCCGGTCGCGTTCGTCGTCCGCGAACGTCGCGTCGTGAATCAGCAGGTCGGCGTCGTCGGCCGCCGCCACCGTCGCCTCGACCGGCCGGGTGTCGCCGGTGTAGACCAACCGCCGTCCCGGCCGGGGGTCGCCCACCACCTGTTCGGGCCGAATCTCCCGCCCGTCGTCGAGTTCGACCGTCTCGCCCTCGTGGAGGCGGCCGAACTTCGGGCCGACGGGGACGCCCAACTCCTCCGCTCGCTCCCGGTCGAACCGCCCCGGGCGGTCGTCTTCGACCAGCGCGTACCCCATCGACCGGGCGCGGTGGTTCGTCTCGAAGGTCCGTATCTCGAACGCCTCGGCGTCGTAGGCGACCGACCCGGGCGACACCTCGTGGATGCGCACGGGGTAGCCCGGCGAGTGCCCGCCCGCGCCGACGAGGTCCTCGACGTGCCCGCGCGCCCCCGGCGGGACGTGGACGGCCAGCGGTTCGGTCCGGTCGTTGAAGTCCCACGACTGAATCAGGCCGGGAATCCCGAGGATGTGGTCGCCGTGGAGGTGCGTGACGAAGACGTGCGAGACGCCGAAGCCGGTCCCGAAGCGCATCATCTGGCGCTGGGTTCCCTCGCCGCAGTCGAAGAGGAACCGCTCACCCTCGCGGTTGACGAGCACCGCACTCGGCGCTCGCTGGGTGGTCGGAACCGCCCCGCTGGTGCCGAGAAACGTCACGCGCATCGACATACCACGGCCTGCGGGCGGCGGCGGTAAACGCGTATCGGTTGGGAGGGAGACGCGTCGGCGACAGGGTCGACACCGTCGCCGAGCAAACGGACGGATTCTTATCCGCCGGGCCGCTACCCCCCACCGATGGACGCCCCGCTCTGGACGGAGACGCACGCGCCGGCCATCGCGGACCTGCCACAACCGGAGGTCCGTGACCGCCTCCGACGGGCGGTCGACGAACCGATGAACCTCGTGGTACAGGGACCGCCCGGCGCGGGCAAGACCGCCGCCGTCCGGGCGCTTGCGCGCGAGACGCACGCCGACCCCGAGAACGACCTCGTCGAAATCAACGTCGCGGACTTCTTCTCGCGGACGAAAAAGGAGTTGCGCGACGACCCCCGCTTCGAGGAGTTCCTCGCCGGTCGCTCCCGGATGGCCAAACGCGACATGATAAACCACGTCCTCAAGGAGTCGGCGGGCTACGCGCCCGTCGGCGGCGAGTACAAGACGGTCGTCCTCGACAACGCAGAGGCCATCCGCGAGGACTTCCAGCAGGCGCTCCGGCGCGTGATGGAGCAGTACCACCGCACCACGCAGTTCGCCATCACGACCCGCCAGCCCTCGAAGCTCATCCCGCCCATCCGCTCGCGGTGTTTCCCCGTCCCGGTACGCGCACCGACGACCGACGAGACGGTGACGGTCCTGCGCGGCATCGTCGAGAGCGAGGGCGTCGACTACGACGCCGATGGGTTGGAGTTTCTCGCGGGCTACGCCGACGGCGACCTCCGGCGGGCGATTCTCGGCGCGCAGACCACCGCCGCCGCCGAAGGCGAACTCACGATGTCGACGGTCCACGAGACGCTCGGCGACGTGGGTTACGACGACGACCTCGAATCGGTCCTGTCGGCCGCCGAGGCGGGCGACGTGACCGACGCCCGAAAGACCGTGGGTACCTTACTCGACGACGAGGGCTACGACGGCCAGACCCTGCTGTCAGACCTCTTACGCGTCGCGCGCAAGCGCTACGACGGCGACGACCTCGCCCGCCTCCACCGCCTCGCGGGCGAGACGGACCTCGACCTCGTGACCGGCACCGACGACCGTCTCCACCTCACGAACCTCCTCGTGACGTGGGGCCGACGGACCGCCTGAGATGCGCGTCGTCACCGACGCGCGGCGACCCGTCCTCTCCCTCCTCCTCGCGGCCGTTCCTCTCGCGCTCCTCTCGCCGCTTTTCGGCGCCCTCGCCCTCGCCCTCGCGGGATTCGTCGCCTACTTCTTCCGCGACCCCGAACGGACGCCGCCGCCCGAGGGCGTCGTCTCGCCCGCCGACGGCCGCGTCTCCGTCGTCCGCGAGGAGGGCGACCGCATCCGCGTCGGCGTCTTCATGAACGTCACCGACGTCCACGTCCTCCGTGCGCCGGCCGACGGCGTCGTGGCGTCGGTCACGCACCGGCCCGGCGCCCACCGCCCGGCGTTCTCGAAGGAGTCCGAGCGCAACGAACGGGTCGACGCCGTCGTCGGCGACTACGACCTGTCGATGATAGCCGGGTGGTTCGCGCGGCGCATCCACCCCTCGCTCTCGCCGGGCGACGCCGTCGCTCGCGGCGACCGAGTGGGCTACATCGCCTTCGGCAGTCGTGCGGACGTCCTCTTGCCCCCCGAGTACGACCGCGCGGACGTGTTCGTCCGCGAGGGCCATCCCGTCCGCGCCGGCGAGACGGTGGTGGCGTTGCGGCGCGAGGGCGACCCGGCCGAGTGAGGCGGGCTAGAACGTGTGTTCGTCGCCGTCGGACTCGTTGCGCAGGGCGGGGTCCTGTTGGTCCTCGACGACCTGCGAGAAGAGTTCCTCCTCGGCCGCCTCGGTCGACGACGTGTCGGTCGTGTACGCCGAGATGCCGAGCGAGAGCAGTTCCTCGACCGCTTGGTCGCGGTTGAGAAACTCCCCTTCTTCGACGAGTTGCTCGATTTCGATGTCCACGTCGTCCGGGAGCGAAACTTCGATGGATGGCACGGTCGATGAGTCGTGCCTCCTCAGTGTTAAACCTCCGTTTCGGGGCCGGACTCCCCGTCGAGTAGGTGGACGTACCGCGTCAGCGAGCGGTGGACGGGGCGCTCGAAGACGCGTTCGACCCGCCAGTCGGCGGCTTCGGCCGCCGTGCGCCACGAGCGGTCGGCGACGACGACGGCCTGTGGCGCCACCCGGCGCGCCTCCGCGAGTGCGCCGGCCACGAGGTCCGCGAGCGAGTGACGCTCGATTTTCGACTGCCGGCCGTAGGGCGCGTCGAAGACGACGCCGTCGACGGCGCCGTCCCGGAGGGGAAGCCGAGTGGCGTCGCCTCTGAGCACCCCGAAGTCGCCGTCGAGAAAGGCCCGTAGATTCTCGCGGGCGCCCCGGACCATCTTCCGCTGGGCGTCGGCGCCGACGACGCGCGCGCCGACGAGGCCGGCCTCGACGAGGACGCCTCCCGTCCCGCACATGGGGTCGAGGAGGGTCGCGCCGGGGGCGGCGCCCGCGAGGTTGGCCACCGCGCGGGCGTCGAGGGGGTCCATGCTCCCCGGCTGGAAGAAGGGGCGGTCGGTGGGCCGGCGGTCGCCGTAATCGCGGACGCTCTCGACGGCCTGCCAGCCGAGCAGGCAGGTGCCTTCGGAAAAACACGCCCGGAGGACGTGGTCGGGGGCGTCGAGGTCGACGGCGAACCCCCGGTCGACGAGGGTCTGTCCGAGTTCGCGTTCGGCCGCGCGGGTGCTCACGCCACTCAGCGAACGCACGTCGCGGGCGCGGACGGCGACGCTCCCCGTGCGGTGGAGCGACGCCGCTTCGAGGAGGGTGCGGGCCGCGTCGACGCTCGCCCCGGTCCGCCCGAGGAGTTCGCTCGCGCGGTGGGTGTACGCGAGCGTCCGCACCCGCCCGGCCGCGAGTCCCCGACAGACGGCGAGACCGGGCGCGACCACCTCGACGCCGTGGGCCGCCGTCGCCGCTTCACGGGCGGCGAAGGCGTCGTCCTCGCCCGCGAGTTCCAGACAGTACACGCCCGGCCGTCCGGCGCGTGGCCGTATCAGACTACCGAACCGGCCGCCCCCGACGTATCAGCCGACCGCACCAAACTTTTTAAACCTTAAATACGACACTTAAGTCGTCACATGACCGACCCCAAGGAAACGATAAACATCGAAAACGTGGTGGCTTCCACGGGAATCGGACAGGAACTCGACCTCCAGAGCGTAGCGATGGACCTCGAAGGGGCGGACTACGACCCCGAGCAGTTCCCCGGACTCGTCTACCGGACGCAGAACCCCAAATCCGCCGCGCTCATCTTCCGGTCGGGCAAAATCGTCTGTACGGGCGCGAAATCCACCGACGACGTCCACGAGAGCCTCCACATCGTCTTCGACAAACTCCGCGACCTCAAAATCAACGTGGACGAAGACCCCGAAATCGTCGTCCAGAACATCGTCACGAGCGCGGACCTCGGACGGAATCTCAACCTCAACGCCATCGCCATCGGTCTCGGACTCGAAAACATCGAGTACGAACCCGAGCAGTTCCCCGGACTCGTCTACCGCCTCGACGACCCCGACGTGGTGGCGCTCCTGTTCGGCTCGGGCAAACTCGTCATCACCGGCGGGAAGAAACCCGACGACGCCAAGGAAGCCGTCGACGTCATCGTCTCCCGGTTGGACGAACTCGGTCTCCTCGGCTGAGCGGTCGGTGCCCGGATGGGTCCGCTCCAGACCGCCGGCGCCCCGGTCACGGCCGTCGCCGGCACCGTCGCACTCTTTGCGCTCTTTCTCTCCCTGACGGCCCACATCGCCGCCCGGAACGTCCTCGGCGACGTGCCCGTGCGCAAGGCGTTCGTCGTCGGTCCCGTTCCCGCCGCCATCGCCGTCGTCGCCACCGCGCTCTCGCTGGATTCCTTCCTCGCCATCGCCGTCGCCATCGTCGCCGACGGCCTCCTCGTCGCCACCGTCTACGACCTCGACCGCCGACTGGCCGCCTACGTCACCCTCATCCACGCCGTCGTCAGCGTCATCCTCGGGAGCGTCCTCTTCGGCGTCTACGTCCTCGCGCTCTCGGCGCCGGGCTGAAGTCGGCGCCGCCACATCCTCCGGCATGGGTCTCCGCACGCTCGTCTGGAACGCCGACGAACGCCGCCCGCGGGCGGCGTGGCGGGTCGGCTTGATACTCGTCGTGACGGCGCTCGTCCTCGCCGGCGTCGCCGTCGTCACGTTCGTCGTCGAAGCCGCCCACGGGGTACTCGCGCCCCTCGTCGGCGATTCGACTGCCACCGTCCTCACCCGCGTCCTCGCCACGTCGCTCGTCGGCGGCGCCGTCTCGCTGGCCGTCCTCGCGGTCGGCCGCTACGTCGACCGCCGCCGCCTCGCCGACTTCGGCTTCCACCTCGACCGCGAGTGGTGGGTCGACCTCGGCTTCGGTCTCGCCCTCGGCGCCGCGCTCATGTCGCTCGTCTTCGCCGTCGAACTCGCGGCGGGGTGGGTGCGCGTCACCGGCCTGTTCAGCCCGCGAGCCGGCTTCCTCGGCCGCTTTCTCGCGCTCGTCGCCATCTTCGTCGTCGTCGGCGTCTACGAGGAACTCCTGGTTCGGGGCTACCTCCTCACCAACGCCGCCGAGGGCCTGCGCCACCTCGGCGACCGCACCGCCGTCGTCGCGGCCGTCGTCCTCTCCTCGGCCGCCTTCGGTCTCGCGCACGCCAACAACCCGAACGCGACGCTCGTCAGTTCGCTCGCCGTCTCCACGGCGGGCGTGATGCTCGCGGCGGGCTACGTCCTCACCGACGACCTCGCCGTCCCCATCGGCGTCCACACCACGTGGAACCTCTTTCAGGGCGGCGTCTACGGTTTTCCCGTCTCCGGCGCCACCACCGTCGTCGCCGTCGTCGCCGTCGAGCAACGCGGTCCCGCCGTCTTCACCGGCGGTCAGTTCGGCCCGGAGGCCGGACTGCTCGGCGTCGGTGCCGTCCTCCTCGGCACCGTCGCCGTCGCCGCGTGGGTTCGCCTCCGGACGGGCCGTCTCCGCCTCCACCCCGGCGTCGTGACGCCCGCCCTCCGGTGGCGCGACCGGGACGACGCCGACGCCGACGCGCCTCCGACGCCGGCGACCGACTGAGCGAGACGCTCGGACTCATAGTGTTTATTGTGACTGTTTCCCGCCGGTTCGCCGCCCCGGTCCGGCGAACCGACGGGAGTGACTCACAATAAACACTATCAGGAGTCCAGCAGGTCGTCGACCAGTCGGGTGAAGCGGTCGACGAACTGGTCGGGGAGCGACGGCGACACCGCCCCGAGGAGGTCCCGCGTCGCCTCGGGGCGGACGAGCGTCAGCGTCACCCGGCCGTCGGCGTCGCGCTCTTTTTCCACCACGTCGCGTTCCACGAGGTGGTCGAGGTGCCACTCAAGCGTACTCCGGGCGACGCCGAGGGCGTCGGCCACCTCCCCCGGCGGTGCGTCGCCGCGTTCGAGCAGGTAGCCGAGTACGTCCCGGGCCGTCTCCCGGCGCACCAGCGCGAGCGTTCCGCGCTCCCACGCGTCGAACGCGGGGGGGTAGTAGTGCGTCCGCCCGTAGAGGCGTTCGCGCGCCACGTCCTCGCGGTCGAGCAGTCTGCGGACGTGGTACTGGACCTGTCCGGGCGCGAGGTCGAGCGAGCGGACGAGTTCGTTGAAGTGGACGCCGGGGTGGTCGCGGACGTGTCGCTCGATTCGCGCGCGCGTCTCACTCACTGCGGTTCACCTCCGAGGCGGCGTCCTCGACCCGCCGGGCGTACAACACCGCGCCGAAGACCAGCGTCACCGACAGCAGGTCGAGGGCGTGTTCGGCGACGTGGTGGACGCCGGCGTCGACGACCCCGCCCATCGAGAGGGCGGCGACGGCCGCGCGAGCGAACAGCGTCGCCAGCGCGCCGACGACCAGCAGGTGCGACCACCGTCGACGCCGGCGGTAGGCGACGAATCCCGCCGCCACGAGCACCAGCGACCCGACGCCGACGACGGCCACGACGACTTCGAGCGGCAGGCTCGCCCCGCCGGCGACGTGGAGGGGCGTGACCCCGGCTCCGACGTGCATACGCGTCGGTCGGTGCTCGACGAACCTAACGGATTCGACTCGCTCACGCCCGGAGCGCGGCGGCCACTCGCTCGCTGGCCCGTGGCGTCGCGCGGGCGGCGGCCGCCACCTCGACGTACGTCGCCAGTTCGCGCCGGACCCACGTGACTTCGACGCTCCCGTCTTCCTCCGAGAGTCGGTCGTCGGCGAAGCGCATCCTGTCGGCCAGCGACGACAGTCGTCGCCGCGTCAGCGCCGGCGCCGTCGTCTCGTCGTCGGCCGTTCGGAGCGCCTCGACGGCCGCCGAGCGCAACGCCGCGACGTCGTCGGCCGAGGTGACGGCGTACGGCTCGCCGTCGGCGACCGACTCGCGCACCGACTCGAACGCCCACAGGGAGGCGAACGTCTCGTGCATCGACAGGAGCGACCGCGCGAGTGCCTCCTCGTCCACCTCGTCGAACCGGTCGGCGCGTCGGGGACCGACCCACCGGTAGAGTTCCTGTAGCGCCCACGCCGTCAGCGAGTCCTCGTCGACGCCGTCCAGCCCCGCCCACGGGCGGTCGCGGTCGACGTCCGAGAGGTCCGACAGTTCGGCTCGCAGGTCGGCCGCGAGCGTCCGGTGGGCGGCGACGAGCTGTGACCGCCGGTCGGCCGGGTCGTCGAGCGACCCCCGCCACCGGTCGGAGAGGTAGGCGGCGTCCGAGCGAGCGGTTCGCGCGCGTTCGACGCTCTCGCCCGCTTCGCCGACGCCGAGGGGGTTGCCCGTCTCGTATCGCCGGTGGCCGTGGACCGCGTCGGCGGCGGCGCGGTGGCCGGCGTCGAGTCGCTCCTCGACGGCGGCGGCCACCAGCGTCGCGTCCACCGGGTCGCCGCCGACGTACGCCCACCGCTCGCGCAGGGCGTCGAGTGCGCGCCGGGCGTCGGTCGCCTCGTCGGCGAGGTCAGCACGCGTCAGGTCGGCGTCGATGGCGCGCCACGCGCCGGCGACGAATCGGGCGTCGGCGCGTGCGTCGGCAAGCGCGTCGAGGCGTTCGAAGGCCGTTCGACTCTCCCCCGCCCGCGAGAGGTCCGATTCGGTCCGGTCGCGGGCGTCCTGCATCTTCGCTCGAATCGCGCCGTTGGGTATCTCGTCGCGGCCGAATCGCGCCGGCGCCGACCCGAGGAGGTCCCGCGCTCGCGTCTCGGACGCGTCGAGGTGCGACGCCTCGATGCCGACCGGGAGCCGCTTCGGGTAGGCGGGCGCGTCGCCGTCGACGACCGCTCGGAGGGCCGCGCCGTCGAGTTCCGGGCCGTCGTCCTCGCCGGTGAACGGAAGCGACCCGCTACACCCCGCGAGGAGGGTGCTCCCGAACAGCGCTACCGCCTCGCGTCGCGTGGGGGCGTCCATCACTGCTCACGCTCCCGACGTCGCTCGCGCACGAGTCGGTTGCGCTCGTCGCAGGTGCCCGAGCCGCGACCCGTCCCGTAGCCGTGTACCTCGTCCGGGTCGACGACCGCCGGAATCCGAATCAACCACGCCGTCACGTCGTCGGCGTCGCGTTCGCAGGCCACTTCCGCCGGGCGGTAGGTGCGGGCGAAACTCGTCTCGACGTGGTCGGCCGACCACTTGACGTAACAGAGGTCGAGGTCGAAACACTCCCCGACGAGGGTCTGTTGGACGTAGACGGTCTCCGCGTCGTAGTCGGTCGCCGAGAGGAAGTCAGCGACGCCGTCGCTCCCCTCGACGTCGGCCGTCGAGACGTCGGCGGCGGTGTCGCTGTCGGCGACGAAGAAGGTGTTCGCCCAGTAATGCCGTTGCTCGTCGTCGGTCGTGGTCGGTCGCTCGCCCGTCCAGACGACGGGCGCTCGTTCCGTGTTGCGGAGGTGGTGCGATTCGGGGTCGAAGGCGACGGTGCCCTGCGGTTCGTCGGGACCGGTACTGCCGACGTGGTCTTCGGACGAACAGCCGGCGACGCCGGCGAGGAGGGCCGCCGCTCCGTGGAGGGCGCGTCTGCGGGTCAGGGAGGGCATCGTCACCACACTGGCGCGCCGGCGGATAAATATTCACCGCCCGTGGTCGGTGGCTTCATCCCTCCCACGCCCCGGGATGAGGTATGGGAACGCTCTCGATTCGCGGCGGGCGGGTGCTCCGACCCGACCTGACCGTCGAGGCGGCGGACGTCCTCGTCGACGCCACGGAAGGGACCGTCGTCGACGTCGGCCCGGACCTCGCCGGCGACGAGACGCTCGACGCCTCGGATTCGCTCGTGATGCCCGGACTGGTCAACGCCCACACGCACGTCGCCATGACGCTGTTGCGCGGGCACGCCGACGACAAACCCCTCGATTCGTGGCTCCGCGAGGACATCTGGCCGGTCGAGGCGGCCCTCGAACCCGCCGACGTCCGCGCCGGCGCCGACCTCGGCATTCTGGAGATGATTCGCTCGGGCACCACCGCCTTCGCCGACATGTACTTCGAAATCGACCGGACGGCGGCGGCCGTCGAGGCGGCGGGCGTCCGGGCGGTCCTCGGCCACGGCGCCATCGCGGCGGGCAAAGACGAGGCGGCCGCCCGCGCCGACGTCGAAGAGAGCGTCGAGATGGCGCGCGAACTCGACGGCGCCGCCGACGGCCGGGTGTCGACGGCGGTGATGCCTCACAGTCTCACCACCGTCACGCCGGCCCTCCTCGAATACGCCGCCGAGGGGGCCGCCGAGGCGGGCGTCCCCGTCCACTACCACGCCAACGAGACGGCCGACGAGGTCGACCCCATCGTCGCCGAACGCGGGATGCGACCGCTGGAGTGGGCGCGCGAACTCGGGATGTGCCGCGACGAGGACTTCCTCGCTCACGGCGTCCACCTCGACGGGCGCGAAATCGACCTGCTGGCCGCGACGGGGACGGGCGTCGTCCACTGCCCGGCGTCGAACATGAAACTCGCCTCGGGGATGGCGCCCGTCCAGCGACTCCTCGACGCGGGCGTCGACGTGGCCCTCGGCACCGACGGCGCCGCCTCGAACAACGACCTCGACCTCTTCGACGAGATGCGCGACGCCGCGATGCTCGGCAAACTCGCCGCCGAGGACGCCAGCGCCGTCGCCGCACCCGACGCCGTCCGCATGGCCACCGCCGGCGGTGCCGACGTGTTGGGCCTGCCCGCCGGCTGCATCGAACCCGGCGCCGCCGCCGACCTCGCGGTGGTCGACCTCGACGTCCCCCACCTGACGCCGCCCCACGATCTCGTGAGTCACCTCGCCTACGCCGCCCGTGGGTCGGACGTGCGCCACACCGTCTGTGACGGGCGCGTGCTCATGCGGGACCGCGAGGTGGTGACGATGGACGAGTCGGCGGTGATGGCGCGCGCCACCGACCGCGCCCGCGACCTGTTGGACCGGGCGGGCGTGTGAGCGCGACTCACTCGCGTTCGTCCCCGTCGACCCGGTCGGTCACGTCGGTGACGACGGCACAGACGCCCGAGGGTTCGCCGCTCTCGTCGTAGACGGGGCTTTTGACCGCGAGGTGGGTGCGCTCGCCGCCCGGGAGCGACACCCGCTCTTCGATGCGGCGCGTCTCGCCGGCGTCGAGGACGCGCCGGTCGTCGTCGCGGAACCGTTCGGCGACGGACTCGGGAAACAGGTCGTCATCCGTCCGCCCGACCACCTCCGTCTCCGGGTCGAGGTCCATCATCGCCCGCGCCGCGTCGTTACAGAGGCGGTACGTGCCGTCGAAGTCCTTCATGAAGATGCCGGCGTCGACGGTGTCGAGGACCGCCTGTAGCCGCCGGTTGGCGGCTTCGAGTCGGCGCTGGCGTTCCTTTCGCTCGGTGATGTCCTGGACGACGCCGACGGCGCGTTCGGGATTGCCCTCCGCGTCGAACTCGACTTCCGCCCGTTCGTGGACCCACTTCGTCTCGCCGTCGACGACGATTCTGTGTTCGATGTCGTAGGACTGGCCGGACAGTGCGGCGCGCCACTTCGACTCCACGAACTCGCGGTCCTCGGGGTGGACGTACGACAGAAACGCCTCGTGGTCCAGCCCGTTCTCGGACGGCGCGATGCCGAAGATTTCGTACACCTCGTCGGACCAGTAGAGGTCGTCGGAGGCGACTTCCGTCCACCAACTGCCGAGGGTCGCCACCGACTGGTCCTGTCTGAGGTGGGCCTCGCTCCGGTGGAGTTTCCGCTCTACCTCCCGGCGCTCGATTGCGTTCGTCACCCGGTTTGCGAGGAGGGCGTACTGGTCGGTGCCCGTCCCCTTCTGGAGGTAGTCGGTGACCCCCCGCGAGATGGCTTCGCTCGCTATCTCCTCGCTCCCGTGGCCGGTAAAGAGAACGAAGGGCAGGTCGGGGTGGTCCTCGCGGACGTGGTCCAGAAAGGTCAGGCCGTCCATCTCGGGCATCCGGTAGTCGCTGACGACGCAGTCGACCGCTTCCTCGGCGAGTCGGTCGAGGGCCGCCGTCGCACTCGTCTCCGTAGCGACCGAGAGTCTGTCGTCCGCTTCCGTCAGAAACTCGGCGACGACGTCGACGAATCGCGGTTCGTCGTCGACGTGGAGCACTCGGAACGCGTCGGCCATCTTCGTTACCAACCCACCCATGGTGTATCAATGTATGGCCTCCGGTCACCGGACGACGGCGTCGGTGGTCGTGGCCGCCCGAACGCCCGGAGACGGTAGGGTTTTGCCCCGCCGAATCCGACGACCCGTATGACCGCACCCACCGTCGACGACCGACTCGACGACCCCGAGGCGGCGCGCGCCGAGGGGCGCCGGAAGATGGACTGGGCCGAGGCGCACATGCCCATCCTCGCCGCCCTCCGCGAGGAGTTCGAGACCGACCGCCCACTCGACGGCGAGCGAATCGCCATGGCGATGCACGTCGAGGCCAAGACGGCGGTCCTCGTCGAACTGCTGGCGGCCGGCGGCGCCGAAGTCGCCGTCACGGGCTGTAACCCCCTCTCGACGCAGGACGACGTGAGCGCGGCGCTGAACGCCACCGAGGGCGTCACCTCCTACGCCGCCCACGGCGTCGACACCGACGAGTATTACGACGCCATCGAAGCGGTCGTCGGCGTCGACCCCACCGTCACCGTCGACGACGGCGCCGACATGGTGACGCACGTCCACGACGAACACCCGGAACTGATTCCCCAACTCAAAGGTGGCTGTGAGGAGACGACCACCGGCGTCCACCGCCTGCGCGCGATGGCCGAGGACGGCGCGCTCTCGTATCCGATGTTCGCCGTCAACGACACGCCGATGAAGACGCTGTTCGACAACGTCCACGGCACCGGCGAGTCCGCACTGACCAACATCGCCATGACGACCAACCTCGCCATCGCGGGCAAGACCGTCGTCGTCGCGGGCTACGGCTACTGCGGGCGCGGCGTCGCCAAGAAGGCGGCGGGCATGAACGCCGACGTCGTCGTCACGGAGGTCGACCCCCGGCGCGCCCTCGAAGCCCACATGGAGGGCTACGACGTGATGCCGATGGCCGAGGCGGCCGCCGAGGGCGACGTCTTCGTCACGACGACCGGCAACCGCGACGTCATCACCCGCGAACACTTCGAGCGGATGACCGACGGCGTCCTTCTCGCGAACGCCGGCCACTTCGACGTGGAACTCAACCTCGACCACCTCGCCGAGATGGCCGAGTCGGTTCGTGAGGTGCGCGACGGCGTCGAGGAGTACCGCCTCCCCGACGGCCGACGGCTGAACGTCCTCGCCGAGGGGCGGTTGGTCAACCTCGCCGGCCCGCTCTCGATGGGCCACCCCGTCGAGGTGATGGACCAGAGCTTCGGCGTGCAGGCCGTCTGCGTCCGCGAACTCGCCGCCAACCCCGACGCCTACGACGCCGGCGTCCACGAGGTTCCCGACCGCCTCGACAGGGAAGTGGCGGAGGTGAAACTCGCCGCCGAGGACATCGCCATCGACGACCTCTCGGCCGAACAGCGCGAGTACATGGACTCGTGGGACCACGGCACCTGATACGGTTTATTGTGACTGTTTACCGCCGGTTCGCCGCCCCGGTCCGGCGAGCCGGCGGTAGTGACTCACAATGAACACTCTGAGTCGGGGCGTCGGCTTCCGCTGGTCACGCCATTTAAGACCCGACGCCTCTCAGAACGCGTATGTCCGAGAATCGCAAGGGGGACCGCCGTGAGCGCGAACTCGTCAACGAACTCGACGGCGCCGGGTTCGCGGTCATGCGCGCCCCGGCTAGCGGGAGCGCAACCGACCGCGACCTGCCGGACGTGTTGGCGGGCAACGGCGACGACTTCTACGCCATCGAGGCGAAATCGAGCGCCGGCGACCCCATCTACCTCACCGGCGAGGAGGTCGAAGCCCTCGTCTACTTCGCCCAGAACTTCGGCGCGAAGGCGCGCATCGCCGTCCGCTTCGACCACGAGGACTGGTATTTCTTCCACCCCGGCGACCTCTACGTCACCGACGGCGGCAACTACCGCGTCAAAAAGGAGACGGCGCTCGCGGAGGGGACGGACTTCGACGAACTCGTCGGGCACTCCTCGCAGGCGCGTCTCGGCGACGAGAGCGAGTGAGTCGGACGGCCGACCGTTCGCCGGCTATCCGACTCCGGGGGCGACCGCCGGACCCGACCGCCAATCGCCCGTCTCAGGCGGGCGTCGCCGACGGCGACCCGGTCTCGGGGTCCGGGTCGCGCTCTCGCCGGCGTTCGGGGTGGAGACGCGAGGCGGGGAAGGCGTACTGCCGGGCCTCGGCCGCGTCGTCGCGGCGGAGCGAGTCGAGGTAGACCGCGAGGTAGACGGGTTCCTGCGGGCCGTAGTCGGCGTTGGTCTCGTAGTCGGCGACGCGGCGGCCCTCGGCCGTCTCGAAGTCGTCGGCGCGGACGCCCGTCTCGTGGACCACCACAAGCAGGTCCTCGGTCTCTCGGTCGCGCACCACCTCGCCGGGGACGAGTCGGTGGCGCGCACAGAGGTGCGGTCCGGTGGCGGCCATCGGGACGAACGTCCGCGCGCCACAGACCGCACAGACGGCGGTGCGTTCGCCCGGCGGCGGAACCATGCGGTTCGTGACTTCGAGGGCGACTCGCCGGAGGTGCTTACACCGCGCGCCCCGGATGGCGTGGTCCGGGCAGGTGCAGGTCCGGGTCTCCAGGTCGACGACGTAGGTGCCGCTGTCGGTTTCGACGACGTAGCGGCCGTCGCGGAGGGGGCGGACGGCCATCGGTTCGGCGCGGGCGCGGCGCGCCCGCCCCACGAACCCCTCGGCGGGGAGGGTGGTCTTCGGACGGGTGGCTGGCAGTGACGCGGGCGTGTTTTCGGGGTGCGTCATGGGTATCGCGGAGCCGTCGGCTCCGTCGGTCCTCGTAGGGGCTGGACGCACCTAAACCTTCGTCTGGGCCGACGAATCCCGGAAATACGGCGGATTCGACCGTGGGGGAGTCATCGAAGCTCTTTTGCCGGCCCCCGGCGGTATCCCGAGCATGGAACTCGAAGAGGGGATGGTCCAGAAGATCATCGTCTCGGTCGCCGCCGTAGGGGTCTACGTCGCTCTCATCCTCGGCATCGGCGTCGTCTACGACCACGAGGGTTTCGGCTCGGCCGGCGGTCTGGCGCTCGTCGGTAGCATCGCGCTGTTCGTCCTCGTGATGGCCGGCGTCGGTCTCTTTCTCTCGCGGTAGTCCCGTCACTCGCGGTTCGCGTCCGCGTCGGCCACCGCGCCGGCGTAGTAGCCCAGCGGGTGGTCGACCGTCTCGCACCGCGCGTCCGTGTTCACGCAGTCGCCGTAGGCGTCCATCGTCGCACACGTCGGCGGCGGGTACTGGCTCCCGTCGCTCCCCTCGTCGGCGAGGACCGTCACCCGGTGGTCGAGTTCGTCGCCGGCGAGTGCCGGCCACCGCTCGGCCACGTCCTCGGCGTCCATCCCCAGCGAGACGAGAAAGGCGGTGAGCGCGAACTGCGAATGCGTCGGGAGGTCCTCGCCGTCGGCGGCGCGGTCCAAGAGCGCCGTCACGCACGGCGGGAACTGCGCGGGTGCGACCGTCTCGACGGTCGGCAGGCGGTCGCGCTCCGAGAGCAGGCTCCGAAGCTCCGTGACGGCGTCGTCGAGTGCCGCCGCGAGTTCGTCGCCGGCGGCGCTCCCCCGCACGTCGAACGGGAGGCCGGCCGCGACGCGCCGGCGGACCGCCTCTTCGAGCAGAGAGAGGAGTTCGTCGCGGTCGACGGGCACCTCGCCGTCGGCGAGTTCGCGGTTGACGAGTCGCCAGCGGTCGCCCCAGCCGGGGTCCGAGAGTCGGAGGTACGTCGCTACGGCCACGCGGAACGTCTCCTCGCGGCGGTCGGTCCCCGACGCGCGGGTCACCGTCTCCCGGAGACCGAACTCCGCGAGGAGGGCGTCGAGGTCGACCGACGCGGCGTCGACGCTCCGCAGACCCGCAGTGTCGTCGTCGTCGAGGTCGGTCCGGAAGCGCTCGGCGGCCGTCGCCGCCTCCGCCTCGGCGTACTTCTCGACGGCGGCGGGAACGTCCACCAGCGAGACGAGGATGCGCGCGATGGGGTACGAGAGGAGTTCGTCGCGCGCGCTCCAGCGCTCGGAGTCGGGGGCGACGGTGCCCGCCATCAGCGCGCGTTCGACGCGTTCGCGGGCGCGGTCGACCGCCGGGTCGCCCGTCGCCACCAGTCGCGGCGGCGAGATGTCGGCCTCGCTCACGGCGTCGCGGGCGGCCTCGAAGAAGGGGTATCGGGCGTGAAGCGGGTCGACGCGCATCGCTCCGGGGTTGTGCCGGCGGGTGGATAAGCGCGACGGTGTGGACGCTCGGACCCGGTGGATTAATGCCGCGGACGACGAGGTGTCGGTGATGCCGGTGTTCGACTACGCCTGCCCGGACTGCCGGACCACCAACAGCCTCCACGACGCCGACTGCGAGTTCGAGGGGCGGCCGTGGGCCGACGTCGAGAAGGCGTATACGGACGTCGTGGCGGTGCTCTCGGGGGGCGTCGTCGACGCCGACGACCTGCCCGAGGCCGTCCACGGCGAGTGGTCGGCGCTCCACCACGCGGCGCTCTCTCGCCTCCAGCGAGACGGCCGCGTCGACGAGTCCAACGACCGCCTCCGCCTCCTGCCCGCCGACGAGTACCGCGAAGTCGTCTCCGTCCCCTCCCGTGACCCCGTGCGCACCATCTACCGGAAGGGGAGCGTCCCCGGCTGTCACGACAACGCCGTCTTCGCCATGATAGCGTGGTACGAGATGGTCGGCCTGTCGTGGTCCGAGACGAAAGCCAACGTCGTGGAGTGGCTCCGTGACAGCGGGTCGTGGGACCGCGGCGGCTTCGAGGAGGCCTCTCCCGAGGCCCTGGTCGAGAAGAAACGCCACGTCTACGAGGCGGGGTACGGCTGGAAGGAGAAAGCCGTCGCCGCAAAGCGAGTCATCGACCGGAGTCTCTGAGGCGACGGGCGTGTGTCCGTTCCCGACCGAGGCGTGGCTTTTTACCCGACGACGACGCCACCACTGACGTGAGCGTCCCCGAAGCCGCCACCGCGACGGTCCACCGCCCCCGGCGCGCGCTGGCGACGGTCGTCGCCGTCGTCTTCGTCGACCTGCTTGGGTTCGGCGTCGTCATCCCCATCCTCCCCTTCTACGTCCGCTCGTTCGGCGTCAGCGACGTCTACATCGGCCTGCTGGCGGCGTCGTACTCGCTGTTGCAGTTCGCCTTCGCCCCCCTGCTGGGCCGCCTCTCCGACGACCGGGGGCGACGCCCCGTGTTGATGCTCTCGCTCGCCGGGAGCGCCACCGCGTGGCTCGTCTTCGGCGTCTCGGCGGAGGTGCAGTCGGCGTTCGGTCTCGTCGCGGGGCTGGCAACCCTGTTCGGGTCGCGCATGCTCGCGGGCGCCATGGGCGGCAACATCGCCACCGCGCAGGCGTACATCGCCGACGTGACGCCGCCGGAGCGCCGCGCGGGTGCGCTCGGTCTCGTCGGCGCCGCCTTCAGCCTCGGGTTCATCTTCGGCCCGGCGCTCGGCGGTCTCCTCGCCAGTCCGGCCGTCGTCTCGGCGGCCCGGGCCGTCCTCCCCGCCGTCGTCCCGACGACGAGTTACTCCCTGCCGAGTTTCGGCGCCGCCTGTCTGAGTTTCACGAGCCTCCTCTTGGCGGCGACGTTCGTGGAGGAACCCGACCGGTCCGCCCGCGCACCGACGCCGCGAACGACGCTCGTCGGGGCGTTTCTGGACGCCCTCCGCGACGTCGACCTCCGGGGGCTGGTCGTCGCCTTCTTCCTCGTCTCCGTCGCGTTCTCGGGGATTCAGGTGATGTTCATCCCCTACGCGGCCGACGTCTACGGCTACGCCGAGACTCAGACCGCCCTCCTGTTGACGTACGTCGGCGTCCTCGGCGTGGTGAATCAGGGCGTTCTCGTGGGGCGACTCTCGCGGCGCTACGACCAGACGCGACTGGCCGTCGTCGGCGCCGTCGTGTTGCTCGCCGTCCTCGCGGTGCTCCCCTTCGCGCCGGCCGTCGGACGGGCGGTGTTGCCGGTGCTTCCCGGCCCGGCGTGGCTGACCCGCGAACTGGTCGTCCTGCTGGTCGTCCTCGGCGGTCTCTCCTTCGGAAACGGCCTGCTCAACGTCTCGCTGTCGACGCTGGTCTCACAGGCGACGAGCGCCGACCGGCAGGGCAACGCCTTCGGCGTCACGCAGGGCGCGGGAAGCCTCGGCCGGACCGTCGGCCCGCCGGTGATGGCCATCTTCTACGTCCTCGTCTACTGGCTTCCCTTCGTCGCGGGGGCGCTGTTGCTGGTGCCGATTCCGTTCGTCCTTCGGGCGGCGCGGGCCGTCACGAGCGAGTGAGATGGCGACGTGACCGAGTCGGCGAGTCGATTACTCGCTCTGGATGCGCGGCGCGAGCATGAACGTCACGTTGCCCATCCCCTCGGCGAACTCGTAGTGGAGTTTGACGGGGAACTCCTCGCCGAGTTCGACGGTCACCTCGGCGTCGCCCGGGATGGCCTTGTTCATGTCCTTGAGGTAATCCAGCGAGAACAGCGAGTCCGCAGGGCCGGCCGTGAGGGCGATGAGGTCGTCGGTACCGAGTTCGAAGTCCACGTCGTCGGTGTCGCCCTGTGCCTCGATGTGGAAGGTCTCGGCCTCCTCGTCGACGCGGAGGTTGATGTGGTCGGAGACCATGTCGGCGGCCTTGATGCCGCGGCTGAGCTGGTTCCCCTCGGCGACGATTTCTGCGGGCAGGTCGAGGTCAGGAATGTCGGGTTCCTGACGAATTGAGTCGGGGTCGATGAGCGCGAGCGTATAGGAGAGACCGTCGATGCGGATGTGGAGCTTTCGGGTCTCCTCGTCGAGTTCGAGGTGGACGAGGTCGCCTGCGTTGGCCATCCCAGCGATGTCCTCCAGTCGGGTGAGGTTGACGCCGATGACGCCGCCGTCGGCCTCGTAGGACTCGAACGCCGCCGCGTCCAGCGAGAGGTCGACCATGCCGACGTTCGCGGGGTCGACCGCCCGAATCGCGAGGCCGTCCTCGTTGAGTCGCACCTTACACTCGTCGACCAGCACGCTCACGGAGTCGAGGGCGTCCCGGAGCGTCGACGCACTCACGATGGCCTTGAACATGTGGTCAGTGGTACACCCGGGGCACTAAAAATACTCCCGTCTTGCGTGGGCCTACGCGTCTCTTCGCCGCCGCCGTGGCATCCGTCGAGAACGTC
>JBDGTR010000087.1:0-23260 GCA_042216635.1 Haloplanus sp. | reverse complement strand
CCGTTCGAGGCGGGGAAAACGTTTTATGTTGATAGTCGAAACTCGGCACTGATGCCAGTAGATACCGTCATCGAGAATGGTAGGGTCGTCTCCGGCAATCGTTCCTTCGAGGGTGGAATCGCAATCGACGACGGGACTATCGTCGGACTCGGCGACCGACAGCAACTCCCTGAGGCCGACCGGACAATCGACGCGGACGGCAACGTCGTCATGCCCGGCATCGTCGACCCGCACGTTCAAATCGACGACCACGTCTCCATCGACACCTACGAGACGGCGACGAAGGCGGCCGCACTCGGTGGAGTGACCACGGTCATCGACTTCGCGTGGCAGGCGTACGACAGTCCGGAGAGCGCGTGGGACGAAGAGGGGACTCTCCTCGAAGGAATCGAGCGCAAGCGAGAGAAGGCCGAGGATGCCCTGATCGACTACGGATTCCACGGCGGTCTCCTCCGCGAGGGCGACGACCTGTTCGACGAGATGGCCGACGTGGTCGACGCCGGCGTCACCTCGTTCAAGATGTACACCGCCTACGAGTTCGGTCTCTCGAACGGCTACATCAACCGGGTCTTAGAGAAAATCAGCGACTTGGGCGCCGTCGGCGTCGGCCACACCGAGGACGACTCCGTCTGTGAGGCCATCACTGCGAGACTTCGGGAGGAGGACCACGACCCCAGCATCTACCCCGAATCGCGGCCGGATTACACGGAGGCGATGGCCGCCGACGACGTCGCTCGAAGCGCGCGCGAAGTCGGTGCCAAATACTACGGCATTCACACCTCGTGTCGGAAGTCCGCGGAGGCAATCGAACGCTATCAGGAGGACGGGAGCCTCATTCGTGGCGAGACGTGTACGCATTACACGACCCTCACGGGCGACCTCCACGAGGAGATCGGCAACCTCGCGCGCATCGCGCCGCCGTTGCGCTCCGAGGACGACATCGAGGCGCTCTTCGAGTACCTCCAACGAGACGTTCTGCGCGTCGTCTCGACGGACCACGTCGCACAGAAACGCCGGAGCAAAGAAGAGAGCGAATGGTGGGAGGGACCGTTCGGTGCGAACGGCGTTCAGGTGAGCCTTCCCGTCTTCCACGACGAAGCCGTCAACGAGCGAGACCTGTCCTATCAGTTCCTCTCTCGCGTCATGAGCCAGAATCCCGCCGAAACGTTCGGACTGGCGAACAAGGGAACCCTCGACCCCGGTACCGACGCGGACATCGTGATTTTCGACCCGGACGCCACCACGACGATTTCGGCACGAGACAACGCTTCGAAGGCGGACTACTCGATATACGAGGGCCGGACGGTACACGGAGCGGTCGATACGACCATCGTTCGCGGGACGGTCGTCGCGGAGGGCGGCGACGTCGTCGGCGAACCCGGCTACGGCGAGTTCGTCGAGCGCGAGATTCCTGATTGGTCGGTCTGACTCGGACCCGAGTCCCGTCTCTCCCCACGACTCGCACTGTCCCGTCTCTATTCGGTTCCGATACGGGTCGGCATCGGATTTCGAGACGCATTGCCACCGACTCGGGCGCCACTCGACGGTTTCGATGGTACTGTTCAGATTAGAACAAGGGGACTGAGACCACCTCGCTACCCCCGACTCCAGCGAGTCGGGGCTTTCGAGGTGTTCCCAGAACTCTCGGTGTCTTCTTGCAAGGCTTATCTGAACACTACCGTTTCGATAGACGCAACCTTTATTCTCCCCGCCGTTATTAAGCGACGTGTGACACAGATAGAGTTCGACATCGACGGCGAGACGTTCGTGGCCGACCTCCTCGAATCGGAGGCTCCGCGTTCGGTCGAGGCGTTCCGGGAGTTCCTGCCGCTGGAATCGGAACTCATGCACGTCCGCTGGAGCGGACACGCGACGTGGGTCAACATCGACGAGATCGACCTCCCGGAGATACCGCGCGAGAACCACACCGTCTACCCCTCTCGCGGGGACATCCTGCTCTATCCGGGCTACCGGAACGAACAGGAGATACTCGTCCCCTGCGGGCCGACGTGTTTCAAGAGTCCGGCCGGCGAACTCGCGGGCAACCACGTCGCCAATCTGCACGCCTCCCGCGAAGAACTCGCCGAACTGGAGGAACTGACCCTCCGCGACGGCGTCCAAGACATCGTCGTCCGGGAGATTTAGGGAATCGTCCCGTCGATACCCTTGAGCCGAACCACATCGAACGTCGGTACGTTCGCATCAGATCGAATACACCACAATCGTAGCACATGAGCGTAGCAGACCGCGTACACCGATGTATCAGCGAGGACCGACTCCGTGACGACGTCACGACGAACGCGAACTTCGGCGCCATCGCCACCGACCGGGGCAACGGGCGGACGGTCCTGACGGGGACGGACGCGAACAGACGGGCGCGGGAGTACTTCGTCGACCGCCTCGAAACGGCGGGGCTGGAGGTTCGCGTCGACGCGGTCGGCAACGTCGCGGGGCGGTGGGTGCCCGAGAGCGCCGACCCCGAGGCCGCGCCGGTCGCGGTCGGGAGCCACCTCGACTCCGTCCCCGAGGGGGGCATCTTCGACGGCGTCCTCGGCGTCTACGCCGGTCTCGAAGCCGTCCGCGCGATGCGAGCGGCCGACCTCGACCTCGCTCGCCCGGTCGAAGTCGTCTGTTTCACCGAAGAGGAGGGAGCGCGCTTTTCCAACGGCGTGCTCGGTTCGTCGGTGGCGAGCGGTCGGCGGAGCGTCGCGGACGCCCTCGCACTCGAAGACGACGACGGCGTGACGCTCGAATCGGCGCTGAGCGACGTCGGCTTTCACGGCACCGGCCGACTCGACGCGAGCGAGTGGGACTCGTGGCTCGAACTCCACGTCGAACAGGGCGAACGCCTCACGGACGCGGGCGCGGCCGTCGGTCTCGTCACCTCCATCACGGGGACCATCCGGTGTTCGGTCGAGATTCGCGGCGAGGCGAACCACTCCGGGTCGACGACGATGGCCGAGCGAACCGACGCCCTCACCGCCGCGAGCGAACTCGTCCTCGCCGTCGAGGAGGCGACGCAGGACCTCGTCGCCGCGCACGGCGACACCGTCGTCGGCACGGTCGGCAAACTCGACGTCTCGCCGAACGCGGTCAACGTCGTCCCGGGCACCGTCGAACTGGGCATCGACGTTCGGGACGTTCGCTACGACTCGATGGAGACCATCGTCGGGCGGGTTCGGGACTGCCTCGCGGACCTCGAAGCCACGCGCGGGGTCGAGACGGCCTTCGAGCGACCGTACGACATCGCCCCGAGTCAGATGAGCGAGCGGTGTACGGACGCCCTCCGAAACGCCGTCTCGGCGGTCGACGTCCCGTCGCTCGAACTCCACTCCGGCGCCGGCCACGACACGATGCACGTCGCAAGCGTCACCGACGCGGGCATGCTCTTTGCGCCCTCCGAAGGCGGCTTCTCGCACAGCCCTCTCGAATGGACGGACTGGGACAGTTGTGCGACTGCGACGCGCGTGTTGACCGCCGGCCTCGTGAATCTGGCCCGCGAGTGAGCGTCTCGTCGCCACCCACGTCGCCGACGCGTTCGTACGTTCCAAACGCTTCTGACGGCGGCCTGCCACACCGCTCGTCTCGTCCGAACGGGCGTCAGTCGTCCGATTCGTCGTCGTGAGTCGCCATGTTCACGTTCACCTCGATGACGTTGGCGGCGCTCTGGACCCGTTCGGGAATCTCCGACGTGAACTGCTCGCCTTTCAGCCGACTCGTCGGTCCGGCGACGCTCAGCGACCCGAGGACGTTGTCGTTGCGGTCGATGACCGGCGCGCCGACGGCGCGGAGTCCCTCCACTTCCTCCTCGTCGTTGTACGCGTACCCCCGTTCGCGCACGGTTTCGAGTTTCTCGAACAGGTCCGACCGGTCGGTGATGGTGTTGGCCGTCTGCGCTGGCAGGCCGTGTTGGTCGAGGATTTCGTCGACGCGTTCCTCGGGGAGGTAGGCCAAAATCGCCTTGCCCGTGGCCGTACAGTGGAGGTAATCCGGGCGCTGGAGTTTGTTCGTCTGGTAGCCACTCCCCACGGCGTCGCTCCCGCGCACCTTATAGAGGTTGATGCCCTTCCCGTGTTGTTCCGTAAAGAGGTTCGCGTACTCCCCCGTCGCCTCCGCGAGGTCCTCGACTTCGTCCTTGCCGTACTTGTAGAGTCGATTCTGGTTCCTGACGTACTCCCCGGAGAGGAGGAACTGCAAGCCGAGTTCGTACTGCTCGCCGTTCTTGACGACGAAGTCCTCCTGTTGGAGCGTCGCCAGGTAGTGATACGTCGTGCTCTTCGACATGTCGAGGTGGGCGGCCAACTCGGTCACGCCCGCGCCGTCCAGCGTTTCGAGCGCCTCGACGATTTCGACGGTCCGCTCCACCGTCTTCAGCGTCCGGGGCGATTTGCCGCCTTCGATGGTCATGCGCTCACATCCCACCGAACGCACTTAATCGTTTACCTATATCAAACGAATTCGTCGGCGTCGCCGACGGGGTTCGAGCGTCCGGTCCGCGTCGCCGTCGACCTCACCCCGCGTCTTACGGCGTTGCTCGTCCGTTTTCGAAATGCGAACGGACGTGCCCGAGCGGACTCCTCGGAAACTCGCGCCTCTCGGCGCGAACGCCCCGATTCCGTGGCGTTTTCGCCCTCGACGTCCGCTCGCCACCCGCGTTCCGGCGTGACCCCGTTCGTATCTGGCGAACGCACTGGATTGGTGGTCTCGCTCGGGTTAACAAAACTACGTTCGTTATTTTCGCTCTCAATGCGTTCGGCGCCCCGTCGGCACGACTCGTCGGCACTGGCGACGTTCTCCCCCGCAGGACGCCGTGCGTCGACTGCTTATTCACAAATTCCGATACATTATTTTTATTTTATGTTTCTCTGCGTTTTCGACGCCGTGGATTGTCAATTTTATATTCAATTTCTCTATTTATACTGAGAAATTCTTGAAGACACGCCGAAATGCGGCTCTATTTTGTCTCTATTGGTGTATATGGAGAGTAAATTGACATTTTGACGAGATTGGGATTGCGACCGCGTCGAGCGCCTACGAAGACCGTCTCTGACCCGTCTCGCGGACGCCGATAATACGCGTCTATGGGGTCGAAATGCTCTCTTTCGTGGCTCTCGTCTTCGGATCCGATGCGTCACGGTTCTCCCCGAGACGACGCGACGACGTCGGCCCAAAATACAAAATTTCTGTTTTATATTTCGAATCATACTATTCCTGTTATTACTCTCGGCGGCGGCCGCGCCGATTCGGGTGGGGCGGTTCGTCTCGCCACGGTTCTCGGATTCACCCCCCGATACTGGTGCGAAGACTCTTGAGTCGGCACGCGCAACAGAGGTTTCATGGCGCAGTCGTCGCAGAATCAGGAACTCATCGACCGGTTCACGCGGTTCTACCGGAACTACTGCCGCGACGCGATTAGCCAACTCGCTCAGCGATACCCCAACGAACAGCGCTCGCTCTACGTCGACTACGACGACCTCTACACCTTCGACCCGGACCTCGCGGAGGATTACCTCGACCAACCCGACCAGTTCGGCGAACTCGCCGAGGAGGCCCTCCGCCTCTACGACCTGCCCGCCGACGTCTCCCTCGGACAGGCCCACGTCCGCCTGCGCAACCTCCCCGACACCGTCGCCATCCGCGACATCCGCGTCCACGACAACCACGTCGGGCGGATGGTCGCCGTCTCCGGCATCGTCCGCAAGGCCACGGACGTCCGGCCCAAAATCACCGACGCCGCCTTCGAGTGCCAGCGCTGTGGCACCATGACCTACATCCCGCAGTCCGACGGAAGCTTTCAGGAACCCCACGAGTGTCAGGGGTGTGAGCGACAGGGTCCCTTCCGGGTGAACTACGACCAATCCGAGTTCGTCGACTCCCAGAAACTCCGGATTCAGGAGAGCCCCGAGGGCCTGCGCGGCGGCGAGACGCCCCAGAGCATCGACGTCAACGTCGAAGACGACGTGACCGGGAGAGTGACCGCCGGCGACCACGTCACCGTCACCGGCGTCCTCCACATCGAACAGGTGACGCAGGGCAACGAGAAGTCCCAGATTTTCGACCTCTACATGGACGGCGTCTCGGTGGAAATCGAAGACGAGGAGTTCGAGGACATGGAGATTACGGAGGCCGACAAACGCGACATCGTCGAACTCTCGAATCACGGAAGCATCTACGAGGAGATGGTCGCCTCCGTCGCGCCCTCCATCTACGGCTACGACCAGGAGAAACTCGCCATGATTCTCCAACTGTTCTCGGGCGTCACCAAACACCTCCCCGACGGTTCCCGGATTCGCGGCGATTTACATATGCTTCTCATCGGTGACCCCGGGACGGGGAAGTGCGTTGCCGGCGACACGCGCGTGACGTTGGCCGACGGCCGCGAGGTGGCGATTCGTGACCTCGTCGAACGGAACCTCGACGACCCGACGCCCGTCGACGACGGCGTCTACGACGAGACCGACGTCGACCTCCTCTCGGTCACGTCGGACGGCGAACTGACGACGCGGTGCGCGACGCGCGCTTGGAAACGCGAGGCCCCCGACCACCTGTATCGCGTTCGGACGGCGAGTGGCCGAGAACTGGAGGTCACGCCCTCGCATCCGCTATTCGTGCAGGATGGCGACGGTCTGGACGCCGTCAGGGCCGACGAACTCGACGCAGGGGACTCGATTGCCGTCTCACGAGCGTCCGAGGCGTTCGGAGGCGACGCCGAACCGTTCCTCGCCTCCGACGGTGGGACGACGGCGAAGCGACGGGCCTCCCCCACCGACGTACCGAACTCCTGCCGTACGAACGACGTCTTCTGGGACCGCATCGACTCCATCGAACCCGTCGACTCCGACGACGACTGGGTCTACGACCTCGAAGTCACGGACACGCACAGCTACCTCGCCAACGGCGTCGTCTCGCACAACTCCCAACTCCTCTCGTACATCCAAAACATCGCGCCGCGGTCGGTCTACACGTCGGGCAAGGGGTCGAGTTCCGCAGGGCTCACGGCCGCGGCCGTCCGCGACGACTTCGGCGACGGCCAGCAATGGACGCTCGAAGCCGGGGCGCTCGTGTTGGCCGATAAGGGCATCGCGGCAGTGGACGAACTGGACAAGATGCGGTGTGTGACCGGTGAAACGTTCGTGCAGTTGGCCGATGGGTCCGTGCGACGCATCCGCGAACTCGCTCGCGAGGCGGCCGAGGCAGGGGAGATAGAATCCCTCTCGAACGGCCGCACAATTCGGAACCTCGACGTCGACGCGTGGACGATGACCGACGATGGACGCATCGTCTCGCGTCCCGTGACGGCGATTCACGAGTACGAGGCGCCCGACGAACTGACCGACGTTCGGCTCGAAACGGGCGAGCGACTCACCGCGACCGACGAGCACCCCTTCTTCGTCTTCGAAGAGGGTGAGCGGGTCGAGCGGTCGGCCGCCGACCTCGAACCCGGAGACTGGGTGTACGTGCCGCGACAGCTTCGTGGTGCGGCGGCAGACGGCGGTGTCGCCGCATCGGATTCCTCGTTCGATACCGGCGTCACAGAGGGGGAGCGTTTCCCCGCGTTCGGTGCACTCCTCGGCTATCTCTCCGGTGACGGCAACGTCTACTACGACCGGGACCACGGGAGCTACGGCATCCGGTTCACCAACGCCGAGGAGGAACTTCTCGCGGATTTCGAGCGAGCGTGCCGCGAGGTGTTCGATGCGGAACCGACGCGACCCCCCAGCGAGCACCGGTCCGACGGCGTCGAAACCGTTCGACTCGCTGGACGGGAATACGCCGACGCTGTACTCGACGCTGGCATGAATCTGGAGACGTACGACCAGAAAGCCTTCCCCGGAGGCGTCTCCCACGCGTCCCGTGCCACCAAGGCGGCGTTCGTCCGTGCGCTCGCTGACAGCGAGGGAACGGTCGATACGCACACTGGAAACGTTCGCATCTACTCGTCGAGCTACGAAATCCTCCTCGGCACGAAGCAGCTCTTGCTGGAGTTCGACGTGTCGACGCAGATTCAGACGCGCGAGCGAGACGAAGGCCGTGACCTGTACGTCCTCGCCATCACCGATGCCGACTCGCTCCGCGCGTTCGACCGTCACGTGGGCTTCGTTCTCGACCGAAAATCGTCGGCACTCGATACCGTTCGCTCGGCGGTGTCCGGAGACCGCCCGATACTCGATGTCGTTCCGGACTGTGGTGGACTGATCGCAGACTGTCGCGATTCGCTCCGTCTCTATCAGGACGAGTGTGGCATCGCGGGCACGACGTACTGTGACTTCGAGAACGGCGATGCGAACGTGTCGTTGCGGCTGGCGCAGACGATTCTCGACTCGTTCGAACGCCGCAGAGAGGACGCTAGCCGTGACCTCGACGTGTTGTCTGACGTGCCGGAGTGGGGGACGCTCGAACGGTTAAAAGATCGCTATCACGTCTCTCAATCGGAACTGGCATCGGAGATTACCGGGGTCTCCCAGCAAGCAGTCTCCCGTGGCTGGGGAACCGATTCGTCGCTTCGCATCGCAGTGGCCGAGAGGCTCCGAGCGATCCTCTCGAACGTTGCCGCGACCGACCTCTCACGGTTCCGCGAACTCGTCGATGGTGACGTGAAATGGCGACGTGTCACTGCGGTCGAGACCGTCAAAGCGACCGCGAACGACGACCGCATCGACCGACTGAAACACGAACTTGCCGACCTTCTCGGCTGTGACGCCACCCGTGCCCTTGACCGAGCCCGGACGCTACTCGACGGGGAGCCCCGGCCCGAGACGTGGGCTGACCTTCGGATACTCGTAGACCGCTATTCGATTTCGCGGAAAGCCATCGCAGGCGACGTCGGCGTCGACGGCTCGACCATCTCGCGCTGGCTTCGAGGCATCGTCGAAACCGACCGCTTCGAGGACGTTCGGGCCGCAATCCTCGACCGCGTCGAAACCGCTCGCTCCCGGTTGCACGCTCTCGTCGTCGAAATCGAGGACCGCCGCGACCCACGCGTCTACGACCTCTCCGTCGAGGGCACCCACAACTTCGTCGCCAACGGCATGGTCGTCCACAACTCCGAGGACCGCTCGGCCATGCACGAAGCGCTCGAACAGCAGCAGATCAGTATCTCGAAGGCGGGCATCAACGCCACCCTGAAGTCGCGGTGTTCGCTCCTCGGCGCCGCCAACCCGAAGTACGGCCGTTTCGACCAGTACGAACCCATCGGCGAGCAGATCGACCTCGAACCCGCGCTCATCTCGCGGTTCGACCTCATCTTCACGGTCACCGACCAGCCCGACCCGGACGAGGACGCGGCGCTCGCCGACCACATCCTCCGCACCAACTACGCGGGCGAGTTGAACACCCAGCGCACGGAGTTGGCCAACCCCGAGTTCACCAGCGCGGAGGTCGACGAAGTCACGGACACGGTCGAACCCGCCATCGACCCGGACCTCCTGCGGAAGTACATCGCCTACGCCAAGCGCAACTGCTATCCGACGATGACCGAGGAGGCGCGGGCGGCCATCCGGGAGTTCTACGTCGACCTGCGCGCGAAGGGGGCCGACGAGGACGCTCCCGTCCCCGTCACCGCCCGCAAACTCGAAGCGCTGGTCCGCCTCTCGGAGGCCAGCGCGCGGGTGCGTCTGTCCGACGCCGTCGAACGCGAGGACGCAGAGCGCGTCATCGAAATCGTCCGCTCGTGTCTGCAGGACATCGGCGTCGACCCCGAGACCGGCGAGTTCGACGCCGACGTCATCGAGACGGGCACCTCCAAGAGCCAGCGCGACCGCATCAAGAACATCAAGGACATCATCGAGGCGGTCGACGCCGACTACGAGGAAGAGGCGGGCGCACCCCTCGACGCCGTCGTCGACCGGGCGGCACAGGAGGGCATCGAGGAGGAGAAGGTCCACGACCAGATAGAGCAGTTGCGTCGGAAGGGCGACCTCTACAGTCCGACGACCGACCAGTTCAAGGTGGTGTGAGTGGACCGCATCTCCGCCCTCCGGAACGTCGAGGAGACCCTCCGGGAGTTCGAGTCGGGCGCGGTCGACCTCGCGGAGACCGAACGGCGGGTGCTCGCGGTCCTGCGGACGTACGCCACGGAGTTCGACGACGAGTCGGGCCGGGCGGCCTACGCCGGGCGCGGCGACGAGGCGGCCGAGGGGGTGGTCGTCGTCGCGGAGTCGCGCGCGGCGGCCCGCGAACGCATCGCCGACCTCGCCGACGGCGACCCCACCTTCGAGGTCGAGCGTCTCGGCTGAACCCGAGGGCCTGCCGCTACCGACACCGTTAGGTCCGTGGTAGCGCCACGCACGCCCGTTGATACTCGTCGTCACGTACTCCCGGGCCGCCCGCACGACGCTCCGAAACGTCGCTCGGAGCCACGAGTCGACGGTCGTCCGGCGGTTCGGGCGCGCGGCGCTGTTCGCGGAGACGGAGTTCGGCGCCTTCCTCGCGCTCCGCCTCCGGGAGAAACACGGCGCGGACGTACAGCTAGAGCGCACCCGCCCGCTCAACGAGTTCGAGACCGTTCCCGAGTCGGTGCGGGCGGCCGCCGAAGCCTACGAGGACCGCGAGGCGGCGAGTACGCCCTACGCGAAGTTCGCCGCCGGCACCGACCACCCCGACCCGACGGAGATGCGCGACTCCGAGTTATGCGAGTGACCGTCGACCGGGTCTACGAGGGGCGAGCGGTCGACCTCGGGGAGACGGACGTGGACGCGGCGGCCGTCGTCCGCGCCGTCCGGGCGAGCGACGCCGAGTCGGCGGCGTCCGTCGTGGTCGAGTGTCCCGACCCGGGACCGCTCTACGACCACGTGGGCGTCCTCCCGCCGAGCGGATTCGACCGGCGGGCCGCCCTCGCCGCCGCCGCGCGGTCGGTGGGCCACACGGCGGCCGAGGCGTCGGCGCTCGCAGACGCCCGCGAGCGACTGGCGTCGCTGTCGCCCCCTGCTCCCGACCTGCGGGCCGCCCGCCGTCGCGTCGCCGAGGCGGGCGCCGAGGAGGAACGCCTTCGGGAACGGGTGGCCGAACTGCGGGGTCGACTCGCCGAGCGACGCGAGACGGGCGCCGACGCCGCGTCGGTCGAGGACGCCCTCTCGGCGGCCGTCGGCCGACTCTCCGAGGTCGAAACCGAGCGCATCGCCGCCGAGCAAGCCCTCGACCGCGCCGAACGCGAGGCGCGGGCGGCCCGCGACCGGCGCCAGCGACGCCTCGAACTCCAGGACCGGGTGGCCAACCTCGAACGCGAGGTGCGCGCCGACCTCGCCCGCTCGGTCTGGCCGCGGTTCGCGGCCGCCGTCGAGACGGTGCCCGGCGGGACCGAGGTGACGGTGGGCGACGCGCCCGGCACGTACGAGGGCGACCCCACCACGGCGGCACTCGCCGTCGCGCGTCTCGGCCGTCTCGACGCGCCGGTCGTCCTCGACGGACTCGGGCGATTCGCGGACGCGACGGCGGCGGCGTCGACCCTCGACGCTCCGGTCGTCCGGGTGTAGGTGACCCTCCTCCCACGCCGTCGCGCCGTCAGTCGGCGGACTCCTCGCCGCCGTCGGCCTGTCCCATCGGCGTCGATTCGCTCCCGGTCGCTCGCCCCGGGAGCCACGTACCGATGTTGGCGGCGACGTAGTCGCGGCCGCCGAGTCCGAACGCGATGCCGATGGCGAGCGCCATCCCGAGGGCGAGTCCGCCCGCGAGTGCGCCGGCGAAGAGGTAGAGTATCTGTACGTCGACGCCCATCGTATCGAGACCGACGACCACCGCCACGAAGTAGAGGAACACCCGCAGGCCGTCGGCGAACGCCTCGGTGTAGCCCACGTCGGTCATGGCCTCGGTCTGGCCCACCACGTCGGCCAAGAAGTCCGCGAGGACGAACCCGAGGACGATTATCAGCGCCCCCGCGACGAACGCCGGCAGGTACGAGACGGCCCGCGAAATCCACTCCGAAAGCAGGTCGATTGCGAGCGCGTCGGCCGCCGCGAGTATCGCCAGCGCGTAGACGAAGTAGGCCGCGATGCGGCCCATGCTCCGCGAAATCGCCTTCTCGCTTTCGCCCAGCGCTCGGCCGAGCGGCGTCTCGGCGACGAGTCGGTCGAGGTTGGTCCGGTCGGCCACGCGCCGAACGATGCCGCCGATCAGACGGCCCACTATCCACCCGACCACCAGAATGACCAGCGCGCCGATGAGCTGGGGCAGGAAGTTGACGACGCTCGCTACCGCCTCGCTGAGGTACTGCGGGACGCCTACCTGTAACACGGACGCGTTTCCACCTGGTACGTACGTCATGGGGTCCCCGATACTGCCCGCGAGACCATTGTTATTCGTCGCGTATTCGAGCGCGCGTTCTCCCCCGCGACCGGGCCGTCTCGTAAGGCTCGCCCCCGCGTGTGGTAGGCTCACAGTATCGTCGCGGCGGCGTCGCGCTTACTCGTCTCCCGACCGTGCCGAGAGTATAAATCCGGTGGCGCGGCCACTGGCGCCCATGTCCGCCATCGAATCCGACTGTTCGGTCGACGCTCTCGCGGAGACGGGCGTCTCCCTCGTGACGGTCGAACTGTCGAATCCCGCGCCGGTCGCCCGACGCGTTCGCGTACAGAATCGACTCGACGGACCCGTCCTCCCGCCGCGACGGGCGGGCGTCGCCGAGGCCGGGTGGTCCGAGACGGGGTTCGAGGGCGTCGTCCCCGCCGAGGGGCGGCGCGTCCTCGGCTACGCCTGCCCGTCCGCGCCGACGACGCCGCCGGTGTCGGTGACCGACGAGGGACGGGCCGACGACGACGCCGACGGGTCGTCGCCGGCGTCGGTCGTTCGGTCGCTCGGCGACCCCCGACCCCCCGCCGACGCCGTCCCCGACGCGCCGCCCGCGCCGACGCGCCCCGACGGACCGACCGACTGGACCGAGGCGGACGACGACGCGGAACGCGTCGGTGACGCCGAGACGGAACGCGACGCCGACGGCGTGGACGCGACTGGCGTCGCCTCCGAAACCACGGACGAGTCGGGCGACGGGACCGAGGGGGTACCGACCGCCGTCGAGTCGTGGCTGGTCGCCGTCGACCGGCGAATCGAACGCGGCGAGCGATTCACGGACGCCTCGGTGGAGACGGCGGCGGACGCGCTCTCGGAGTGCGAGTCGGTGTCTGCGCTCTCGCGTCGACTCTCGGCTGACGCCGACGCCCTCCACAGGGTGGCGATTCGTGCCGAGGCGCTCTCGGCGCGCGCCGAGGCGGTGGACGTCCCGGTCGAGGACCTCCGGAGGTTCGCGTGATACTCGCCGTCGCCGGCGGGAAAGGCGGCGTCGGCAAGACCACCGTCGCGTACAACCTCGCGGCCGCCCTCGACGCCGTCGTCGTCGACGCCGACCTCGGGATGAGCGACCTCCCGGAGGGTCGTGGACCCGACCTCCACGACGTCCTCGCCGGGCGTGCGACGCCGACGGAGGCGGTGCGCGGCGGTCCCGTCAGTCTCGTCCCCTGCGGACGGTCGCTCGCGGGCGCACGCGCCGCCGACGTGACGCGACTGGCCGACGCCGTCCGCGCCGTCGCCGACGCCCACGGCGACGTGGTGGTCGACTGCCCGGCGGGGATGCGCGCCGACGTGGGCGTGCCGTTGGCGGTGGCCGACGCCTGCGTGGTCGTCGCCTCGCCCCGCCGGTTCGCCCTCGCCGACGCGGTGCGGACGCGCGAACTGGCGCGCGAACTCGACGCCGGACTGGTTGGCGTCGCCCTCAATCGGACCGTCGACGGCGACGACCCGCCGGTCGAGACCATCGAACGCGTCCTCGGCGCGCCGGTGTCGACGGTGCCGGCCGACCCGCGCGTGGGTCGGTCGGTGGAGACGGCGACGCCCGTCGTCGAATCGGCGCCGGGGTCGACCGCCGCCGACGCGTTCGCCTCGCTCGCGTCGGCCGTTCAGTCCTGTAAGTCGGTGTAGGTGTTCCGCACGGTGACGGGCGTGACGCCGGCCACCTCGGCGGCCTCGCGTTGGGTGACGTCCTCGTCGGCGTCGTCTGCGGCGGTGTAGAGACAGGCGGCGGCGACGCCGCTCGGATTGCGTCCGGCGGTCGTCCCGGCTTCCCGGAGTCGGCGTGCGTACGTCTCGGCGGTGCGGCGGACCGCCTCGCCGACGCCGAGTTCGCTGGCGAATCGCGGGATGTACTCCGCCGGGTCGATGGGTCCGGTGGCGACGTCGAGTTCGCGGTTGAGCGCGCGGTAGGCCGCGTGGTGTTCGTCCGCCGTCGCCTTCGCAACCTCGACCACCTCCTCGACGGTCCGCGAGACGGAGGTCACCCGACAGGTGGCGTAGACGACCGCCGAGGCGAACCCCTCCAGCGACCGCCCGCGCAGGAGGTCCTCTTCCTGTGCCGACCGGAACAGCGAACACGCCGTCTCGCGGACGTGTCGCGGGAGCGACAGCGCGCCCACGAGCCGGCGTATCTCGGTGAAGGCGTACACCTGATTCCGTTCGCGCTTGCTGGATATCTGCGCCCGGTTGTGCTGGCGTCGCATCCGGGTGAGGCGGCGGCGCTTGCGCCCCTTGAGGCGCGTCGACCGCCCGATTTCCGTCGAGAGACCGCGGTCGTGGCGCGACCGGGTGAGCGGCGCGCCCGTCCGTTCGGGACTGCTCTCCTCGTCCGCGAACGACCGCCACTCCGGGCCGTGGTCGATGCGGTACTCGTCGACGACGAGACCACACCGGTCACAGACCGTCTCGGTCCCGTCGGGTTCCAGTCGCCCGTTACACTCCGGACACTCGCTTCGACGTGCCTGACTCATCACAGTCGAAAGTTGGTCCCGATGCAGTATTTAAACGAGGGCGAATCCGGGGGGTACGCCCCGGTTCGACGCCGCAGAAGGTACCGGTGACCGGTACGTTTTGCTCCGGTCGGCAGACAGGTCGGCGCGTCGACCCTGGTGCGGGCGGTACTTTTTACACCCATCGGCTCGCCAACACGAGGTATGGGACTGTCGGACATCGCCGCTGGCGTCGAGGTGTGCGACCGACAGCACGAACGCGAACGCGGGCGCGGCGTGGCCTCGGTCGACGCCACCGGCGACGGCCTAGTCGCCCGCCTCGACGCTCACGCGGACGCGCTTCCGTGTACGTCGGCGGCGGCCGCGACGGTCGTCGAATCCTACGCCGCCGGCACGAGCGTCGGCGCCTGCGCCGACGAGGCGGGCGTCGCCCCGATGACGGCGGCGAAGGTGCTCCACCGGTGTGGCGTCGCCGGCGTCTCGCCGCTCTCGCCGACCGGTCGGCAGGTGCTCCGCGACTGGCTATCGGGCGACATCCCGCGCTCCGAGGCCCGCGCCCTCGCCGACGCCGACCGCGCGGAGTTCGCACTCGGCGCCTACGTCGAGACCCACGACCCCGTCCCCGAACTCGCCGAGGCCGTCGAGGGCGAACACGAACCGGGGTCGACCGCGAGCGTCGCCAAACGCGACGCACTCGCCGAGACGATGAGTTCGGTCTCCGACCTGCGCTAGCGCGAGACGAACTCGCCCACGGAATCGAGAAATCCTGCGTTGCCGCCGAGCGATAACTCCGCGCCGAAGAGGACTGCGGCCACCTCGCTCGTCGCGGCCGCGACGCCGCCGTCGTCGAGACACGTCGGCGCCGCCGACACCGCCGCCTCGGTTTCGGGAATAGACGCGTCGGCTACTTCTAGTTCGCCCCGCGTCGTCACCACGGCGTCGACGTCGGCGTCGAGGTCGGCCAGACGCCCGGTCGTCCGCTGGACTGCGTCGCGGCCCCGCCCCGTCGCCGGCGCGACCACCGCCCGTCGCTCGCAGGCCGTCGCCGCCGCGACCGACTGGTTGGCCGCCACCGGCGGCGTGTCCACGAGGACGTAGTCGAAGGCGTCGGCCGCCTCCTCGATTCGGGCTTCGAACGCGCGGGCGGCGTCCGGCGACTTCGCTCGCGCGAGGCGTTCGAACGGGGCGTACGCCGGACAACACGCCACTCGTCCCGCGTTGGCGTCGAGCGAGAGGTCGACCAGTCCGTCGGTCAGCGGCGCGTCCGCGTCGTCGGTCACCAGCGCCGTCGCGTCGGGCGCGAGACGCCCGTCGAGGTAGTCGGACAGCCCTTGCGTGGCGAAGGCGGCGTCGAGGACGGCCACCTCGTGGCCTTCGACGGCGAGCGCCGCCGAGAGTTCGATTGCAAGCCGCGTCGTTCCGGCGCCGCCGGTCGCGCCGACCAGCGCCGCCGTCGTCGCCTCGTCCGTCTCGCTCATACACCGACTGGCGTCGGCTTCCGATTAAAATCCGGGGCCGTTCAGCTCTTCGTCGCCTCGTAGACGACCACGACCCGCGCGGAGACGGTGACGGTGCCGCCCTCGAAGGAGGTGCTCGTCCCGCCGGCGGCGCCGCTCTGGGCGGTGAACGCGGCGGGCTGTGCCCGCACGGGGCTGGTCGAGACGCTGGCGGTCCGCACGGTTCGGACGCCGTCGAGTGTGAGACCGGTGCCGTTGGCGGCCACGACGGCGCGCCCGTGGGCGTTGTCGACGGCGTCGGCGACGGCGCGTTCGCGCAGGTCGCGCCGCGTCTCGGGGGCGAGCGTGAAGCGGACGCCGTCGACCTGCGTGGCGCCGTTCTCGACGGCGGTGACGACCACGTCGCCCGCGCGGTCGGGGTCGTCGAGCGTCAGGGCGAAGGCGTGTTCGCCCCGGTATTTCGGCGCCGACGCGTCCTCTCGGCGCCGGTAGTTCTGCCCGATGTCGAACCGGGCGGTGGTTATCTGGTCGTCGTCGAGACCGGCCTCGTGGAGGGCGCTCCGCATCGCCGAGGCGTTCTCGGCCAGTCGCTCGCGGACGGTCGACACCGAGTCGGCGCGGGCGGTCACCGACACGCGGACGACGGCGCGGTCGGGCGGCGCTCGCACCCGTCCGCTGGCGGCGATGGAGACGGTTCGACCGCCGGGCGAGTCCATCCCGACGTCTCGACTCGCGGTCCCCGTATGCGGGTGGGTCGACGCGGCGGCGTCGGTCGGTGTCTCGGTCGTCGGCTGGGTGGCGGCGGGCGCGCTCGTTCCGGGGAAGGCGCTACACCCCGCCGTCACGGCGAGGAGCGCCAGCGCGACCACTGCGAAGCTACGACTGTGTCGCATACCCGCGGCTTCGACGCCGGGGCATAAACCCGCGACGTAACGTCAAATCGGCGTTTGACCCTCGTGCGGACCGTCGGCGGTCAGTTTCGGCAGTCGGCGGCGCGGGACGGCGACCGCCGGGAACCGGTCACGCCGCTCAGGCCGAGCGGATGTCCTCGGCCACCGCGTCGAGTTCGGCGTCGTCCATCTCCGGGTGCGAGTCAACGATGGCGTGGATGGGCTTGCCGCCGTCGCCCTCGAATCGCGGGACGACGTGGACGTGGACGTGGGGCACCTCCTGTCCGGCTGCGGTGCCGTTGTTGACGGCGACGGTGGTGGCGTCGGCGTCGACGGCGCGTTCGACCCGGTCGGTCAGGTCGTGCGTCGCGGCGAAGAGGTCGGCGGCGGCGTCGGCCGAGAGGTCGTTGAGGCGTTCGTGGTGGGCCTTCGGCACGACCAGCGTGTGCCCGCGCGCGAGCGGATTCACGTCGAGGAAGGCGAAGACGGCGTCGTCTTCGTAGACGGTTCGACTGGGCACGTCGCCGGCGAGTATCTGACAGAAGATGCAGTCGGCCATGTGCGTCCGGTGTGAGCGAATCGGCAAAAGTGTTCGGCGGCACCGTTCTCCTTCTCCCGGTTCACACCGGCCGGATTTCACGCGCAAACTTAGGTGTCCGCGGAACCGACTTTACCCCGGTGTCCACTCACCCATGAGCCTCCCAGACCTGATGCGAACGGAAGTCGTGACCTGCGCGCCCGAGACGCCCGTCTACGACGTGGCGACGGCGATGCGCGACGAGACGGTCGGCTGTGTCGTCGTGGTGGTCGAGGACCGCCCGGTGGGAATCGTCACCGACCGCGACGTGACCGTCCGCCTCGTCGCCGACGACCTCGACGCCGGCGAGATGACCGCCGGCGACGTGATGACCGAAGCGCCGCGGACCGTCGGCGTCGACACCGGCGTCTTCGACCTCGCGGTGACGATGAACGAGGCGACCGTCCGCCGGATGCCGGTCGTCGACGACGGCGCACTCGTCGGCATCGTCACCCTCGACGACCTCCTCGTGTTGCTCGGCGACGAACTGGAGACCATCGCGGGGGTCGTCGCCAGCGAGTCGCCGGCGGCCTGATAGTGGTTCGTGTGACTGTGTAGCGCTGGTTCGCCGGGACGGGGCGGCGAACCAGCGGCAGTGACTCACACCAAACGCTATGAGTCGTCTGTCCCTCCTTCGCGCTCGCTCACCACGCCACGCGTCGCTGGGGGCGACGCCGGGGCGCCGACCGGGCCGGCGCCGAGACTACACACCACGGCCGTCTCACCGGGTGACGACGGCGTCGTAGACGGCGGGATACTGCCGGAGTTTCGCCCGGCCGACGAGGGCGTAGATGTAGGCTTTCAGTCGCTCTCGCCAGAGCGGTCGCTGGTAGTCGCCGGCGAAGCCCACCTTCGCCACCTGCAGGTCCTCGATAGCGCGGCTGGCCTGCCGCGTGAGCAACGCCGGCGGGTCCGCGCCGACGACCCGGCGGTAGACTCTCCGGGCGCGGCGTTTCTCGGCGAGTGCGTGACCCGAGTCGAACCCCTCGTCGTCGCGGTCGACCACGAGGTGGGCCACCGCGAAGTCGTGGGCGCGGCGCTGGGCCAGTCCGCGCGAGAGTTCGACCGCCCGGTAGACCGAGAGGTCGTCGCTCACGTCGGCGCCGAAGCGGTAGTTCGAGTCGAAACACCACCGGACGAGTCGCCAGTGGGCGAACTGGTAGGGCGTGGTGTGGTCGTCTTCGCCGACGTACCGCGAGCGCACCTCTCCGTAGGGGGGGAAGGCGTCGACGTCGCGCCGGAACGACGTTCGAACGTCGCGGAGGTGGTCGCCGTAGTCGTCGGCGTCGGCGCCGCCGACCCGGTCGGCCAACAGGTCGCGGTAGCGTTCGGCGTTGCGGACGCGCATCTCGCCCTGGAGCAGACTCCCCGTGATGGAGCCGATTCGCCGGGGGTCGTACGCCGAGGCGTCGGGTCCGTCCTCGTCGTCGACGCCGTTTCGCGCGTCGTCCATGCCGCTCCACCGCGCCGCGAACCGCCCGAAGACGAGTTCGCGTTCGACGCGGTAGTACCACGCCAGGTCGAGACCGGGGTCGGCGACGGGATACGGGTCGAGGTCGGCGGCGACCCGGTCGCTCCGGTCGAGGAGGGCGGTCGCGCGGTCGGTGAGCGTCGGGAGGGCGGCCGCCTCGCGGTCGAGTCGCGCGCGGGCGGTGCCGAGGTCTTCGCCCGCGAACTGCATCCCGTAGGTGGCGTCGAACAGCGCCTCGTGGTAGTCGTCCTTCCGAAGGTCCTCGCGGGCGCTCTCTAGCCACCCGCCGGCGCCGAGGAAGTCGTCGTCGGTGTCGAGTCGCTTCCAGAGGCGGCGGCCCTCGGAGACGACCGTCGCCAGCGACTCGACCGCTTCGCGGGCGTGGCCTTCGGTCACCGTCGGTCGCCAGTGACTCTGTATCTCCGGTGGCGTCGGGTAGACCTGCGTCGCGCGGTCGGTCACCCAGTCCGGGAGAGCGGTCGGTGCCGTCGCGCCGACGGCGAGGGTTCCGCCGCCGACTGCGCCGACCGCGCCGAGGAGCCGTCGTCTGGTGAGGGAGGGGGAGTCGGGGACCATCCGGTCGGCCCGTGGGGCGCCGAACGCAAAAAGCGATTGGCTCTCACCGTCGCACGTCGACGCCGCAGGCGTCGAGGACGGCCGCGAGTTCGTCGCGGTACGTCTCCGGGGTGTAGTCGAGGCGCGCCAGCCACACCTCCTGATACGAGGGATGCAACAGGGGGACGAGCGTCGTCCCGAGCGTCGGGCACGGCGTCGGGTCGAGGACGCGTTCGAGGAAGCCATCGAGCGTCCGACCCTCGGCGGCGAGGACGCTCGCCGTCGCGTGCTTGCCGGTTGCGAGGACGGCGTCGGGAGAGACGGTGTCGACCTCCGCCCGGAGGTGGTCGCGGCAGGTCGCCCGCTCCTCGGGCGTCGGTTCGCGGTTCGACCCCTCGCCGTCGGCGGGAAAACACTTCACGGCGTTGGTGTAGAAGGCCCGCTCGTCGAGACCCAGCGCGCTCACGAGCGACCGGACGCGCCGGCCGGAGTGCCGCGAGGTGTAGGCCAACCCCGAGCGGTTGCCGCCGGCCCACCTCTCGGCGTCGGCGTCGCCGCTGGCGGGCGCTTCGCCGACGACCATCACGGCGGCGTCGCGGGCGCCGTTGCCCCACGCGATGCGCTCGCGGGCGTCGACGAGGGCGGGACAGCGCGCGCAGTCGGCGTCGAGGACGAGGGCGTCCTCGGCGTCGGGTGGCGACGGGTCGGTCATCGCTCACTCCGTCAACGGGAGGAGGACGCCGAAGACGACGGGCACACACAGCATCGTCACGACGCCCACGACTTCGGCGTCGAAGAGGAGGTTCGACCCCCACGCGGGGAGGACGCCGAACGTCTGCCCGACGAGTTCGCCCGCGCCGCCGAGGACGAACAACGCGACGCCGAGGGCGAACCCGCCTCTGGTCAGTCGGGAGTAATCCACGTTTCCGTATCGGCCTGCCATGCCTTCGGGTGGCGCGGCGGTGCTCGAATGGGTTTCGTTTCGTCGCTCAGAGCGCGTCGGCCACCGTCGGCGCCACCGAGACGGCCGTCACGTCGCGTTCGATGGTGTCGGTGGCGTAGATGCCGTCGACGCCCGCGCGTTCGAGTTTCGTCCGCGCGCTCCGCGCGAACAGGGGGTGGACGCAGGCGACGTGGACGCTCGCGGCCGCGCGGTCGGTCAACACGGCGATGGACTCGCTCATGGTGTTGCCCGTGGCGACGATGTCGTCGACGACCACCACGTCCCGGCCCTCGACGGCGGCGTCGCTCGGCGTCACCTCCACCTCGGTTCCCGAGCGTCGCACCTTCTCGAAGTAGTCGGTGTCGCCCCGGCCGTAGGCGTCGCGGACCGTCTCGGCGATGGCTATTGCGCCTTCGTCGGGCGAGAGAAAGAGCGGCTCCGCGAGGTCGGTCGGCAGAGGCTCTGCGAGGCGCGATTCGGCGTTCACGACCGTACAGGGCACGTCGAAAAACTCCGCGACCGACGCCTCGTGGGGCGTGACGAGGACGACCCGGTCAGTGCCGGTCGAGACGGCCCGCGCCACCGCCCGCGCCGAGACGGGTTGGCCGTGTTCGAAGGCGCGTTCCTGCCGACCGTAGCCCATGTAGGGGAGCACCGTCACCACCTCGTCGGCGCCGGCCTCGCGGGCCGCGTCCTGCAACTGGAGGAGTTCGACGTGGGCGGCGTCGGTGGTCGTCGCGGCGACGACCACCGCACGCTCGACGCCGTCGCCGACGCCGGGTGCCGACGCCATCAGTTCGCCGTCGGGGAAGCGCTCGTAGTCCACGTCGGCGAGTGGCTCCCCCGTCTCGGCGGCCAGCGACGCCCCGAGGGCTTGCGAGACCGAACCGGGTACTATCATGTCGGGTGGGTCGACGCCCGCCCCGAAAGTCGTTTCCGTCTGTCGTGACCCCCGCTCGGGCCGGCGCGCCCCGCTACGTCGCCGTCGCGTCGCCGTCGCGTCGGCGGCGCGGACCCCCGTCGCGCCCGCCGCCCCCGTGCCCCTCGACGCGCCCGCTCACGCCGACCGGACCGCCACTCGACGCACGCCGTCGACGCCGAGTTCGCGGGTGCGCCACCCCTCGCCCGCCGACAGGAGCACCGTCCCCGACTCGGTGACGGCCACGGTGGTCTCGCCGGCGTAGCCCACGTCGGCCACCCGGTCGTCGACGGGCAGGTCGACCCGCGCCCACGCCCCCACTCGCTCGCGTTCGTAGCAGGCGTCGCCGGCGGCGTGGGCGCGGTCGTCGTCGGCGTCGACGCTCACCGCGTGGAACGCGCCGTCGAGTTCGTCCATCCAGCCGTTGCCGAGGCGGTAGAGACCGTGGCCCGTCGCCGCCAGCGGAAGCCCGTGGGCGCTCACGTCGGCGACGTCGTCTAACCCCACGTCGACGAGACCGTCGCCGACGACGCGGTAGACGCCGTCGCCGGCGGCGACCATCCCTGCGTCGATAGCCCGGGGGTCGGCGACGGTGCCCACCGAGTCCCACCCGTCGCCCGTGAGGCGGGCGACGCGGCCGTCGTCGCCGGCCGCGAGGAGGTCGTCGCCGTCGAAGCCGACCGCGCGGGCCGGGCCAAAGGCCGTGGGGTCGTAGTCGCCGACGAGGACGTCGGAATCGGTGGCGACGGCGCGACGGTCGCCCGCGACGGCCACGTCGCGGGCCACGCACTGGTGGTCGAGCGAGAACTCGCCGACGAGGTCGCCCGAGACGGCGACGGCGACGACGCCCCGGTCTCCGGCGACGAACACCTCGGTCGCACCCTCCCGGTCCGCGAAGACGCGCTTTTCCGCGATGTCGAGGTCGTGGTCCATACGTGCGCTCCTCGCGCGGCGGTGAAAACGTTACGCCGTCGCGCCGTTCGACGCCCCGGCGTCGCGCGCCTCGGGGTCGGAGTCGGGGTCGTCACCCGTCTCGCCGCCGTCGATTCGACGCCGACCGCTCACCGCCCGGTCGTCGTCCCTCGCGCCCCGCCGGACGTGCCGGCGAGCCACGTTCCGACGCGGGCGCCGACCGCACCCAGGAGCGCGGACAGGCCGATGCCGACGACGGCGACGGCGACGGCGGCGCCGACCGCCAGTACGGTCCCGCCGACGACGAACCACGACGGTCCGGCGAGTCCGGCGGCGTCGCTCACCGTCCCGCCGACCACCACCAGTACCGGCAGGCCGCCGATTACCCCGGCCCGAACGCCGACGCCGCGACCCGTCCCCGTCCGTCGCGCGGCGAGATACCCCGCCAGCGCACCCCCGAACAACACCGCCGTGAGCGAGAGTTCGGAGCCGGTTTGCCAGTAGCCCGCGACGGTGAACGGAATCGAACTCGCGCCGCCGAGGAGGGCGTACGTCCACCTCGGTGGCCAGTCGCTGAGGGAGGGACCAGTTCGGGACACGGCTCTCCGTTCACGTGTCAGCCAGATAAACCCACGTGTCGCTACGACGTGCGACCACCTCCCCGCGTCCGCGACTCGTAGTGTGTATCGTGACTGTGTACCGTCGGTTCGCCAGACCGGGGCGGCGAACCGGCAGGAGTGACTCACGATACACTATCAGATAGCCCGTTGCACGGTTTCGAAATTAGCTCAGTAGTATCATAATCCAGCA
>JBDGTR010000029.1:0-23454 GCA_042216635.1 Haloplanus sp. | reverse complement strand
TTGAGGGCGCTGTCCCGTAGGGGTCCGCCGGTTCGAATCCGGTCCCACGCATTTTCCGGCTCGAACGAACGTGAGAGCCGTGCGAATGCGACGAGCGCGATTCGAATCGGACGAGTCGCACGCCCGGGAAGCGAACGCAGTGAGCGGAACGACCGAGGTTCGAATCCGGTCTCCCGCAGTTCGGTCTACGCGTAGCGAGGGCGCCTCGGGGCAGGGAGTTGAAATAGGTCGACCGGATACTGGGTGGTATGACCAAATACTCCACGGGGACCGACTGGGGTGGGGGCGACGGCGACAGTTGCGAACTCTGCGGGCGGGAGACAGGCAACCTCCGGCGCGCGAACGTCGCGGGTGCGGAGCTGTTGGTCTGTTCGAACTGCGCGCCACACGGCGAGTCGACGGGGAGCGGTCGGTCGGAAAGCGGGGGGTCGGATTCGGGCGACCGGACCGACGCCGACGAACCGAACCGCCGCAAGCGCGCCGCCCAGAACGCCGCGCGCATCTACGACGCGAGTCGGGGCACGACCAAACACTGGGAGGAGGAGGGCACCGACTACGAGGCCGACCGCCTGCCGTATCTCGTCTCGGGGTACGGCGACCGGGTGGAGGCGGCGCGGCAGGACGCGGGGCTGACCGTCGCGGACCTCGCGGCGGACCTCGGCGTCGACGAGGACGACCTCCTCGCGGTCGAACAGGGCCGCGCGACGCGGGCGGGCGTCGGCGGGTCGGTCGTGCGCGCCCTCGAAGAGCGTCTCGGCGTCGAACTCGTCGACGAGTAGCGAGTTTTTTGCCCGGTCGTGACCTCGGGGCATCCATGCGAACCCTCGCCCCCGCCGAACCGGACGTACGGGAGTTCGAGGCGACCGTCGAGTCGGTCGACGGCCGCGACGTGACCCTCGACCGGACGTACTTCTACGCCGAGAGCGGCGGCCAACCGGCCGACCGCGGCACCCTCGCAGGCATCCCGGTCGAATCCGTCTTCGAGGGTGCAGACGCCGTGGTCCACACCCTCGCCGAGGCGCCGGGCGTCGACGCGGGCGACCGGGTCGTCGGCGTCGTCGACGACGACTTCCGCACCTACTGTACGCGCGCACACACGGCGAGTCACGTCCTCTACGGCGCGGGGCGGCGACTGCTCGACGACCTCGGCTACGGCGGCTTCGACATCGGTCCCGAGAAGGTGCGCGTCGACTTCGCCACCTCGACGGAGATAGACGACGAGATGCTGGTCGAACTTCAGCGTCTGACCAACCGGACGGTGTGGGACTCCCGGCCCGTCTCGTGGGGGGAGGTGCCCGTCGAGGAGGCACAGGCCCGCGACGACGTGGCGTTCAACACCAAGACCGAAGAGGGCGTGATGGCGGGCGCCGACGCGGTCCGACTGGTGGACGTCGAGGGCTGGGACGTGGCGGCGTGTGGCGGGACGCACGTCTCGAACACGCGCGAAATCGGTCTGGTGCAGGTGCTCGACCGCTCGAACCCCGGCGAGGGGTTGACCCGCGTCGAGTTCGAGGTGGGACCGTCGGCAATCGACCGCCACGCGGCGGTCAACGGCGCCGCCCTCGACGCCGCCCGCGCCCTCGGGACGGCCGTGACGGACCTCCCCGACGCCGTCGCCGACCTCCGGGCCGAACGCGACGCCCTCGAAGCCGACCTCCGGGCGTACAAAGCCGAGGTGCTGGACGCGCGTCTTGACGCCCTCTCGACGGTCGAACGCGACGGCGCGACGTGGCGGGTCGGCGTGGTCGAGGGTTTCGGCCCGAACGAGGTGGGCGACCCGCTACAGGAACGCGCGGACGACGGCGACGCGGCGGACGTCCTCGCCGTCGTCGGCGAGGGACCGGCCCCGCACGTGGTGGTGGCGACGACGGGCGCCGTCGACGCCGGCGACGTGGTCGACGGCCTGACCGAGCGATTCGGCGGCGGCGGTGGCGGCGGGCCGACGTTCGCACAGGGCGGGGGACTGGACGCCGACCCCGAAACCGTGGTCGCGGTCCTCCGGGGCGACCGGGACTAGCGTCGCCGGAGGAGGAACGCGGCCGCGAGGAGGGCGAGGACGGCGAGCGCGGGGGTAAAGCCCGGGCCGACGAGACCCGTTTCGGTCGTCGTTCCCACCGGCGTCGCCGTCGGGGTGGCGGTGGGCGTCGGCGTCGGACTCGCCGTCGTCGGCGTGGGCGTCGCGGTGTCGCCGGAGATGGCCTCGACGCGCACGCTGTTCGAGGATATTCGGCCGGTCTTGGCGGCGATGACGTGGCTCCCGGGGTCGTCGACGCGAACTGCGAGTTGGCCGTCGGCGTTCGTCTGCCCGGCCGTCTCGCCGTCGAGCGTGATGGTCGCCCCCTCGACGGGGTCGCCGTACTGGTCGGTGACGGTCACGACGACGCGTTCGCCCGCGACGACGCGTTGGTTCGTGGATTCGAGGTGGAGCGAGGGGACACGCGAGATGGAGAGGCTCACCTGCTCGTCGGACTCCTCGATTTGCAACCGCCGGGAGGCGGTTCCGTAGCCCGATTTCGTGACGTTTATCTCGATTTCGGTGTTGACGGGGACGCGCGTCGACGCCTCGCCGCTTCGGAGCGTCGTCAGCGTGCCGATGCCCGAGAGTTGTATCTTGGCGTCTTGGACGGCTTCCGGCGGGTCGAAGTGCGGGTCGACGACGGTGAACTCCACGGTGACCGACCCGCTTTTGACCGCGAAGGTGTTGGTCACGTCGCCGTCGACGAGCAAGGATTTCGACTTCTCGTAGTACCCGTCCTTCGACACCGTGACGGTGTATTCCCCTGCTCTATCGTGCCGCTATGGAACTCGCCGCTCGCGTCGGTGGTCCCACTCGCAACGTCGTGTAGGTCCTTGCGCATGGTGACCGTCGCGCCCGTGACGACGCCGTCGGCGTCGGTGACGCGGACGGTGGCCGACCCCTTCCGGGCGACTTCCATCCGCACGTCTCGTTCGGTGGCGTCCTCGACGGACAGCGGGTAGTTGCGGACGTAGTCGGGGTGAGAGATGGAGAGGGCGACGTCGGCCCCGGCGGGTACGTCCACGAACGCCTTGCCGTTCGAGGCGGTGGTCGCACTGCGTGAACCGCCGTCCCACTCGGCGGTCAGTCGGGCGTTCCCGACGGGGTCGCCCGCCCGGTCGACGACGGAGACGGTGAGCGTCACCGTCTCGGACTGGGCGGCGGCCGGACCGACGCCCGCGACGGTAACGACGAGTGCGAGGACGAACGCGACGGCTACCTTTCGTGACATAGGCAGGCATGCGCAAGCGGCGAGTAAATCAGTGTCGGCGCGAGCGGCACGGTTTTTGCCCGCCTCCGCACAAGGGAAGGCATGACGCTCGCAGGCACCGACTCGGCGCTGTCGACCGACCAGCGGGCGGTTCGGGACGCCGTCTACGAGTTCGCCGTCGAGGAAGTGCGTCCCGTGGCGCGAGACGCCGACGCGACCGGAACCTTCCCCGAGGGCGTGTGGGACGCCCTCGCCGACCGCGGACTGACCGGACTGGCCGTCCCCGAGACGTACGGCGGTCGCGGCGCCGACCGCACCACCTACGCCGTCGTCAACGAGGCGCTCGCCTACGGCCAACTGGCGGTGGCGACGGCGCTGTCGGTCCACTGTCTCGCAACGGCGTGCATCGCCACCTTCGGCACGGACGACCAGAAAGCGCGGTGGCTCCCCGACATGGCCGACGGGCGGCCGGTGGGGATGTTCGCGCTCTCGGAGACGGGCGCGGGGTCGAACCCCGCCGAGATGACGACCGTCGCCCGCCGCGACGGCGACGCGTACGTCATCGACGGCGCGAAACAGTGGATAACCAACGGCGAACGCGGCGAGGTGTGCATCTGCTTCGCCAAGACCGACCCCGACGACCAGGGGTCGGTGACGCAGTTTCTCGTCCCGAAGTCGGCGGGCGTCGAGGTGGGCAAGAAGGAGGACAAACTGGGCCTGCGCGCGAGCGACACGGCGGCGCTCGTCTTCGACGGCGTGCGCGTCCCCGCCGAGAACCGACTCACCGAGGAGGGTCGGGGGTTGTCGGCGGCCTTCTCGCTCCTGACGGGCGGGCGCATCGGCATCGCGGCACAGGCCGTCGGACTCGCGCAGGCCGCCTTCGACGAGACGGCGGCGTACGCGGCCGAACACGACCGCGACAGTCAGGCGGTGAGACACGCCCTCGCGGAGATGGCCACGAGCGTCACGGCGGCGCGACTCCTCACCTACGAGGCCGCCCGGCAGGAAGACGCCGGCGAGGACCCCCGCGTGGCGGCGTCGATGGCGAAGTGGCGCGCCAGCGAGACGGCCGTCGAGGCGACGAGCGACGCCGTCTCGCTCCTCGGTCACGACGGCACCACCGACGACTACCCCGTCGAGCGGTTCTACCGCGACGCGAAGGTCACCACCATCTACGAGGGGACCACCGAGATTCAGAAGGAAATCGTCGCGCGGGAACTCCTCGACTAGCCGAGGAAACCGTGGCGTTCGTCCGCCTCGTCGTCGCCGTCGCACCCGCTTCCGTCACAGACCACCCGGTCGTGGGGTGCGTAGTCGTCGGGCGTATCGAGCGAGAGCGCCTCGCCGGGGTCGGCGATGCGGGCGGGGTTGCCGACGACGGTGGCGTCGGCGGGCACCGAGTCGACGACGACGGCGGCGCCGCCGACGGTCGCGCCGTCGCCCACCTCGATTGGCCCGAGGAGGGTGGCGTGCGCGCCGAGCATCACGTCGTCGCCGACCGTCGGGTGGCGCTTACCGTCGCGGGGCACGTCGTTGCCGAGGGTGACGCCGTGATAGACGAGTACGTCGTCGCCGATTTTGGCGGTCGAGCCGACGACGACGCCGATGCCGTGGTCGATGACGACCCGGCGGCCCACCTCGGCGGCCGGGTGAATCTCGACGCCGGTGAGCAAGCGCGCGGCCTGCGAGAGCAAGCGCGCGGCGAGGTGGTGGTCGGCCGTCCAGAGCAGGTGGGCGACGCGGTAGGCCCACAGGGCGTGAAGCCCCGGATAACACGTCAGGACGGCGACGGTGCTCTTCGCGGCGGGGTCGCGGTCGCGGACGGCCGCGACGTCCTCGCGGACGCGCCGGCGCGCGGCCGAAATCAGCTTACGAAGCCCGAACATCGGTCGAAGACCGCCCGCGGTCGCCGGAGGCGACCGACGGACGTGTTGCCACGTGGGCCGGATGTCGGGCGGACGGTACCGTCGGTCGCCGGTAGAGTGAACAACCGCACGGACAGCACGGGGTGCGCGAGAGGGTGCGCTCGGAGGCTGTCCGGCGGACGTGTCGGCCGACGGTCGTCGCCATGTCGCCCCGTAGTCGCGGCGACCACAAAAACGTTCTGACGAAACGGACGGTGGTCACGACGCTCGCAATCGCCCGACGAGGCGGCGAATACCCGCCTCGACGCCCCCGACTGCGAGGAAGACGCCGAGGAAGAAAAACCACCCCACGACGTAGACGGGGACCGGGCCGTCCGGCGAGGGGTAGAAGTCGGCGCGCACGAGGACGAACAGGTCGGCGACGAACAGACAGAAGGGCGCGAACAGGCGGGCCGCGAGGAGCAACGCGGCGGGGACGGCCGCGAGGAGGAACGTGCCGACCGCTATCCAGACGAGGACGAGAGGCGAGAGGTTCGAGACGTGGACGGCGACGGCGTAGGCCGCCATGGTGACGCCGTGGACGGCGCCGAGACCGGCGGCGGCCCGGAGCGCTTGGCCACGGTCGAGCGGGAGCGACGCCGACGCCAGCGACGACCGCCCGCCCGCACGCGGGAGGGCGGCGAGGCGGTCCCGGAGGGCGAACTCGGCGACGCCGGCGTACCCGAACGCACTCGCCCAGACGTACCACCCGCGGGCGAACGAGGCGACGTAGTTGCCGTTCTCGACGACGGTGTAGCCGCCGAGCGTCGAGAAGGTGGGACCGGGCGGGGTGAGTTCGGCGACGGCGACGGAGACCGTCACGGCGAGGAAGCCGACGGCGGGCGTCACGAGACGGTACCGAACCGAGAGGAAGGTGGCGACGAACCCCGTGACGGCGAGGCCGGCGTAGCGCCACGCGACGGGCGCGACGCCCGACCCGACGGGGTAGCCGAGGCTGACGACGACGCCGGCGAGAAACACCGTGACGGCGACGCCGACGGCGGCCGCGAGTGCGGCGGTGTTCCACGGCGTGTCGGCGGGGACCGCGGTGGAGGTGGAGGGGACCATACACACCGGTCGGAGGCCGCGAACAAAAGCGTGGCCGACCGAAGCCCCCTTGATTCGTGGTCTCCTACGTTCGGGTGTGACCGCCGACGCCGACGCCGACTTCGGGACCGTCGTCTACGACCTCGACGGGACGCTCGTCCGCCTCGCCGTCGACTGGGACGCCGTCACCCGCGAGGCCGCCGAGGCGTTCGCCGACGCCGGAATCGAGGTCGACGACGACCTGTTTGCGATGTTCGACGCGGCGCAGGCATACGGTCTCGGCGACGAACTCGAAGGCCTCGTCTCCGACCACGAGTGTCGCGGCGCCGAACGCTCCGAGCGCCTGCCTTCCTGTGACCGCCTCGCCACCCACGAGGGACGCGTGGGCGTCTGTTCGCTCAACTCCGAACGCGCCTGTCGTCTCGCACTGGAGCGCCACGGCGTGCTGGAGTACGTCGACGCCATCGTCGGCCGCGACTCGGTGGCCGGGCGGAAACCCGACCCCGAACCCCTCCTGTCGACGCTCCGCCGACTGGACGCCGACCCCGCAGACGCCGTCTTCGTCGGCGACACCGAACGCGACGCCGAGACCGCAGACCGCGCGGGCGTCGCCTTCCGCTACGTCGACGGCACCCCACGGAAGTTCTGACGCGCGCCCGGCGGCGTTAAGGCCGTCCCGTCCCTTCGCTCTCCGTGCCCTATCCGGTCACCTACTACTGCCCGCACTGCGATGCGCTGGTCGAACTCGAACGCGAGGGCTACCTCGCCGATAAGTCGGTCACGCCGTACCCCCTCGAAGGGTGGACCTACGCCGCGCCCGACGAGGCGTTCGAGGACGCGGACGGCGTCCGATTCGTCTGTGACGAGGACGGGACGTGCCGCGACGACGAGGGCTGTGGCGAGGCGTTCTACCTGAGTTTCGTCCGCTTCGAGGACGGCGAGGAGGTCACGCCCCGCCCCGAGAGCGAGTACGTCCGTCTCGACCCCTGAACCTCCACACGAATTTATGGCCTGACACGTCGTAGGTGGCGTATGGTCCCGTTACAGGTGCCCGGTGAGGGCATCCTCGGTCTCGCGCTGGTCGGACTTGTCTTTCTCGTTGGACTCGCGTTCTTCGGTGCGATACTCTACACCGAACACCGCAAGGAGATGCGTCTCATCGAGACGGGACAGTACCGCGCCGGGGAGGGCGCAGGCACGTGGGTGCTCGCGGTCGGACTCCTGTTGGTCGCGCTCGGACTCGCCGACCTGCTCCGGGCCGCGTGGTTGGGCGTCGTCCCCGACGACGGTCTCACGCTGACGTTCCTCGGTCTCGCGGCGCTCGCGTACTTCGCGTTCAGACGCCGGGAGGCGCGGCAGGCGACGGAGGAGGACGACGGCGACTCGTCGGGCGAGTCGGGAGACGCGGGCGACGCCGAGGCGACTACCCCTTGACGTTGCAGACGGGGAAGGTGCGCGCCACCTTGTCGCCGATGCCGAGGGCGTCGGAGACGCGGACCACCTCGTCGACGTCCTTGTAGACGCCGGGCGCTTCCTCGGCGACGGTGGCGCCGCTCTGTGCCTTGACGTAGACGTGTTGCTGGTCGCGGAGTTCCTTCTGGACCGTCTCGCCCCAGTAGTCCTTCTTCGCTTGCGTCCGACTCATGACGCGCCCGGCGCCGTGGGCGGTCGAGCCAAAGGACAGCGCCATCGACTCCGCACCGCCCCGGAGGACGTAGCTCCCGGCGCCCATGCTCCCGGGGATGATGACGGGTTGGCCCACGTCGCGGTAGGCGGTGGGCACCTCGGGGTGGCCGGCGGGGAACGCCCGCGTCGCCCCCTTGCGGTGGACGTAGAGTTCGCGCTCTTCGCCCGCCACCTCGTGGACCTCGCGTTTGGCGATGTTGTGGGCCACGTCGTAGAGCAGGTCCATCCCCATCGCCTCCCACGAGCGCTCGAAGACGCGTTCGAACACCTGCCGGACGCGGTGCATGATGAGCTGTCGGTTCACCCACGCGAAGTTGATGCAGGCACACATCGCGCCGTAATACTGCTCTGCGAGTTCGGACCCGGCGGGCGCGGCCGCGAGTTCCTTGTCGGGTAACGCCGACAGCAGGTCGCCGTGGCGTTTCTCTATCTTTCGGAGGTAGTCGGTGCAGGTCTGGTGGCCCAGCCCCCGACTCCCGCAGTGGATGAGGACGACGATTTGCTCGGGTTCGAGGTCGTAGGCGTCGGCGACGTCCTCGCGGTAGACGTCGGTGACGCGCTGGACTTCGAGGAAGTGGTTGCCGCTCCCGAGGCTCCCCAACTGGTTTTTCCCCCGGTCTTTGGCCTTCCGTGAGACGGCGTCGGGGTCGGCGTCGGGACGCCGGCCCTCGTCCTCGCAGTGTTCGAGGTCGGTCTCGACGGCCCACCCCTCCTCGACGGCCCAGTCGACGCCGCGAGCGAGGACGGCTTCGACCGTCTCGCGGTCGGACTCGACGACGCCGCCGGCGCCGAGTCCCGAGGGGACGTTGGCGAAGAGGGCGTCGACGAGTTCCTCCTCGTGGCCCTGTACGTCGTCGTAGGTGAGGTTCGTCGTCATCATGCGGACGCCGCAGTTGATGTCGTAGCCGACGGCGCCGGGCGAGATACAGCCGTCCTCGGCGTCGATGGCGCCCACGCCGCCGACGGGGAAGCCGTAGCCCTGGTGGCCGTCGGGCATACAGAGCGCGTACTTCGTCATCCCGGGGAGGTGCGTGGAGTTCTTCAGTTGCGTGAGCGTGAGGTCGTCGCCGATCTGTTCGAGGAGCGACTCGCTGGCGAGGACGCGCGCCGGGACGCGCATGTCGCCTTCCTTCGGAATCTCCCAGACGTACTCGCGGAGGCGTTCGAGTCGGACGCCGTCGAACTCGCGTATCTCGGGGTCGGCGGTCATACACGGGGGTAGACGCGGGAGGGCAATAGCCCTGCGGACCGAGACGGGAGTCAGGTCGACGCGGTTCGGTCGGCGGGCGCGTCGTCGTCTGCGACGCGCCGGAGCCACGCGTCCACGCTCGCGGGACCGGAGCCGACGACGAGGAGCGCCGACGCCAGTCCGAACAGCGAGACGTGCGCGAGGACGGGGTCGTCGGGCAGGCCGAACAGCGTCGTCGTCAACAGGCAGAAGGCGACGAGCGCGAAGGCACGACTGAACAGGCCGACGAGGAAGGCGACGCCGACGAGCGTCTCGGTCAGGCCGGCGCCGACGACCCACAGCGCCGGCGAGACGGGGACGACGGCGGTGAGGTGGTACTTCTCGACGACGGCCAGCGACGGGCCGGGCGCGAGGAGTTTCTGGCTCACGCCGAGGTAGACGAAGGCGACGCCGACGCCGACGCGCAAGACGACGGGGACGTATCGCTGGTAGGGTTCGACTCGGCGGCGGAAGGGCACCGCGACGGCGCGGTAGACGGGGTCGATTCGGGAGTAGTAGGTCCGGTCGTCGTCGGCGACGCGCGCGACGACGTCGTCGGCGCTCGGCCGCCCGCTTCCGACGAGGACGAGTGCGACGAATCCGGGGACGTACTCGAAGGCGAGCATGAGCGTCGGGTCGCCGGCGAGAGCGACGAGATAGACCAGCAGGCCAACGGCGGCGACGAATCGCGTCGCCAGTCCGAACAGGAGGAGGAAGCCGAGGGTGATGCCGAACAGGCGGACGACCGTGGGGTCTCCGAGGGTGACCAGCGGCGAGAAGAAGTAGCCCGCGAAGCCCGCGCCGACCAGCGGCAAGCCGACGGCGAGACGGAGGAGCCACGGAAGCAGGTCGGCGTAGTCGGAGACGGCGCGGTGGAAGGCGTCGACGTCGGCGCGGGCGGGGCGCACCCGGAGGTACGCGAGGACGCCCCCGGCGACGGCGACGGCGCCCGCCGCGAGGACGGCGAGGTTCAGCGGGTCGGTCAGCGTCGAGACGAGAAACGCCACGACGTCGACGGGTTCGGTGCCGTCGGTGACGTACCGGACGTGGGCGGCGGCGACGTCGCTCGCCCCGACCAGTGCGAGGGTGCCGAGGGCGGCGCCGACCGCGCGCGGCGACGGACGGTGTGACATCTCGTCCGTGTCGATGGGGCGGGCGACGGAAAGGCCCACCGGCGTCGGGGTCAGACGTCGAAGACGACGTAGGTCTCCCAGCCCGCCTCGACGGGTTCGAGGCGCATCTGTGAGTACGTCACCGCCTTCACGTCGCGGGCGGTCACGTCGGCGAGTGGGACGCCCCGGGCGGTGGCTTCGACCACCCACTCCGCGCCGTCGTCGCGCACGCTCGCCTCGTTGTCGACGGGGAGGACGCCCCGCACGTCGCGTTCGTAGATGAGTTCGTCGAGGTAGTCGAACAGGAGGGCGTCGCGCGACTCCGCGCGGACGACGAGCGAGAAACGGTCGCCGCCGGCGGGCACGTCGTCGCACATGGCGGCGGCGAGGCCGTCGGCGACGGCGGCGAAGGCGTCGCCGAGGGTGGCGCCCGTCGCCGCCACCGCCACGTCGGCGGTGTGGTCGCGGAGTTCGAACGGCATCACTCGCGCTCCCGGTCGGGCCGTCGCTCGGCGAGGTCGGCGGGCGTCGCCGCGTCCTCGGCGGCGGCGCGGTCGGCGTAGCGCTCCGCACGGGCGCTCTCGTCGTCGTGGCGACTCACCGAGGGGTCGGTCTCGGGGTGGAGGCGCTGTTCGGCGCGGGCGGTCCGGCCGATGTCGCGGAGGCGGTCAGGTTCGAGACCGTCCTCGCGGGCCTCGCCCCCCGCGACGCCGACGCCACTCGTGAGGACGGCCCGGACGCCCTCCTCGACGGTCATCTCCACGTCGTAGACGCGTTCGTCGGGGACGTGGACGAGGTGGCCGCCCATCACGGGGTTGGGCGCCATCGGGAGAAAGAGCGTCTGCATCCCGTCGTGACCGGTCGGTTCCTGTAAGGTGTCGGGCGTCGAGGCGGTGAGAAAGCCGATGGTGTAGACGTCGCGTTCGGGAAACTCCACGAGTTTCACCTCGCGGAAGTTCTCGGTGTCCTCGTCGAGGACCACGTCGCTCATGCGCCGGAAACTCTCGTAGACGGGACCGACGCCGGGGATGGAGGTGACGGCGGTGTCGACGTACTCGACGGCGAGTTCGCCGTACTGCGAGCCTTCGACCAGAAAGCCGACCCAGAGGATTCCCGCGAGCAACGCCACGGGGACGGCGAGTTCGACCAGCAACTCCGCGCCAGTTCCCGACATGCCCGGAACCATGTTCACCGGGAGCACCGACGAGAGGCGGTCGAGATACCGGTATATCCAGTCGACCACGAACGCGAACAGGAGGACGGTCCCGAGGGCGGGGACGACGACGGCGAGACCGGTGACGAACGCCTCGCGGACCGACTGGCCGAGCGAGCGACGGGACCGGGACGAGAGGTCGACCATCGTCACAGCGGAGGGTGGAGACGACCAAAACCGTTTCCCCGCCGACGGTGGAGTTATATGGGATACGGCACGAGAACTAGGGTAGTGAGCGTCACCGTGGAGAAACGGGTGGACGGACCCGGTTCGACCGAACACGTCGAAGACGCGTGGGCGTTGAAAGAGCGGATTCGCCGGACCGAAGGCGTCCTCAAACAGCGAAAGCGATTCTTCGTCGACGCCTATCGGCGGGCGACCACCCACCTGCTCTACGTCGAAGACGGTCTCGTGGGCTTCGCCTCGGCCCGCCGCGACGGCTACATCCTCTTTCTCGCCGTCGCGCCCGAACGCCGTGGCGAGGGTCACGGCCGCCGCCTCGTCGCCGAAGTCGCACAGGACCACCGCACCGTCACCTGTCACGCCCGGACGACCAACGACCACGCACTCGACTTCTATCGCACCGTCGGCTTCGAGATTCAGCGCCGCATCGAGCGCTACTACGAGGACGACGGCGACGCGTACTACCTGCGTCTCGGTCCCGACGAGCGACTGCGCGACCGACTCACGGACCTCCTCAAACGGTAGCTACCGGACGCCCTCGTCGGTGACGACGCTGTCGACCAGCGACATGGGCGTCGCGTCGTAGGCGGGGTTGTCGATGGCGATGCCCTCGACGGGTTCGCGGATGACCTCTGCGGGCGGGCGCTGTTCGTTCTCGAAGACGAAGTCGTCGTCGATGATTTTCGAGACCGACCCGACGACGGTGACGGGAACGTCGAGGACGTTCGCGGCGGCGGCGAGGGGGAAGGTGCCGACGCGGTTGTAGAGGACGTCGTCGACGATGCAGTCCATGCCGACGACGACCCGGTCACACCGGTCGAGGACGTGGCCGGCGGCGGCGTCGACGACGAGGTGGGGGTCGACGCGGTCCATCTCGGCGAGGTGGCGCGCGGTCTTGCGCCCGAGGTAGCGCGGGCGCGCCTCGGTGACGTAGGCGGTGAGGTGGCGGCCGTCGGCGGCCGCCGACTCGACGGCCTCCATCACCGTCGAGGAGTAGTCGTGCGTGAGGAACGTCTCGCCGTCGGTGAACGTCGTCGCGGCCTCGGCGGCCGCCTCCCGCTTGCCGGATTCGATGCCGTCGACCACGTCCTCTATGACCCGCCGGGTCAGCGTCTCCGCTTCGTCTAAGCTCTCGGTCTCGCCGACGACGCCGTCGAGTATCTCCCGCATGGCCTTGTGGAGCGACGCGTGAGAGGGGTTCGCGCGCCGGAGCGCCCCGGCGTTGCGTTCGAGGTCGCGTTCGTACTCCTCGACGTTGCGGTACTCGCGGTCGAGGAGTTCCAGGAGCGCGGAGGCCGCCTTGACCGCGACGACCGACGAACTGTGGGTCTCCATGCGCTGGATTTCCTCGATGGTCTCGTCGATCATACCGGGAGGTATCGGGTTCGGGAGAAAGGTGTTCCGGCGGCGCGTGCGCGCCGGTCACTCCTCCGGGGGGGCCGCCTCGGGCGCGGCGTCGGCCGTCGCGGGCGGTCCGTCGTCGTGGTCGGCGTCGGCGTCGGTGCGCGCTCCGCCGTCGTCGGTCGCGCGTCGGGCGTAGCCGTAGACGGCGACGGCGGTACAGAACCAGACCAGCGCGCCCACCCGGACGGCGAAGCCGACGCGGTCGCCCCACGTCGGGAGCGTCGTCGTCGTCGACAGGGCGGCCACGAGGGGGGCGCCGACGGCGATGGTGGTGACGAACGTGACCTGCATCACCCACCCGAAGTCGACGCCGTCGGGGTCGGTTCGCTCGACGCGACGTGGCACGGGCGGCGGTTCGGCGTCGAGCGAGTAATGCGTGTCGTTACCGCTCCGCGAGGAACGTCGAGAGCGCGTCGTTGAACGCCTCGGGTCGTTCCATCATGGCGAGGTGGGCGGCGTCGGGAACCGTCGTCCACTCACAGGACGGGAGGTGTTCGGCGAGGAACTCGTGGTACCACGGCGGCGTGAGGCGGTCGTACTCGCCGACGACGGCGAGTGCCGGGACGGTCACCTCGTCGAGTCGGCCGCGAACGTCGAAGGCGTGGGCGGTCAGGAAGTCGCGTTCCGTCACCGCCCGCCCGGTGGCGCGCATCGTCTCGCGCGAGCGGTCGAGCAGTCGGTCGTCGGGGTCGTGAAAGAGGCGGTCCCGTCCGTGCAGGAAATCGAGTGCGCGGTCGAAGTCGTCGCGCAACCACCGGAGCAGGTCGTCGAGGACGGCCAGTCGCGCGCCGGTGCCCGCGAGGACGAGACCGTCGAGGTCGAGGTCGCGGTCGAGGGCCATCGAGAGGGCGACGGCGCCGCCGAGCGAGGAACCACAGACGACGCGGGCACCCGTCTCGCGGGCGACGGCCGTCGCGTCGTCGACGTAGGCCGACAGCGTCTCGTAGCCCGGTTCGGCGTTCACGTCGTCGCTGTCGCCGTGCCCGCTGAGGTCGAGGGCGACGACGGGTCGGTCGCCGCCGAGGCGGAACTGTGACTTCCAGACGCCGTGGGCGCCGCCGCTCCCGTGGACGAACACCGCCGGCGCCCCGTCGCCGCCGCGGTCGGACCGCCGGTACGCCGTCTCCCGTCCGTGGTGTGTGACCGTCTCCATGCCGAACGGTTGCCCCGGGCGCGACATAAAGCTCGCTCCCCTCGTGGCGAGGTGTGAACCGCGAACAAACGTCTGAACCGACATCCGACTACCGTAGTGCGATTCGCAGGAGAAAGGCTTATATATCTATGACACTAACAAGGAGTTAGGAATAATGGTGAGTCAGCAATACGCCGGCGAAGGCGAGCGGTTCGTCCGCCGGTACGATTACGACGAAGGGTGGGTCGTCGCCGCCGACCTCGGCGTGAGCGACGTCCGCGTGAGCGTCGACGTCGTCGGCCGGACGGCCATCGTCGTCGTCGGCGGACGGGACGGCGAATTCGAGACCGAGTTCGACCTCCCGGGCGCAGTCGAAAGTGTTGACACGAACAACGGCGTACTCGTCATCAGAGGACAATGAAGCTCGTCGTCAAACCACTGAAACAGAAGGACGCAGGTCGTGGACTGGCCGCCATCGACAAGACGGCGGCCGACGAGATGGGTCTCGAAGGCGGGGATTACATCCGCATCGAGGGCAAGGAGGGGACCGCCATCGCGCGCGTCTGGCCCGGCTACCCCGAGGACCGGGGCACCGGCATCCTCCGCATCGACGGCCAACTCCGCCAGCAGGCCAACGTCGGCATCGACGACCGCGTCGAGGTGGAGAAAGCGGACGTCGAACCGGCCAACTCCATCACCATCGCCCTCCCCCAGCGACTGGGCATCCGGGGCAACATCGACTCCCTGCTCCGGCGCGAGTTGAGCGGCAAGCCCGTCACGGCGGGCCAGACCATCCAACTCCCCCTCGGCTTCGGCTTCATGCGGGGGCAGGGACAGGCCATCCCGCTGAAGGTGGCCTCGACCGACCCCTCGGGGACGGTGGTCGTCACCGACTCGACCGAGGTCCACCTCAGCGAGAAACCCGCCGAGCAGATACGCGAAACCAGCGGACCCGCCGGCGAAAGCGGCGCGCCCGACGTGACCTACGAGGACATCGGCGGACTGGACCGCGAACTCGAACAGGTCCGCGAGATGATCGAACTGCCGATGCGCCACCCGGAACTGTTCAAGCGCCTCGGCATCGAACCGCCGAAGGGCGTCCTCCTCCACGGCCCGCCGGGGACGGGCAAGACCCTCATCGCCAAGGCCGTCGCCAACGAAATCGACGCGCACTTCCACACCATCTCCGGCCCGGAGATCATGTCGAAATACTACGGCGAGAGCGAAGAGCAACTCCGGGACGTCTTCGAGGAGGCCGAGGAGAACGCCCCGGCCATCGTCTTCGTGGACGAACTCGACTCCATCGCCCCGAAGCGTGGCGAGGCCGGCGGCGACGTCGAACGCCGGGTCGTCGCCCAACTGCTCTCGCTGATGGACGGCCTGGAGGAACGCGGCGAGGTGGTCGTCATCGGCGCGACCAACCGCGTCGACGCCATCGACCCGGCGCTCCGCCGGGGCGGGCGCTTCGACCGCGAAATCGAAATCGGCGTCCCCGACCGCGACGGCCGCAAGGAAATCCTGCAGGTCCACACGCGGAACATGCCCCTCGCGGAGGGCATCGACCTGGACGAGTTCGCCGAGAACACCCACGGCTTCGTCGGCGCCGACATCGAGAGCCTCGCCAAGGAGGCCGCGATGAACGCCCTGCGGCGCATCCGCCCGCAGATCGACCTCGAAGAGGACGAAATCGACGCCGAACTCCTCGAATCGCTCGAAGTCCACGAGACGGACTTCAAGGAGGCGATGAAGGGCATCGAACCCTCCGCGCTCCGCGAGGTGTTCGTCGAGGTGCCCGACGTGACGTGGAACGACGTCGGCGGACTGGAAGGCACCAAAGAGCGCCTCCGCGAGACCATCCAGTGGCCGCTGGATTACCCCGAGGTGTTCGAGACCATGGACATGCAGTCGGCCAAGGGCGTCCTCATGTACGGCCCGCCGGGGACCGGCAAGACCTTGCTGGCCAAGGCCGTCGCCAACGAGTCCGAGTCCAACTTCATCTCGGTGAAGGGACCGGAACTGCTGGATAAGTACGTCGGCGAGTCCGAGAAGGGCGTCCGCGAAATCTTCAGCAAGGCCCGCGAGAACGCCCCCACGGTGGTGTTCTTCGACGAAATCGACGCCATCGCCACCGAACGCGGGCGCAACACCGGCGACTCCGGCGTCTCCGAACGCGTCGTCTCGCAACTGCTGACCGAACTCGACGGACTGGAGTCGCTGGAGGACGTGGTGGTCGTCGCCACGACCAACCGCCCGGACCTCATCGACTCGGCGCTCCTCCGGCCCGGGCGTCTGGACCGGCACGTCCACGTGCCCGTCCCCGACGAGGACGCCCGCCGCGCCATCTTCGAGGTCCACACCCGGAACAAGCCCCTCGCCGACGGCGTGGACCTCGACCGCCTCGCCCGCAAGACCGAGGGCTACGTCGGCGCCGACATCGAGGCGGTCACGCGGGAGGCGGCCATGGCCGCGACCCGGGAGTTCATCGAGAGCGTCTCGCCCGAGGAAATCGGCGACTCGGTCGGCAACGTCCGCATCACGATGGACCACTTCGAGGACGCACTCGACGAGGTGAACCCGAGCGTCACCGAGGAGACCCGCGAGCGTTACGAGGAGATCGAACGCCGCTTCCACAAGAGCGACGTCGAACGCGAACCGACCGGCGAGGTCGGCCGGACCTTCCAGTAAGGTCACGCGTTTTCGGTCGTCCGCCGGGGGGCGGCGGCCGTCAGTCGTCGGCCGGCAGGGCCGCCAGAATCTCGCCGGCGTGACTCTCGGGGTCGACGCCCTCGTAGACGCGTTCGATGGTCCCCTCGGGGTCGACGACGTAGGTGTTGCGGAAGACGCCCTCGAAGGTCTTGCCGTACATCTCCTTTTCGCCGTAGGAGTCGTAGGCGGCGGCCACCTCGCCCGACTCGTCCGAGAGCAGACGGAACGGCAGGTCGTACTCCTCGGCGAACGCCGAGAGGTCCGAGACGGGGTCGTCGCTGACGCCGAGGACGGCCACGCCGCGCTCTTCGAACTCGTTCCACTGGTCGCGGAACTCGGTCGCCTCGGTCGTGCAACCGGGGGTGTTCGCTCGCGGGAAGAAGTAGACCACGACGCGTCGGCCGCGGAGGGATTCGAGCGAGACGGTCTCGCCGTTCTGGTCGGGCAGTTCGAACTGCGGCGCGGGGTCGCCGACGTCGAGCATACCACGGGGTCGGAGACGGGGACACAAATCAGTTACACTCTCGTCACGCGAAAAAACGCCGGCTCATACGGATTGTCGTACCCGTCTACCGGTGGTTCGCCGGACCGTCCTGGCGAACCACCGGTACTGACGTACAATAACCCGTATCAGTCCGCGCCGGCGGCCGCCTGCTGGCTCTCGATGTGTTTGACGATTTCGCGCGTCTCGGCTTTGAACTCCTCCATGTCGATTTCGGCGCCGTGGAGGATGGACGAGAAGTACCGCGTGCTCGCGGCGACGTTTCTCGCTTCCGAGAGGTCTTCGTCGGACACCTCGTTGAGTTTCGCCTCTTCCCGATGGAAGTGGACGCAGTACGGGCAGTTCATCGCCGTCGCGGCCCCGAATCCGATGAGTGCCTTCTCGCGGTTCGAAAGCGACGTCTCGTTCAGTTCGAGGTCGCGCATGATGGCCCAACTGTGGTCGGCGGCCGGTTCCGCGAGCGCGTCGATCCAGCTCGGAACCATCCCGAGATACTCCTCGATTTCGTTGCGGGTCTGTGTGGATACCATCGTCGACACCTCGGACTCCGGGGCGGCGTGGCGCGGACGCCCCGCCACCGCCGGACTCCACCACGAAGTACGTCACGTTTAATAATGAGGGTGCCTCATACCGTCGGCGGCGACCTGACGTATCGTTATCACGTTCGCGGTCGAATAGAAGGGACTACCGGGCCGGAGTCGTGCGATTTTCGGCTCAGTCGAGGCGTTCGGCGGCGTCGCGTTCGAGGAGGGGTTCGGCGTTCGGCGTCGGCAGGGTCACCACGTCCTCGCTGACGAGTTCGTACTCGCGTTCGTCGACGCCGAATATCTCGCCCACGTCGCGCGTGATGCGGACGGTGGTGCGGTCGGCGTCCGTCGGGTCCGTCGAATCGACCGTCGTCGCGTCCGCCGTCTCTGCCCGCTCCGCCGCGACGCCCGACCCGTCGGTCGTCGGGCGCGGGTCGACGCCGGCCTGCGAGGCGTCGTCTGCCGCGTCGCGTCGGGCGTCGCCTCGCGTCGCCTCACCGTCGCCCGCCGGCGGGTCGGGCCGTTCGTCCGCCCGGTCCGATTCCGCCTCGCCGCCCATCGCGGCCGCGAGGATGTCGTCGGCCTCGGGCGGCGCGTCGGCGGGTTCGGCGGCGTCGGGTGGGACCCGTTCGTCGGCGGCGCCGGGGACGCTGTCGACCGCCTTCGTCTCGTCCGTCGCGTCCGTCTCGTCCGTCTCGGCGGCGTCGGCGTCGGCCGCCTCCGTCGAGAGGGTCTCCAGGACCGACTCGCGGTTCGTCTCGATGCGTGCGACGAGGTCCTCGAAGAGGTCGCGTTCCTCGCGGGTGAGTCCCTCCTCCTCGGCGGCCATGCCGGCGGCCGCGAACGTCGCGCGCTTGACCACCTTGCCGATGCGACGCTCGTAGATGCTCTCGACGACCTCTTCGGCCGTCTCTATCTCGTCGGTGAGGCGGCTCACCTCCGGCGCCGAGAACGGGTCGTCTGCGGCGGCGGCCGCCCGGTCGCGTTCGGCCTTCAGGTCGGCGACGTAGTCGGCGACGTCGCGGTAGAACGACTCCCGGAGGTGTTGGAGACTGTCTTTCTGCCGTTCGGTCCGCTGGACTGTCCGCAGTTCCTCGAGATTCATTCTTTGACCTTCCGGGCCTCCTCACGCGTCATCAGGAAGACCCCGACGCACTCCGGTACGGTGTGGACTCCCGGGTCGAGTGTAAAGCTATCGCCCGCCAGCGACACCCGCCGCGTTTCGTCCACCCCGATGCGCACGTCGTGGCCGGTGAACCGTTCGGGAACGGCGTCGACCAGCGGGTCGAAGTCGGCCACCTCGTCGCGGTCGACCCGCCGGACGACGAGTCCGCTCCCGCCGTGGAGCGTGCCGGGCAAGCGGATGAGTCGGTGGGTGTCGGTCGTCACCGGTTCGTCGATGGGCGCCGTCTCCGCCGCGACCGTCTCGTGGGCGAGGGCGTCGACCAGCGTTCGCGCCGCCCGCCCGCCCACCTCGACGTTCCCCTCGTCGACGGCGTCGTCGTTGGGAACGAAGGTATCGAGGAGGGTCGCCGCCCCCTTCTCGCCGATGCCGTCGAACGCTGTCAGTCGCTCGTGTGCCGCGTCGTCGTCCAGTTCGCGCAGGTCGGCGACGAACTCGCGGAGGCGCCGGTGGGTGCGCCGGCCCCACCCGCCGGCGGTGCGCAGTTCGCGGTGGGTGATGCCGCCGACCGACCGGGTGACGACGAGGCCGTCGTAATCGAGGTCGACCCCGCGGACGTAATCGACCACCTCGCGGCGCGCCTCGGAGTCGAGGTCACGAAGCGACTCGTCGCGGACGTGGACGTGGTAGCCCCGGCCGCCGGAGAAGACCACCTCCATCCCCTCGAAGCCGAAGTCGTCGGCCAGCAAGTCGAGCAAGCGCACGAGGGCGTCCTGACAGGCCGCGAGCATCTCCGCGTAGGTGGCCGCCTCGGGGTCGACGCCCGGCAGGTGGTCGGCGTCGAGGTCGAAGACGAGGTCCGCACCCCGCCACCCTTTCTCCTCCATCCCCGACGCGCCGGGGTCGTCGTAGCGCGCGGCCGAGAAGTAGGCGTGGCGCGGGGCTTCCCGGTGGAGGAAGTCGCCGAGGTCGCCGAGGTCGTACAGCGACTGGTGGCGAACCATGGTCGTCCCCTCGCCCGCCGTCCACGGGATGTGCCCCCACTCGCGGGCGGCGGCGTCCGGCGGCGGCGTCGGGTCGGCGTGGCGGTAGTAGTCGCCGAAGCGACCCTTCAGATACTCGCGCGTCCGTCGGTCCATTCGTCGTCTACGTGTATGGAGGGGACAATAGGCGTTGTGTCCTACGTCCGGGTCGGCACGCCGTCGCGGGCGACGCGGAACTCCCAGCCCTCCACGTCCTCGTAGGCGGCGAGGCGGCCGCCGACGGTCACTCGCCCGTCCGCCTCCTCGACGGTGAGGGTTGCGACCTGTTCGGAGGGGTCGGAGTCGACGGCGACGACCTGCCCCTCGACGACCACCTGTTCGCCCGTCTCGACGTCGCGGCCGACGACGCTCGCGTACACCTCGCCCGCGAGACCGTCGAGGTCCTTCACCGCCCGGCGGATGGATGCGTACTGGCGGGGGAACGTCGGCGCGCGGTCGGTCGACGCCAACGGGTCCGCCGTCGTCCAGAGGACGGTGTCGAAAAAGCCGGAGACCAGAAAACCGAGCGCCGAACGGTCGAAGACGACGGCGTAGCGGTCGCCGTCGTCGCGGAGGCCGTCCTGCGTGGTGTAGACCGAGGGCTCGCCGTCTGCGACGGCGAGAATCGGGGTCGTCACCCCGCGGCGGGCGCGGGCCACCGTCGCCACCGAGTCGTAGTCGAAGCTCTCGGGGTCGGGCGCCTCGCCCGCCGGCGTCACCAACAGGTCGACCGTGACGCCGTCCTCGACGGCCGCCGCGAGGTCGGATTCGTAGCGGTCGAGGAGGGCGGGCGTCAGCGACACCGAGAGTTCGTACTCGGCGCTCGTGAGTACCTCCTCGACGTGCCGGAGGATGGTCGACCGCGACTTCACGAGCGACGCCGCCTCCGCGCCGCGGGCGGGCGTCGTATAGCGCGTCCCCAGTTCGTCGACGAGGGCGTCGAGCGAGGTTCGCGTCTCGGCGAAGGCCTCCTCGGGGTCGACGGCGACGACCCGCATCGGGCGCGACTCCCGGAGTTCGACCAGTCCCCGGTCCGCGAGACTGCGGACGGTGTCGTAGATGCGCGGTTGCGGCACTTCGGTTCGCTCTGCGAGTTCGCTCGCGGTCAGTTCGCCGTGTTCGAGGACCGCGAGATACGCCTCCACCTCGTACTCGCCGAGGTCGACCCTGTCGCCGACCCGTCCGATGGCGTCCCGGAGGTCGTCGTCCATGCCGGGGGTTCGACCGCCGGGAAGTAAACCCCTTCCGTGTGCGGACGCCACGCCCGCCGTCTCCGTGGACGCCGACCCGGCCGGAGTCACACCGAAGAGAATGAGTCCACACCCCCCGTACCGTCTCCATATCAGGCGTCCGAAATGGCTACGCACATCTGTCCCGTCTGTGGGGACGACTTCACCGGCTCCGGTGCCCTCCGCGACCACGCGTGGGAACGGCACCGCACCTGCCACTACTGTGGCGGTCGGATCGACTCCGACGACGTCGAGGCGCTGTACAGACACTGGCTGATCGCCCACCCCGACGACGTGGCGCGGGCGGACTACAAGCGCGCCGACGCCGCCGTCGACTCGCTCACGTTCTCGGACCGCCTCGAAGCGGGGGGAGTCGGCGCGGCCGTGTCGGGGCTCTCCCGGCGACGACTGCTCCTCGCCGGCGGGGCGGCCGTCGGCGCGGGACTCGTGGGCGGTGCCGTCCTCGCACGCGACGCCACCGACGCCGGCGGCAAGGCGTCCGACGGGCCGTCGAGCGACGTCGCCACGGCGCCCGTTCCCGCCGCCCCGGGCGACTTTCGGTACGCCACGATGGGCAACGTCGACGCGACCGTCACCGTGACGTACTACGGAAACTGGAAGTGTCCGTACTGCGCGCAGTTCAGCACGGGCTTTCTCTCTCAACTCGTCGCCGATTACGTCGCGCCGGGCGACGTCCTGTTCCAGTTCCGCAATCTGGCGTTCGTCGGAGGGAAGCCGTTCCTCGGCGCCGACGCGCCGGCGGCCGGGCGCGCGGGGTTGGCCGTCTGGCACACCGACCCCGAGTCGTACTGGCGGTACCACGAGTACGTGTTTCGACACCAGCTCTCCGAGAGCAAGCAGTGGGCGAGCGCAGACCGCCTCGTGAAGTTCGCCCGCGCCGCGGGCGTCTCGAATCCCGGCGCCGTCAGGACCGCCGTCGAGGGGAACGAATACGAGGACGCGCTCCGCGCGACGACCGCCGCGGCGAACGACGTGGGCGTCAGCGGAACGCCGACGCTCGTGGTCGACGGCACCACCGTCTCGCCGTTCAAAACCGAGCGAACCAGACGACTCATCGAGGATGCAATCTCGAACGGCTGACCGCCGCGGCCGCGTTCGGACGTGGCTCGGGAGCGCCGCGCTCGTCGCAGTCGTGGCCACGGCCGGGAGTCTGTGGTTCAGCCTCGGTCTCGGGCTGGTCCCGTGTGAGCTCTGCTGGTACCAGCGGGTGTTGATGTATCCGCTGGTGGTCGTCCTGTCGGTCGCGGCCGTCGACGCGCGCGCCTCCGTCTGGAAGACTGCGCTCCCCCTCTCAGGTCTCGGGGTCGTCGTCGCGGGCTACCACTCGTGGCTCCAGGCCACCACGACCACCTGTTCGTTCGGCGGTCCCTGTGCGGTGGTCCAGTGGCGACTGCCGGTCCTCGGCCTGACCGTTCCGAACCTCTCATTCGTCGCGTTCCTCCTCGTGGCGGGCGCCGTCGTCGCCGCCTCGACCGCACCGTTCCGGGATTCGGACGGGTGAGTCCGTCGCGGACCGGCGACCCGGCCGGCCCGCCGTCGCCGCTCGGACGGGCAGGTTCGCGGTGTCCGCCCAGCCGTCCGCGACGCCGAGAAGGCAATCGGTCCTGACGCCCGCACCGTGGTCTCGAACGCGCGGGCCGTCGAGGCGTCGACCCCGAATCGTGTCCGTTCGTGTCCGTTCGTCTCACCGGTTGGTCCCCCGGTGGGTCGCCGGTGTCCGCGTTTTCGTTCGCCCGTCCCGCGCCGCCGTGGTGGAAACCCTTTTTTCCGGCGGGGGAGACGCACGTCCATGGACGTGGGTCGGAGCGTGGTGGCACAGGCGACGGCGACGGCGACCCCCACGCCGACCCCCACCCCGGCACCCGCTCCGTCGAGCGACCTACTGGCGTGGCTCTGGAGTCTCACCGGCGTTCGCGTCGTCGTCGCCGTGGCGGTCGTCCTCGCCGGCGCGTACCTCTCGAAGTTCCTCGTTCGACTGCTCGGTCGCCCCATCGCCCGCCGGTTCCGCCGCCAGAGCGTCGCCCAGACGGTGCTCGGTCTCGTCAGAATCGGGACCGTCGTCGTCGCGTCGCTCGTCGCCGCGAACATCGTCGGTCTCGGACTCGGCAACATCGTCCTCTCGGTGACCGTCTTCTCGGCCGTCCTCGGTATCGTCCTCGCGCCCATCGTCGGGAGCATCATCAACGGC
>JBDGTR010000051.1:0-23649 GCA_042216635.1 Haloplanus sp. | reverse complement strand
CCATCATCTTCATCGACGAACTCGACTCCATCGCGCCCAAACGCGAGGACGTCACGGGCGAGGTCGAACGCCGCGTCGTCGCGCAGTTGCTGACGATGATGGACGGACTGGAGACCCGGGGACAGGTCATCGTCATCGCGGCGACCAACCGCGTCGACTCCGTCGACCCCGCGCTCCGTCGCCCCGGTCGGTTCGACCGCGAAATCGAAATCGGCGTCCCCGACGAGGAGGGGCGCAAGGAAATCCTCCAGATTCACACCCGGGGGATGCCCCTCTCGGACGACGTGAGCCTCGACCACCTCGCCGACGAGACCCACGGCTTCGTCGGCGCGGACATCGAGTCGCTGACGAAGGAGGCCGCGATGAAGGCGCTCCGGCGCTACCTCCCCGAAATCGACCTGGACGAAGAGGACATCCCGCCGAGCCTCATCGACCGCATGATAGTCAAGCGGGGGGACTTCGCGGGTGCCCTCGGCGAGGTGGAACCCTCGGCCATGCGGGAGGTGCTGGTCGAACTCCCGAAGATTACGTGGGACGACGTGGGTGGTCTCGACGACCCCAAACAGCAGGTCAAAGAGGCGGTGGAGTGGCCGCTCTCCTCGCCCGAGAAGTTCGACCGCATGGGCATCGAACCGCCCAAAGGCGTGCTTCTCTACGGCCCGCCGGGGACCGGGAAGACGCTGATGGCGAAGGCCGTCGCCAACGAGACCAACGCCAACTTCATCTCGGTGCGCGGGCCGCAACTCCTCTCGAAGTGGGTCGGCGAGTCCGAGAAGGCCATCCGCCAGACCTTCCGGAAGGCCCGGCAGGTGGCGCCGACGGTCATCTTCTTCGACGAACTCGACTCGCTTGCCCCCTCGCGGGGTAACGAGGTGGGGAACAACGTCTCCGAACGAGTCGTCAATCAGTTGCTGACCGAACTCGACGGGCTAGAAGAGATGGGCGACGTGATGGTCATCGGCGCGACCAACCGCCCGGACATGATAGACCCCGCACTCCTGCGCTCCGGGCGGTTCGACCGCCTCGTGTTCATCGGCGAACCCGAAGAGGAGGGCCGCGAGCAGATTCTGAAGATACACACGCAGAACTCCCCGCTCGCGCCCGACGTGAGCCTGCGCGAAATCGCCGAAATCACCGGCGGCTACGTCGGGTCCGACCTCGAAAGCATCGCGCGCGAGGCGGCGATGGAGGCACTCCGCGAGAACGACGACGCCGAGGAAGTCGAGATGCGCCACTTCCGAAAGGCCATGGAGAACGTCCGGCCGACCATCAACGACGACATCATGGACTACTACGAGCGCATCGAAGAGCAGTTCAAAGGCGGCGGTCGGGGCGACCAGTTCGCCGAACGCGGCGGCGGCCGACTCGGCTTCCAGTAGGGACGGCCCCCTCTGCGTGTAGTCACTTTTCGAGAACTGATACGGATTTGACATCCTCCCCGCCCTGAAGGGCGAGGATTCCTCCGTGGGACAGCACGCCGGTCGTGCGTCCCCGTCGGCAACTTCTCGCCTGCCGAACGGGGTCCGGCGAGGCGATACCGGGTGTGTGCGCGATACGTCGGCCCCGCGAGGGGTGTGGCGTATTCGGCGTCCATTCGGACGCGGTATCCGCTTGCACCGTGCATCCCGTTCGCCTCGGCGAGACGGCAGGGATGCCCCCGGTCGCAGGTTTCCCCGCGTCCGGGCACGGGCCGTGCCATCGGCCTGCCTGCCCTTCGTGCCACGGTGGGCAGGCACAAGCGGGCGAGGGTCGCTTTTTGCCTGCCGTGTCGCCACGGCCTCGGAGACGCCCTCTCGGGAACGGTGTGGTGGCCTTCGTCGTCCGGGCGGACCCCAATCCAACCGCCAGTTTTTGCCCGTTGTGCTTGCCCCCGGATATGCTGTCAGGGGGCTTAATACCGGCGGTTGTGGCGGTGTTGTCGGATTCGTCCCCGCGCTGAAGCACGGGGCTTTCTCCTTGACTTTCCGTAATCCACGCTTCGAGCGCCCGTTTTTCCACGAACGCAACGCGCCGGCGCCACCGGCGGAATAGTCATGTCGGTGTAGTGCAGAGTTGGGGCATGCCAGCCTCAGGCGGCCGTCCCTGCCCGCGCTGTGAGGCGGCGATGTATCGCCGCCACTGCAAGTACGTCTGTCCCAATCACGGCGTCGTCTACGACTGCAGCGACACCTTCTGGTGAATGATTTCGGACGAACAGGTCGCCACGAGCAAGGCAATACAGCGCCGGACCGGGCGCACCTTCCACGTAGCGACGCGCTTTCTCCCGCGTCGCATCCGGGAGGCGACGTACGTCCTCTATGCCTTCTTCCGGGTGGCCGACGAGGTGGTCGACGACGCCGAGGGCGTCCCGCCGGCCGAGCAACGCGCGGAACTGGAGCGGTTGCGCGCGGCCGCCCTCGGGCGCGAACCCACGGACGACCCCGTCCTCGCGGCGTTTTCCGAACTCCGCGAGCGTCACGGCATCGAGGACGCCGACGTCGAGACGTTCGTCGACGCGATGCTGACCGACGTCTCGAAGTCCCGCTACGAGACGTTCGACGAACTCCGGGCGTACATGGACGGGTCGGCGTCGGCGGTGGGCCGCATGATGACGGCGGTGATGGACCCGCCGGCGGCGGAACGCGAACGGGCGCTCCCCCACGCGACGGCCCTCGGCGAGGCGTTTCAACTGACGAACTTCCTGCGCGACGTCCGCGAGGACGTGGTCGAACGCGACCGCATCTACCTGCCACGGGAGACCCTCGACGAGTACGGCGTCACCGAGGCGGAGATTCGCTCCTTCGAGGTGACCGACGGGTTCCGGGCGGCGATGGAACGCGAACTTCGGCGGGCGGAGGTGCGCTACCGCGAGGGGGTCGCGGGCATCAAGTATCTCCCCGAGGACTGCCAGTTTCCGGTGCTGGTCGCGGCGGTGCTCTACGCCGACCACCACCGCCTCGTCCGGGAACGCGACCACGACGTGCTCTCGGCGACGCCCCAACTCGGCACGACGCGGAAGGTGGCGCTGGTGGCGCGGACGCGGTGGCACTGGGCGTGGAACCGCGACCCCGAGACGGTGTTCCGACGGGTGAGCGCCCTGCCGACCCGGTCTCGGCGGACGCCGCCGCGCCGGCGTCGCCTCCGGCGGGCCGTCGAGAGCCTCATCCGCCTCGATTGAACCACCCGGCGTCGAATCGGTCGGCGCGGACCAGACCGGCGCCGAAGAGGGCCGCGAGGGCGACGGCGGCCCAGTTGCCCGCCCACGCGTTCACCCCGCCCCAGAGGACGACGAAACTCACCATGTCGTCGGGGGCGAACTCACAGCGGTCGAGGCGGCGGGCGAGTGCGTCGCGGTCGAACGCGGCGTCGAGGACGAGGACGGTGAGCGCCGCCGAGACGACCCACCCGAGGAAGTTCGAGAGGGGGACGCCGTAGACGGGACCGCCGCCGGGGTAGACCCAGAAGCCGAGGGCGACGGCGCCGGGGTCGAGGACGAGGTCCATGGCGACGACGGCGGCGACGACGGCGGGCAGGCGCACCGCCGCACGGCGCGCGCTGTCGCCGAGGAGGAGCAGACAGAGCAGGTAGCCGTCGACGACGAGGGGGAGAAAGAAGACGGGAAGCGCGAGGGGAACGCCCCCGACGGTCGGGCCGAGGTCGACGCCGTAGTGGAACTCGCCGTAGGGGATGCCGGTCCGCAGGCCGACGACTTCGACGGCGTAGGCGTAGAGCGTCGTACCGGCGAGACCGACTGCCGCCCGGCGGTCGACCACCGGTGCGACGCCGACGAGCAGGGGCGAGCGCATCACGAGCGTCCCCACCACCACGAGCGCGGGGTTGAACGCCACCACCGGCGGGAGCAGGCCCTCGGCGCTGGCGACGAGGAGGACGCCGCCGACGAGGGGGAAGACGACGGCGACGGTGACGCGGTGGTCGCGGACGAGTTCGTCGAGGCGCGTCTCGACGCGCGCGCGGTCGGTCGGGAGCGAGAGGGCGTCAGCCATAGACGAGCCTCCAGAGACCGCCCATCGTGAGGAGGGCGCCGACGGCGGTGTTCAGCGCCGGGAACCACCAGTACGCCCGCGAGACGTCGACCGACGAGGCGGCGACGGCGGCGGTAAAGAGGGGATAGACCGCGAGCGGGACGGCCAGTCGCCAGTCGAGGGCGGCGAAGGCGAGGGCGGCGAGCGTCCAGCAGACGGCGCAGTAGGCGTAGGCGCCGCGTTCGCCGAGGACGGTGGCGGTGGTTCGGATGCCCGCCGCGCGGTCCGGGTCCACGTCGGGGACGGCCGAGAAGGTGTGCATCGCCATGGTCCACAGCCACCCGCCGAGGAGGGCCAGTGCGGGCGGGGGCGCCCCCGAGACGGCGGCGTAGGCGGCCGCGCCGGGCAGGACGTACAGGCCGTTCGACAGCGAGTCGAGAAGCGGCGTGGTCTTGAACCGGAGCGGGGGGGCGCTGTAGCCGACGCCGAGGAGGAGAAAGCCGGCGAGGTACGGCCACGCGCGCGAGGGAGTGAGGGCGACGGGGACGACGACGAGGAGACCCGCGACGACGACGGCGGCGACGACCACCCGGTTTCCGGTGTAGCGCACCTCTCGACCCGACTTCTTGGGGTTCGACTCGTCCACGTCGGCGTCGAAGACGTCGTTGACGCCGTAGAGCAGGACGTTCGCGGGGACGAGGAAGTACGCGAACAGCGCGAGGGCGGGCGGGGAGACGAGGTCCGAGACGGTCGCGGCGCCGTAGGCGACGCCGACGACGACGGGACCGGCGAGGTAGAACCAGAAGCGGGGCCGGGAGAGTTTCAGCAGGTAGCGGCGGTCGACGGTCGTCGCGTCCGCCGTCCCGTGGGTCCGTCCTGCGCCGTCGGTCTGGCCGCCGTCGCTCATCGGCCCATCGTCTCGGCGGTGAGTTTGCCGCTGATGAGACACATCGGCACGCCGATGCCGGGCGTGGTGTACGCCCCCGTGAAGTAGAGACCGTCCACGGCGTCGGAGGCGTGGGGCGGGCGGAGGAGCGCGGTCTGACGCAGGGTGTGTGCCAGTCCGAGGGCCGTCCCCTTGGTGCTGTTGTAGCGTTCGGCGAACTCGGAGACTGAGAAGGTCTCCTCGTAGACGATGCGGTCGCGGAGGTCGACGCCGGTGTGTTCGGCCACGTCGTCGAGAATCTGGTCGCGGAAGGCGGCGCGTCGCTCCGGGGAGTCGTCGAGGCCGGCGGCGACGGGGACGAGGACGAACAGGTTGCTGTGGCCCTCGGGAGCGACGGTGTCGTCGGTCTTCGAGGGAACACAGAGATAGTACGCGGGGTCGGCGGGCCACGCGGGGTCGCCGAAGATGGTCTCGAAGTGGTCGTCCCAGTCGGTCGGGAGGACGAGGGTGTGGTGGGCGAGTTCCGACACGTCGCCCTCGACGCCGAGATAGAGCAGGAACGCCGAGGGGGCGTACGTGCGCGACTCCCAGTAGTCGGCGTCGTACTGGCGTTTCTCCGGCGGGAGGAGGTCCTGTTCGGTGTGGGCGTAGTCGGCGTCGGAGACCACCTCGTCGGCGTAGAACTCCCTGCCCCCCTCGGTTCGGACGACGAAGGCGCCTTCCCGGCCCCTGATTTCGGTCACGTCCGCGTCGGTGTGAAAGGTGACGCCGAGTTCCTCGGCCAGGGCGACGACGCCGTCGACGACGCCGCCCATCCCGCCCTCGGGGTAGTAGACGCCCATGCCGAAGTCGACGTGGCTCATCAGGTTGTAGAGCGCGGGCGTGTTGTTCGGCGCGCCGCCGAGAAAGACCAGCGAGTACTGCATTATCTGCTGGAGTTTGGGGTGGTCGAAGTAGTTCTCCACGTGGTCTTGCATCGTCCCGAGAAGCGAGAGGCCGCGGGCCGACCGGAGGACGTCGAGGTCCACGAAGTCGCGCAGGCGGGTGCGGTCCTCGTAGACGAACTGTTCCATCCCCACCTCGTAGGTGTACGCGGCGCGTTCGAGATAGCGCTCTAGCGCCTCGCCCGCGCCGGGTTCGTAGGACTCGAACACCTCCTTGTTCTCGGCCACGTCGGGGACGAGGTCGACCCGGTCGCCGTCTTTGAAGAAGATGCGGTAGTGCGGGTCGAGGCGTTCGAGTCCGTAATACTGCTCGGGCGTCCGGCCGAAGTCGCCGAAGAAGTCCTCGAAGACGTCGGGCATGAGATACCACGAGGGACCCATGTCGAACCGGAAGCCCTCGGCGCGGCGGCGACTGGCCCGCCCGCCGAGTTGCTCGTTGCGTTCGAGGACGGTCACGTCGTCGCCGGCGTCGGCCAGATAACACGCCGTCGAGAGACCGCCGAATCCGCTTCCGACGACGACCACCGACCGGTCGCCGGCCGACGGAGGGGAACTCATGGCCCCCCTTGGGACGTGACCGGCATAAATCGACGGACTGGGACGGACCGAACGGGTTATTAACTCTCTCGATAGAGTTACTAACGTGACGCGACGCTCACGCGTGGGTCTCCTCGCGGTAGCGGTACTGGTCGGTCTGTCGGCGCTCGCGGCGCGGGTCGGCGCCTGGAAACTGCTCGGCATCTCGTGGGTGGCCTTCGGCGCGATGGCGGCGGGGATTCCCCTCGCGCTCCGGTCGCAACACGAGGGCGCCCGGACGCTCGTCTGGGGGTACGGACTGGCGAGCGGTGCGATGGTGACGAGCGCGTCGGTCTTTCTGGTGCCACAGGCCGTCGGCCACGACGCCGCCGCCGGCGGCTTCGGCATCGCACTCGGCTTGCTCGTCGGCTTCGCCGGCCACACGATTGGCCACCGCCTCTCGCATCTCGACCTGCCGGTCGACCGCACCGTCGCCGAACTCACAGCCCACGCCCTCTCGGCGGGGACCATCATCGGCGTCGTCTACGGCAACATGCCGACTCTCGGGCCGGTGTTGGGACTCGCCATCGTCTCGCATAAGGGTCCGGCGGGCTACGCGGCGGCCCACCGCCTCCTCTCGACCGACCGCGACCCGTGGGTGTTGCTCGTGCCCGCGACGGGCGTCGGCGTCGCCGCCGTCGTCGCCAGTCTGATTTCGCTCCCGGCGTCGCCCCCCGTTCGGGGCGTCGTCTTCGGCTTCGCCGCCGGCATCTTCCTCCACGTGGCGATGGATTTCCTGCCGCGGTGTGAACTCGGGAGCGACGTCCACGACCTGCTCTCGGTGACGGGCGACGCCCACGAACTGCTCGACCGCCTCCGCGTCCACGCCGTCCTCAGCACGGCCGTCGGCGGTCTGGCGGTCGTTCTGGCGTGGACGCTCGTCTAGCGCATCCGCTTGAGTTGATAGGAGATGCCGACGCCCGCGAGCAACAGGACGAGGAGGTTGAACGCCGCCTGAAACAGCGAGCGGTACTCGCTGGTTATCCACGTCGTGATGACCCGCGAGGTGCTGAGATAGAGTTGGACGACGGCGACGAACGCGAGCAACCCGAGGACCGCGAGGACGGCGTAGTTCGCGTACCGCCGCACCCGGGTTCGGGTCGAGTCGTCGCTGTCGGCGTCGGTGCTCCGGTCGGGTTCGGTGTCGGGTTGACTCTCGCTCATGCAGTCCACCTCCGGGCGACGAGGCCCGCCGCGACGAGGGCGAGGAGGGCGACGACCGGGCCGAAGCCCGGGCCACCGGCCGCGACGGGCGTGCCCGTCGCCTGCGGTCTGGCGCCGCCACCCGCGCCGCCCTCGCCGCGCGTGAAGTCGCCCACCTGCAGGTCCACCTCGCGGCGGGTCTCGTTGACGCTGATGGTCTCGGTCGGGTCGAGGTTCGCCACCCCGCGGGCGGTGTCGACGACGACGCCGTCCTTCCAGAGCACCACGTCGACGTAGTAGTTGTACTCCGAGGGGACGGTCACCGTCGAGTCGACGGTTTCGGTGCGCCCCGGGCGGATAGCCCCCACGTCGACGGCCGTCTGGTCGGCGACGATGTTGGAGTCGGCCTGCCGGAGGGTAAACGTCACCCGGAGGTCGTTTGGTTGCTCGTCGCCGCCGTTGGTCAGCGTCGCCTGCAACGCGAGGGTCGTCCGGTTGCCCTCGACCGACTGCACCGAAAACGAGACGGGCGGGAGCGCCTCGGAGTCGGTGAAGTGGACGGAACTCCGGGCGTAGGCCGGCCGTAACGCTTCCAGCCCCCGTATCTCGCGGGAGCCGGCGTCGACGCGCACGCCGTCGCGGTAGACCACCGTCTCGATGCGGTAGCCCCCCTCGCGTTCGACCGTGAGGTTCGCCGTCGCCGTCACCTCCGCCTCGCCGGTCAGGTCGCCCACGTCGACGGTTCGCGTGGTCTCGACCATTCCCGATTCGGCGTCGACGGCGCGGACGAGGAGGCTGACGTTCTCTGCGGGCGGCCCGCGGTGAGAGAGACGCGTCTCGACGCCGAGGTCGACCGTATCGCCGGTGACCTCGCCGTGCGAGATGGCCATCCCCGAGATGCCGACCGGTCCCGGTCTGACCGCGCGCTCTTCGGCCGGGTTCGCAAGCGCACCCGGGACGAGGAGGGCGGCGACCACCGAGACGAGGACGACACCGACGGCACCGACCGCCAGTGCGGTCTCACGGCGCATACGCCGGAAAACAGCCGGACCGTCCAAATGCTTTGTGTAGGGTGAAACGGAGATTTATGTCATCGCGTCACGCTCTTTCGGTATGGCGACGTACGTCCTCGGCACCGACGACGTGAACGCGAGCTCGAGCCTCTGTGATTACCTCTCCGGGCGTCTCACCGACGCCGACGTCGTCCACGCGGTCAACTCGTTGCCCGGCGGCGACCGGACCGACTCGACCGACGTCCGCGACGGCGAGGACGCCGTCAACGTGGTGCGCTCCCGACTGGGCGCACTCACCACCGTCGAGACCCACCAGTTCGTCCGCGGCAACGAACCCCACGAGGACCTCCTCGCGCACGCGGCGGCGGTCGACGCGGACGAACTCGTCGTCGGCGTGCGCAAGCGGAGTCCGGCCGCCGACGTCGTCTTCGGGAGCACCACCCGGGCGGTCCTCCTCCACGCCGACCGGCCGGTGGTGGTCGTCCCCCTCGACGACGATAGTAGAATGTGAAAGTCAGTGCCCACTCGACCGGGTGTCGGTCCCCGGTCGACGTGAATATCGTTTCAAATTCTACTATCGCACTCCTCGTCGAGGACCTTCTCGGCGAGCGTCGGGACGAACGTCCCGATGTCGGTGACCATGCCGATGGCCTGGGAACTGCCGCGGTCGAGCAACTGCGTCACCGTCGCGGGGTTGATGTCCACACAGACCACCCGCGTCGTCGACGGCAGGCAGTTGCCCACCGCGACGGAGTGAAGCAGGGTGGCGAGCATCAACACCATGTCCGCCTCGTGGGCCTGTTCGCGGATGGCGTTCTGTGCCTCGACGGTGTCGGTGATGGTGTCGGGCAGGGGACCGTCGTCGCGGATGGACCCCGCGAGGACGTACGGCACCTCGTTGTCGATACACTCGTACATCACGCCCTCCTCGACCAGTCCCTCCTCGACGGCGGCCTCGATGCCGCCGGCGCGGATGACCTCGCTGATGGTGTAGATGTGGTGTTTGTGCCCCTTCCGGGGGTGTTCGAGCGTCTCGATGTCCATCCCGAGCGACGTGCCGTAGAGACCGCGTTCGAGGTCGTGAACGGCGAAGCCGTTGCCCGCGCTCAGCATGTCGACGTAGCCCTCGCGGACGAGTCGGGCGAGTTCGTCGCCCGCGCCCGAGTGGATGAGCGCCGGCCCACAGACCGCGAGCACCTTCCCGCCTTCTTCTTTGGTCTCGACCAGCGCGTCGGCCACCTGCTGGATGAGCGACTCCGAGGGGCGTTCGCTGGAGACGCCGCCCTGCATGAACCCGAAGGGACCGGAGGAGTCACGCGGGCGTTCGGGCGGTTGGACCCGGATGCCCGCCTCGCCGGTCACCACGAGGTCGCCCTCGCGGATGGCGTTGAGCACCTTCGTCCGCGCGGTCGGTCCCTCGGGGTCGACGACGATGGCACAGTCCATCTCGACGTCGTCGACGGCTATCCACTCGCCCTCGTAGCGCACCTGCGTCGGGTGGTTGGTGGTGGAGTAAAAGCCCGTGGGCACCACCTGGTCGGCGGGCGCGGGGTCGAGCGTCGCGTCCACCGGGTCCGAGAGGTTCGCGCCGCTCTGGTGGAGTTCGTGTAGGATGGACCGGAGGTGGTCGTCGTCGTCGGCCTCGACCTGCATCCGGCAGTACGACTCCTCGTCTTTGTGGCGACCGACCCGGAACTCCTCGACTTCGAAGGCTCCGTCCATGTCCATGACGATGCCGAAACACCGTTGCATCATCCCCGAGTCGATGATGTGCCCTTCGAGTTCGACCGTTCGCGTCGCAGTCATTACCGGTCAAACGAGCGACCGGCGTATGAGGGTTCGGGTTGGGTCGGTGGCGTCGCGTCGCTCGACGGACGCCTCACGTCCCCGCCCGGGGGTCGTCGAGGCCGACGACGCGGTCGAGGAAGGCCAACTGGTGGGCGAGTGCCTCCTCGAAGGCGGGACCGGAGAACGGGTCGAAGTGGTCGCCGGGGAGGCGCAGGAACGTCGCGTCGGCCATTCGCTCGGCCGCCCGGTCGACCGCCGCGGCGGGCGCGAGGGCGTCGTCGCGGCCGGCGACCAGAAGCGCCGGACAGGTCACGTCGTCGGCGTCGGCGCCGGGTCGATACCGGGGGAGCGACAGCAAGGCGCGCGCGGGCGTCGCGTTTCGCCACTCGCTTTCGGGCGGGACGCAGTCGAGATACGCCGACGCCAGCGACGGCGGGAGGGCGCCGAACTCGCCGGGACCGCCGGCGACGGGCACCTCGTGGGACCGTCCGACCACCGACCCGAGACGGTCGCGGACGGCGGCGACCGCGCCCCCACCGAGGTCACGGGGCGACCGGCCAGCGAGGAAACGCCGGCCGTCGAGGACGGACGCGACGGCGACGGCGGCCGCGACGGGTCGGTCGCCAGCGACGCGGACGACGTGCCCGCCGGCCAGACCGAACCCCCAGAGCACGACCCGTCGGCGCCGTCGAGGCGGCCGACCCGGTCGAGTGCGGCCTGCCAGTCCGTCAGTTGGCGGTCGGGGTCGACGAGGCGTCGGGGACCCTCGCTCTCGCCGAAGCCGCGGTAGTCGAAGTTGAAGACGGCGTAGCCGGCGGCGGCCAGTCGCTCGGCGTAGCGGCCGTAGCCGAAGTCGCTCTCGGCGGCGAACCCCGGCGCCATCACGACGACCGGCGGGGTCGACGCTCTCGACGGCCGGTAGAGCCGCCCCCGACACCGCGTTCCCTCGCTCTCGAAGCCGACGCCGACCGTCGAGAAGTCGAACCGCGACGGTCGGTGTGCCCACCGGCGCGAGGGGGTGGTCCCGGCGGGCATCTCAGCGCTCGTCGAGCGTATCGAGTACGCGCGTCGAGAACTCCGTCTCGGATATCTTGTAGGCGTTGAGGTCGACGAACCACTCCGGGTCGGCGTGCCACGTATCGAGGACGTCGTCGTCGGAGCGAAGCACCGTCGCCTCCACCCGATTCGGCTCCCACTCGTCTTCCTTGGCGAGGTCGATGAAGGCGTTCAGCGCCCGCCCCATCTCCGAGTGGTCGGCTTTCAGCCCCGGGTGCGCGGTGAGATACGCGAACTCGACGGGGTCGCCGGCGTCCAGCGACTGCACGTCGATGCCGTAGTTTCGCAACGCCGCTTCGAGGTCGGATTCGTCCATCGTAGCCGGTGGTAGGACCCCACGGTGGAAAACCCTTACCGGACGGTGGTCACGCGTTCGGGGTCGAAAAAGAACGGGACGGGGAGTTAGCTCCGCCCGGGCTTGGGACCGAGTCCGCCCGTATCGAGCAGGGGTATCATGGGTTCTTCCGGCCCTCGTTCGGCGTCGGGTTCGGGCCGCATCCGGCGGCCGTCGGTCGTCGGCCCGGACCCGGACCGGGGTTGTAGCGGGATGACGAGGTCGATGGTCGTCCGCGAACGGTTCGTCGGTATTGTGCGTCGGGATGTGCTCATGTGGTGTGTCGTATGCTGAGGTCGGTTACCGCGCTGGGCCGCGTGTCGTCACCGCGTTCAGCATACGTGTACGACGCCTTGCATCGCAACTCGTTCGACGCCCCGGACCATAATAAATCTTCATGAAGGTCAGTCCCACGTCACCGAGTCACATTCCCACCCACCGGTCGCTCGCCGACGCTCGACAATAAACGAACCTTAGTTTCTTCATCGAGGTCATCGAGACCGCTCGTCGCCACGTCGTCTCAACTTTCTGTTTTTCTCGCGTCGGCGCGGTCGTCTTCGGAGCGTCGTTCGATGCACTCCGGTACGTGGGCTGTATCGGCTGGAATTCGGGCGATCCGTTCGATTTCGGTTCGTCGGCTCCGACGCCTCACGTCGCTCCGCGGATTCGACGCGAGCGAGTCTGTCCGTGCGGTTCGTGGCGCTACTGGGCCGTCTTTCGGCCGTTTCGCGGTTCGATACTCGCGTCGTCTCGGTCCGCCCACGACTCAGTATTCAAACTTTTCTGATGTGTCTGGAACGGTTCGAAGCGTGATGAGTGACTCGAAATAAACTATGTTCATGTTTCTTCGTCGGATTCGGCGGCCACGGGCGGGGCTCGCGTGCCCTCACGACCTATGTGGGTGGCGGCCGTTCGGTCACCTATGCCACGAGTCCGACGCGTCGTCCTGGACGTCCTGAAACCCCACGACCCCGAGTTGGTCCGGTTCGCCGAACACCTGTCCTCGCTGGAATCGGTCGACGCGGTCAACGTCGCGGTGATAGAGATAGACCGGGAGGTACAGAACGTCGCTCTCTCGATGGAGGGCGACGCCCTCGATTACGACGCGATACAGGAGACGGTGCAGGAACTGGGTGCCACCGTCCACTCCGTCGACGAGGTGGCGTGTGGCGACCACTTCGTCTCCGAACCGGCGGCGTCGCTCGCCCGACCCACGTGGCTCCGCTGAAATCTCCACCGGTCACGAGAGGTGGCGCTCGAACCACTCGCCCGCCAGGTCGGCGACCGTTTCGAGTTCGCCCGGTCCCTCGAAGAGGTGGCCGGCCCCCTCGACGACTTCGAGCGCCTTCGGGCGGGTGAGGCGCTCTAGAACCTCTCGGTTCCACGCCAACACCGTCTCGTCGGCGCCGCCGACGACGAACAGCGTCGGCGCGGTGACCGCCGGCGCAGACTCCGACGCGAGGTCGACCCGCCCGCCGCGCGAGACGACGGCGGACACGTCGTCGCCGAGACGCGCCGCCGCGCGCAGGGCCGCCGCCGCGCCCGTACTCGACCCGAAGTAGCCGACTCGGAGCGACCGGGTCTCGGCGCGGTCCCGGAGCCACGCCGTCGCTCCGAGGAGGCGGTCCGTCAGGAGGTCGACGTCGAACCGGGTCTCGTACGTCTCGTCTTCCGCCTCGGTGAGCAGGTCGAACAGGAGCGTCCCGAGTCCGCGACGACGCATCGCCGCCGCGACGAACGCGTTGCGCGGACTCTTCTTGCTACTGCCGCTTCCGTGAGCGAAGACGACGATTCCCCTCGCACCGTCCGGCACCGCCAGTTCGCCGGCGAGTTCCACCCCGTCGACGGCCACCGTCACGGTGGTCGTCTCGGGGTCGCTCACTGTACGTCCACCCGTCGCGGCTGACTCCGCTTTCGCAACGTCACGCGGAGCAGTCCGTCGTGATACGAGGCGGAGACGCGCCGCTCGTCGACGGCGTCGGGGAGGCGAATCACGCGACTCACCCCGCCGCGTCGCCGTTCGCGCCGGAGATACGCCCCCTCGTCGTCGCCGAAGTCGGCGACGATGCGGACTCTGTCTTTCCTGACGCTGACGTCGACGTCCTGCGTTCGCAGTCCGGGGAGGTCGGCGGTGACGACGAACGTCTCGCCGTGGTCGGCGACGTCGACGGGAAACGACGCCCGCGCCGCCGCCCGGCGCCGACTCGGCGTCTCGCGTCGCGCCATCGTCACTCGTCGCCGGCGAGTTCGTCCTCGTCGGCGTCGTCACGCGTCTCGCGGCGCTCGTCGGCGTCCTCCTCGTACTCGCGTTCGCGTTCTGCGTCGCGTTCGCGTTGCCGCCGGTCGTCGTCGCTGTCTTTCTTCTCGCGGCCGTCTTTCGTGTCGGCCATACACCACGTACGGTCGCGTCGACCCTAACTGTTCCGTCGGTCACCCGGCGACGGCGACGCCGACGAGCGTCCCCACGCCGTAGGTCAGCGCGGCGGCCGCGAGACCGATTCCCACCTGCCGCGCCCCCGAGTAGCCGACGCTCCGTCCCGTCAGAAGCGTTATCGCGGCGCCGACGACGAAGAGCGCGACGGCGCTCGCGGCGAGACTGCTCACGACGGCCGTCGCGCCCGTGACGACGAAAAACGGCGCGACGGGGACGACGGCCCCGAGGGCGAACAGCACGAACGACGCCCCGGCGGCCTCCCACGCCGACCCGCCGAGTTCGTCGGGGTCGATGCCCAGTTCCTCGCGCGCCAGCGTATCCAGCGCGGCCGCCTCGTCGCCGACGAGACGGTCGGCGAGCGCCTCGGCCTGTTCGGCCGGCAGTCCCTTCGCGCGGTAGATGAGCGCCAGTTCCTCCCGCTCCTCGTCGGGCGCCGCCGCGAGTTCGGCCGCCTCGACGGCTATCTGTCGGCCGTAGAGTTCGCGCGAACTCTGGACCGAGAGCCACTCGCCCATCGCCATCGACCCCGCGCCGGCGACGAGACCCGCAAGCCCCGTCACGAGGATGGTCGACGCCGACAGCGCCGCGCCCGCGACGCCCATCACGAGGCTCAGATTCGAGACGAGACCGTCGTTCGCGCCGAGCACCGCCGCCCGGAGCGCGTTCCCACTCGTCGCCCGGTTTCGTCCCTCCAGTCGCGCGAGGACGCCCCCCTCGACCCCGCCGGGCACGTCGCCGATGGCCGCCAGCAAACGCTGGTGGGAGCGTTCGTCGGCCACGAGGTCCGTCCCCTCCGTCTCCGGTTGGGTCGCGTAGTCGGTGCCGCCGACGCTCTCGCCGGCGCGCATCGTCGGGACGACCACGTCCGGGCCGAACAGTCGCGCGAGTCGCGCCAGAACCCGCCCGCGCCACGAGGGCCCCGCCGGCGCCGGCGTCTCGCCGCTGGCTTCGAGTTTGGCCGCCCAGAACGCGGCGTGTTCGCTCTCCGTCTCGGCGAGGCGGTCGTAGACCGTCGCCAACTGCGGGTCCGATTCCGCCTCGGCCATCGCGCGATAGACCGCCGCGCTGTCGAGTTCGTCCCGTCGGTTCGCGCGATAGCGGGCCAGCGTCGCTCGGTCCGTCATGGCCGTCCGTTCGCCCGCCGACGACTTACCGGTTCGCGTCCGGTCCCTTCCTCACGCCGAAACCAGTGTTACGTTTATACACCCTCTACCGTGGCGACCGGCCGTTCACCCGAACGGCCCGACGCCGGCGGCGTTCAGAATCAACAGGGCGTTGAGTCCGACGATGAGGACCACGATGGCGCCGAGGAGGAGCGACGTGGACCGCCGGTTTCGGAACCGGCCCATCACCGACTCGTCCATCGAGAAGGCCAGAAGCGGCAGGAGAACGAACGGGAGTTCGAGCGACAGTGCGACCTGCGAGGCGACGAGTACCGTCGTCGTCTCGAAGCCGAGGAGGACGACCGTCAGCGAGGGGACGAGGGTGACGAGGCGGCGCGCCCACGCCGGGATTCGGAGGTCGAGAAAGCCGTCCATCACGGTCTGGCCGGCCATCGTCGCCACGAACGACGAGGAGAGACCGGCGGCGACGAGGGCGAGACCGAACACCTCCGAGGCGAGGGGACCGAACACCGACTGGAGCGTCTCGGAGGCCGCCTCGATGGTCGCCACGCCGCTTCCGAACAGCGCCGTCGCCGCGAGGACGAGCATCGCGCCGTTGACGAACGTCGCGCCGAAGAGCGCGAGACCGGTGTCGACGGCTTCGAGGTGGAAGTGCGTGCGGTCGTCGGCGCCGCCGTCCGAGAACAGTTGCGGTTCGAGCGCCGCCGCGTCGGCCGCCGTCGCCGCCCGGCCGCGCCGGTCCTGGACCAGTTGGGTGTGGAGGTAGATGGAGTGGGGCATCACCGTCGCGCCGAGGATGCCCACCGCGTAGAAGACGGCGTTCCGGTCGGGAAACGTCGGGACGAGTCCCCGCACGATGGTCGCCGGCGCCGGGCGCGCGAGGACGAGTTCGAACAGGAAGGCGAAGCCGATGACGGCGACGAACGCGGCGATGAGCAACTCGAAGGAGCGATACCCCCGTCGGTAGGCCGTGCGTGCGGCCAACAGGAGAAAGGAGAGCGCCCCGGCGACGATGGCGCCGCCGGCCAACGGCACGCCGAGCAGGAGTTTGAAGCCGATGCCCGCGCCGACGATTTCGGCGATGTCGGTGGCGACCATCGCCAGTTCCGCCGCCAGCCACGAGACGTAGACCAGTGGCGTCGGGAAGCGCTCCCGGCACAGTCGCGCGATGTTCCGCCCCGACGCGATGCCCACCTTCGCCGCGACGACCTGAATCACGATGGCCATCAGCGACGAGAGGACGACCACCCACAACAGCGCCGTGCCGTAGCGCGCCCCGCCGGCGATGTTGGTCGCCCAGTTGCCGGGGTCCATGTACGCGACGCTGACGAGAAATCCCGGCCCGACGTAGACCAGAAACCGACGGAGCGAGACGGCACGCATACGTCCCCGCTCTCGGCGGACGTCCATAGTTGTGTGCCCGCCGTCACGCCGACACCGTCACCGACACCCACCCGCTCGCGCCGTTCGGGAAGGGCGACCGGCCCTCGCGCGGTTGGACGGCGCCCGTGCCGTCGATGGCCCGCGCGAGGACCGTTCGCTCGCCCGACGGCGGCGCCCACGTGAACTGCCACTGTCGCCACGCGTCGAGTTCGCCGAGGACGTCCGTCTCGTCGAGTGCGGGACTGAGCGTCGCGTCCGCCCACGTCGTCCCGCCGTCGGTCGACACTTCCACGCGCTCGATGCCCCGGGTCCCGGCGTAGGCGTGCCCGGCGACCCGCACCGACCCGTCGTCGAGGTGGTCGACCGCCCATATCTTGGCGACGGTGTTGACCGGTCCCGTCCCGTGCCACCCCCTGTTCTCCCAGTAGCCGCTGGTCCGCTCGTCCAGCACCTCGATTTCGGTGAGCCACTTCACGTTTATCTCGCCCCAGTGGCCGGGAATCAGCGCCCGCACCGGGTAGCCGTGGTCCCGGGGGAGCGACTCGCCGTTCATCCCGTAGGCCAGAAACCCGGTTTCGAGCGCGTCGATGGGGAACTGCTCGAAGTAGCCGTCGGCGGCGCGCAACATCACGCACTCACACCCGCCCCGTGGTCCCGCGCGTTCGACGAACGCCCGAATCGGCACGCCCGTCCAGATGGCGTTGTCCATCAGGTGGGCGTTCAACTGCTCGCCGACACACCGGAGCGTCTTGAACTTCGTCTCGGCGGGCATGCCCCGCAGGTCGGCGTAGTCGAGGGTGAACGACTCCTCGACGGCGCCGTGGACCGAAAGCTCCCACTCGTCGGCGTCCACGACGGGGTCGATGGAGTTGACGTCCACCTCGTAGAAGTCGGCGGCGTCGCTGACGAGACCGGGGATGGTGTCGACGCCGAGTTCCTTCTCGCGGGCCTGGGCCGCGAGGCGCGTCGTCTCCGGCGGCGCCGGCATCGGTTCGCGCGCCGGCGCCGTCCGGCCGCGTCCGAGGAGGTACGCCACGAAGCCGAACCCGAGGACGCCGGCGGCGGTCCCGACGAGTCGCCGCCGCGTCGCCGACGGGTCGGCGGCCGTCTCGGGGCGGGCGGTCACCCCCACGACGGCGACGACGGGGACGCCCGACGCGAGCGCCATCGTCGGTCGCCCGGTCAGGAGGGCGGTGACGGCCCACACGGCCGCCCCGGCGCCGGCCGCGTCCGCGAACCGAACCCCCGTTCGTCCGCCGGCGGCACTGCCGACCCACGTCGCGGCCGCGAGAACCGCGAGCGTCAGGGCCACCGAGAACGCGAAGGCGAGTCGGTCGCCGAGGTGGCCGAGTCGCTGAATCGAGAACGCCACCACCGGCGCGGGCGTCGCGTTGACGACGAACGCACTGACGGGCGCCACCACGAACGCGGGCGTGTTTCCCGCGACGGCGAACGACCCGGCGACCGCCGCGACGCCGGCGAGGACGGCCCTCACGACCGCTCGGGACCGAATGGGCGAACGCATACGTGACGTACGGTAGATACGTATTTGCGTGTTTCCACGACCGTCGGAACGGGTCTCGGGAGTTATTACGCGCCCGACGGTATCCGTGGTATGGCGACCGAAACGACTTCGCTCGACGCCCGCGCGTTCGGCCTGGCCTGTGGACTCCTCTGGGCCGGCGGCGTCTTCGTTCTCGGACTCACCGCCCGCGTCGGGTGGGGCAAGCGGTGGCAACGACTGCTCGCCGACGTCTACCGTGGCTACGACGAGACCCCGAGCGGACTGGTCGTCGGCGCACTCTGGGCGCTCGTCGACGGCTTCTCCGGCGGGTACGTCCTCGCGCGACTCTACGACGCCCTCCGGCAGTGAGCGGCCGGGTCCGCGACCCGCCCGCTACGCCTCGGCGTCGGCGTCCGGTAGCGGGTCGACGAGCACCACCGCCTCGCCGCTGATGACCGCCGTCCCGTCCTCGTCGAACTCCTCGGTCTTGAGTCGGTACCGGTCGTGGCCGAGGTCGGCGAGCACTTCACACCGGGCGGTCACCCGTTCGCCGACTTCGACGGGTGCGCTGTAACTCACGTCCTGTCCGAGGTAGATGACGAGACCCGGCAGTTTCGAGAGGGCGGCGCTGACGACGCCCGCCGCCAACGCGCCGTGGACGATGCGGCGTTTGAACCGGGTGCGCTCCGCGAACGACTCGTCGAGGTGGAGGGGGTTCTTGTCGCCGCTCACCTCCGCGAACAGTTCGAGGTCGCGTTCGGTGAGCGGTTTGCTGAACGTGACCACGTCGCCGACGGAGACGCCGGGTGCCGCCTCGTCTTCGACCTCGACTTCCCACTCGGCTTCCTCGGCTTCGAGCGGTTCTTCGGGCCGGTGCATCGCGTAATCCGGGAGGTACGGCGCGAGGTCGGCGGTGCGGAGCAACCCGACCACGCGGTCGCCTTCCATCACCGGCGCCTGCGCGACGTCGTTGTCGGACAGTCGACTCGCCCCCGACTGGATGGGCGCCGACTCCGACACCGTGACGACGGGCGTCGACATCACGTCCGCCGCCGTCGTCGCCGCGACGTCTCCCGACGCGACGCGGTCGACCACGTCCGACTTCGTGACGATGCCCACCGGCGCGCCGTCGCCGACGACGACCACCGCGTCCGCGCTCCCCGACCGCAACCGCTCTGCGACCGTCGCTATCGGCGTCTCTGCCGACACCGTCTCGACCGGCGACTGCATTATCTCCCTGACCAGTATCGGAACGACCATCGCCACACGTTCGCCCGGAAGCGCCTTAACGACACGGCGTGCCGACGCGTGGTGACTCCACTAACAGACGAAATCATAAGGAAACGTATACTCTCGGATGTACTACTAATGTCGCAGACGGCCTGTCTCACTGGTCCCGTCGGAGACGACGACGATAGCACGCGTACTACGGTAGAATTGCGTCGATACGTCGTTTCGATCCGTTTCGGGGCGTTCTCGATTCGCTCCGTCCTCGTCACGTGACTCTCTCGTTCGTGATGGAGAATTAGAGGATTTAGAGCCCACTACGCCCGAATATCTTTTCACTCGTCTCACGCGTCGTGACGAGCGAGTTTCCCGCCGCCAAACACGTACGTATTCTGCCTCATCTCGTGACGTGACGGATTCGTTATCTCACGTCGACGGCGTCGCATTCGGCGGCGAGCGTTCGGGCGCGCCGAGGGTCTTCGGGAGCGTGAACGTCACGACCGTTCCGGTGGGGTCGCGGTCGGTCTTCGAGAGCCGTCCGCCCGACCGCGTCGCGGCCCAGTGCATCACCCACAGGCCGAGCCCCGACTCGTGTTCGAGCGGTTCCTCGGTTCGGTTCTGGATGGGGCGCCACTCCGCGTCGGGGATGCCCGGGCCGCGGTCTGCAATCGACACCCGGACGTACTCCTCGCCGTCCGCCGTGACGCACACCTCGACGGTCGGGTCCGCGTCGTCGGCGTGGACGATGGCGTTCTCGACGGCTTCGGCGACGGCGTCGAACAGCAACGGCACCGCTTGCACCCACGTCTCGGACGGCGCCTCCACCGTTATCGTCGCGTCCGGATACTCCCGCCGCAGTCGGGTCACGACGGCTTCGGTGCAGGCGCCGACGTCCCGCGAGGTGACTCGTTCGTCGAGGCGCTGGAGGTGGGCGACGTGTTCCGACAGCGAGACGAGGCGGTCGGCGGCCGACCGAATCGTCTCGGCTTCGCGCGCCACGTCCTCGCGGTCGTCGTTGGCGAGCCGTTCGGCGTACCCCCGCACGACCGTCAACTCGTTTCGGAGGTTGTGCCGCAGGACGCGTTCGAGCACCGCCCGCCGCTGTTCGAGGAGTTCGAGGTGGGTCAGGTCGCGGAACACGACCACCGCGTACGTCTCGTCGGTCCGGGGGTCCGGGACGGGCGTCGCCCAGAGTTCGACGTCGAGTAGCGTCCCGTCGCTCCGCCGGCGCTTCGTCCGCAGGCCCTCGACGGTTTCGCCCGACGCGAGGCGGTCGAGACACTCCGCCGCCTCGCCCCGTTTCTCCGGCGGGACCAGCGGTGCCGGTCGGCCCTTCACGTCGTCGGCGTCGTAGCCGAAGGTGGCTTCGGCCGCGTCGTTCCAGACGTCGACGACGCCGTCCATGTCCGTGACCATCGTCGGCAGGGGCGTGCGTTGGACGACGGTTTCGAACCGCTCGCGCTCGGCGGTCGCACGGCGCGCCGACCGGCGGGCACGCGCGTAGTAGACGCCGACGACGCTCCCGCCGAGACAGCCGAACGTCGTGAAATGCAAGACGAAGAAGTCGGCGTCCATCCGCTCGATGGCGTTGGTCGACTCCAGATCCAGCAGTGCGAGCAACGCGAGCACCAACAGGAAGCCGCCGCCGAGGAGCGTCCACCCGAGGACGCTCCGTTGTGCCTCGGGCGACCACTCGGCGCGGACGGTCCATCCGCCGATAGCGGCGACGCCAACCGCCGCCGCCCCGACGTAGCCCGACTGGAGAACGTCGAACGCGGCGGCGTCCGAGACGAGGTTCTGGGCGATGGCGACGACGAACAGGCCGAGACCGACCGCGACGAGCAGGACCCCCCACCCGGTCGGCCGCGCCCACCCCTTCATACCTGCGTCTGTCGGCCGGGCGGCCTAAAGGCGTGGGGTTCGGCGAGACGCCTTTCTGCGGTTCGTAGCGACGGGGCGAACCGCCGAACAACGTGCGTCGGTGGTGGCGCTCGGCTGGCGCACCGTCCGTCGAACGGGGACACCGCTGAGACCCAATGCGAACAGGTCCTGCGCTACTCCCGGTCTACGAATCGATGCAGAGTGTACAGCACAACGACCAGAATAACGATTCCGAGGAGTAACCCGACCCAGTCAACCATATACGGGAGCGGTCCACCGGGATGTGCCCCTTGCACCACGCCGCGATTTCGTGCGCCTCGGACTATCAACCTTCTCTCGGCACCCCGTCGGCTTCGCACTCGTCAGTCGTCACGCCGGAGGTTCGTGACGTCCATCAGTTCGCTCAAGTGGTCGGTTCGGAAATCCCTGTCCGAGACGACGAGTTCGTCTCCCGCTGACCGGGCGGTCGCTGCGATGAGCAGATCACGAGCGGCCAGTCGCTCCCCATCGTTCATTAGGCCGTCCTGTATCCGGGCGGCTTCCAGCGCAATCTGCTCGTTCAGGTCCAGTGCCCGGACGCCACCGAACTGCTGACGAACCCCGACGACGTCGGTTTCACCGCTTCCCACTCTCCCGTCTACGACTTCGAACACGCAGAGCGAGGACGTGAGATACGGTTGGCCGCGTTCTTCGACGGCCGCGACGACCGCAGGAACACCCGCCAGCATGTCGATGATGACCGAACTGTCGAGGAACGTCACCGTTCGAAGCTCTCCCGAGCGCGCTCCACGGCCGCCCGCGCTCGCTCTGCCTCCTCTCGACTCCACGCGCCAATCTCGACGGGTTCCTCGCTCTGTACGAGGCGTTCGAGGAGTTCGTCGAACGTCTCGTCGTCTCGTTTCAGGCGCTCTAACATCCGCTTCGTCTCGTCGGAGACTCGGATGGACGTGCTCATGTGTATGCGAACTGCATACAGGCGTAACTAGCTTACGCCACCTCGTCCGTCGGCCGAAGCGGAGCGTTTCGAACGCCGAAAACAGGATATTTGGCGTACGTCTTAGTCGCCGAACATCTGGCGCATAATCCATATTTTGGGGACACACAGGGATCCCAGCAGCAGTGAATATCGCGTACGCTCATCTGTAGAAGCGAATACCCGTGATTTTGACCCTCTCTGATCGCTGGTGTCAGTTCGTGACTCGGGTGACGCTACTCTCGATCTTTCGCAGGTACCGACTGTTAGTAGCTGTAGAATCCGATAATTGAGATCGGCAATCATCCTGTCCAGAAAGCACTTGCCCGCATCCATGGTATACTGAAATAGAATGGTTCTCTGCTGACAGTCAACCCAATCCTCCGACCGCCTATGAATCTCTCCACCCCCACGCTCAAACGCATCGGAATCATCGCCGCCTACCTTGTGCTGGGCGTGGTCGGGACGGCCACTGTCGCACTCGGCCTCTTGTACACGCTGCAACCGGTCCAACAGGTGGTGTACGATGTGTTCTACTTGCAGGTGGGGCCGAGCGAGGCCACCGAGACCGCAATCCTCGCCCACTTCCTCCTCGCCGGGTTCACAGCGATCAGCACCGTCCTGCTTACGGGCGACTACCTCAGTGACCGGCTGGTACACCGGACAGCAGTGGCGAAAGCGGTCGCCGTGTTGCTTGGCTTCGTTGTGGTATTTCTCGTGGTAGCGTTACTGGAGCTAGCGGCGTTCCTCACCGCGATCATGGTCCTCGCCGCGGCAGTACTGGCCGTCCCTCTCCTCCTGCGATACCGGTACGATGTCCGGTCCGGCGGCGTCCCCGCATTCGTCGGTGGCATCCCCGTCCTCATCCTTCTGCTGCTGTTAGCCGGGTTCGGCCTCGGATGGGGGTGGGGCTACATTATGACTGCCCAAGAGGTGCCTGCCTCGGCGGTGAACGGGACGACGACCGCGGACTTCGACACTATCCCACAGATCCGAGACGACCTGTTTGCCGGTGACTGTTCAACGGGGACCCACGGCCGCCGTATCTGCCGGTTGTACCTCCGCGGCTACGATCACGAAGCCCAAGCGGCCCGATTCATGGCACGGCACGACGTCCGCTGCCCCTACCAGAACGCCAACACTGGCGAGGCAGATGCGTTCATCGCCCAGTACAACGGAACTTATTATCGGGTCAGCTGTTCGCCGCATGGCGACTAATTGGCCTTCAGCCAGGAATTACTGGATTCCCGTTACAATCCTTATATCGGTCGTATATGGCAGTTCAGTATCGAATCGGCACTAACAGCACATAGATCATTCACTCACCCTAATCGGCAGCTGAGGCTTCTGGAAAATCCTTACTTCACGGGTCGTCGTAAATGCCGATAATGAGCCACGAGTGCGACGATTGCGGACAAGAG
>JBDGTR010000078.1:0-24521 GCA_042216635.1 Haloplanus sp. | reverse complement strand
CCGTAGTAGAAGTGCGGAATGCGCATCCACTCCCGGCGGATGTGGTCGTCGACGACGGCGGGTTCGTAGTAGGCCGCCTTCAGGTCGCCGTACGTCTCGTCGAACCGGTCGGGCGTGAGACCGCCGTCGCCCTCGACCACCTCGTGGACGGCGAGTTCGAACTCCGCGAACATGGTCTGACGGTAGAGCGTCGACCGGAAGCGTTCGAGGTACTCGTCGAGGACGTGCCGGCGGAGGCGTTCGTCCTCGACCGTCTCCAGCAGGTGGTGGGTGAGGAGCGTCTCGTTGACCGTACTCGCCACCTCCGCGACGAAGATGTCGTAACTGCTGTACTGCCACGGCTGGGTCTCGTTGGCGAGCTCCGAGTGCATCGAGTGACCCAGTTCGTGGGCCAGCGTGTACATCGAGGCCACGTCGTCCTGATAGTTCATCAGGATGTACGGCTGGGTGTCGTAGGTGCCCGAGGAGAACGCGCCCGAGCGCTTCCCGCGGTTCTCGTAGACGTCGACCCACCGGCTCTCTAACCCCTCGGCCATCCGGTCGCGGTAGGCGTCGCCCAACGGCGCCACCGCCTCCGTCACCCACTCGACCGCCTGCTCCCACGGAATCTCGGGGGTGTCGCCGCCCGCCATCGGCGCGTAGAGGTCCCACATCTGCATCTCGTCGACGCCGAGGGCCTCGCCTTTCAGGTCGACGTGCCGGTGGAGGGTGCCGAGGTTCTCGTGGACGGTGTCGACCAGCGTGTCGTACACCTCGACGGGGACGTTCGGCCCGTCGAGCGCCGCCTCCAGCGCCGTCTCGTAGTTGCGGGCGCGGGCGAGTTTCACGTCCGAGGTGACGCTCTTTTTCAGCGCCGTCCCCACGCTGTTTCGAACGTCCGCCCAGCGCTCGTAGAAGGCGTCGTGTACCTCGCGCCGGAACTCGCGGTTGGGCCGCTTCTGGAGTTTCGTGAAGTTGCCGAGCGTGATTTCGACGTCCTCTCCGTCGTCTTCGACGGTGGGGAACTCCATGTCGGCGTTCGTGAGCATGTTGTAGACGTCGCTCGCGGCGTCGGTCACGTCCGAGAGGTCCGCGAGCAGTTCCTCTATCTCGCGGGACCGCGTGTGGGGTTTGGTGCGGAGGACGTCGTCGAAGTAGTGTTCGTACTCGGCGAGGGCGGGTTCGGTCTCCACGAACGCCGCGACGTCCGACTCGTCGAGTTCCTGCAGTTCGGGGTCGACGAAACTCACCGCGCTCCGGGCGTCGGCCGCCAGCGACTCCGCCCGCGCCGACATGGCCTGATACTCCTGATTCCGCGTGTCCTCGCTCGACCGCAGGCTGGCGTAGGTCGTCACCTTCGCCACCTCGCGCAACACCGACTCTTCGAGTTCGAGGAGTTCGAGGAGCGTCTCGGGGCTCTCGGTCACGCGCCCCTCGTAGGTCTCGAACGCGTCGATTCGCTCGCGCACGTCCGCGACGGCCGCCTCCCACCGTTCGTCGCTCTCGAAGACGTCGTCGAGGTCCCACTTGTACGCCGTCTCGATGTCGCTCCGCTCGGGAACCGAACTCATCCCGCCGGCGTAGGGATGGGACCGCCGTAAGGGTTCGTATCCCGGGCCGTCGTCCGCTCTGCCCGCGTCGGACGACCGCCAGACGACCGTCTGACTGACCTATTTGGCCTCTCACTGCATCGACTCCACCCCATGGACGAGGGACATCTCGACATGGAGACGGTGACCGTCGAGTTCGACGAGGAGACGCTTGCGGCCCTCGACGACGTCGCGTTCGCCGACCACCGCGACAACCGCGAGGCGGCGATTCGTGACCTCCTCGACGAGTGGGTGAAGGCCCGCGCCGCCGAGACCGAGGCGGAGACCGACGCCGACTCGGACGACCCCCCGAGGGACTGACGCTCTCTCGTCCGCCCCGGCACGTCACGCCTAAGTCCGGCGCGCGCCCATCGCCGACGGATGCGCGCCTTTCGCGTCGCCTACGACGGCCGCCCCTTCGCCGGCTTCCAGCGACAGCCAGACGCCTCGACGGTCGAGGGCGCCCTCTTCGACGCCCTCGCCGACCTCGACGTGACCGGCGGCGGGGCGCCGCCGGGCTACGCCGCCGCCGGCCGCACCGACGCGGGCGTCTCCGCCGTCGCCCAGACGGTCGCCTTCGAGTGTCCCGACTGGCTCTCGCCCGCCGCGCTCAACGGCGCGCTCCCCGCGTCGGTCCGCGCGTGGGCCAGCGCGGACGTTCCCGCCGGCTTCCACGCCACCCACGACGCCGTCCGGCGGCGCTACGTCTATCACCGCTACGCGCCCGACGCCGACGCCGACCGCGCCAGCGACGCCGCCGCCGCCCTCTCGGGCGACCACGACTTCCACAACCTCACGCCCGACGAGACGGGCACCGTCCGCACCCTCGACGCCGACTGCGCCCGCGACGGCGACTTCCTCGTCGTCCGCGTCTCGGCCGACGGCTTCGCCCGCCACCTCGTCCGCCGTCTGGTCTCCCTCGTCGCCGCCGTCGCCGACGGCGCGAGCGACCTCGACCGCGTCGACCGCGTCCTCTCGGCCGACTCGCTCGACGGTCCCGAGGGCGTCCCCACCGCGCCGCCGACGCCCCTCGTCCTCGCCGGCGTCGACTACCCCGGCGTGGCCTTCGAGACCGACCCCGCCGCCGTCGAGAGCCTGCGCGGCGTCTTCGGCGAGCGACGGGTCGACGGTCTCGTCGCCGCCCGCGTCGCCGACACCGTCCTCGACGGCGCGGACGCGGAGTGAACCCCGCCCGCCTCGCCGCGGCGTCGAGACGGCGCCCCCCGCGCCCGCGATAGCCACGTACTTCCCGGTCGACCGCGTAGCCGGCGCCATGGCAGACCGAACCGCCGTCGTCCTCGCGGGCGGGCGGTCGACGCGCTTCGGCGACGCCGACAAGGCGGTGGCCGACCTCGGCGGCGTGCCCATGATTCGCCGGGTTGCCGACCGCGTCGCGCCCGTCGTCGACGCACTCGTCGTCAACTGTCGCGCCGAGCAGACGCCCGCCGTCCGCGAGGCGCTTTCCGGCTACGACCACCCCGTCACCGTCGCCGAAGACGACTACCCCGACGAGGGACCGATGGCGGGCATGGCGACCGGTCTGCGCGCCGTCGACGGCGAGTACGCCTTCGTCGTGGCCTGCGACATGCCCTTCGTGGACGCCGACTTCGTGGCCCACCTCTTCGAGCGCGCGGCGGGGTACGACGCCGCCGTGCCCCGCCCGGACCAGTGGTTCGAGACCACCCACGCCGTCTACCGCGCGAGCGCCATGGCAGACGCCTGCGAGGCGGCCCTCGCCGACGGCGAGTCCCGCATCGTCGCTCCGCTGTTCGACCTCGATTTCGTCGTCGTCGGCGCCGACGAGGTGCGCGAGTACGGCTCGATGGACACCTTCGAGAACGTCAACACGCCCGAGGACTACGCCGACGCCCGCCGCCGTCTCGGTCTCGATTGAGAGGGGAGTATCGTCCCCACCCGGACCGAGTCGGTCGGCCCATCGACCCGCGTGGAACGGTTCCGAGAGCGGGCGCGACCAACGCCTCCGATACCGCCGCTGAGCCTCACACCACGTCCACGACCGTCGCCTCGTTCATCCGTGCGAGGACGACCCGCTCGACGTCGGCCCGGGCGTGGACCGTCTCGGCGACGTCGCGGCCGACGGCTTCGAGTTCCTCGTCGTCGACCATGTTGACCAGCGGCACCACCGTCGCCTCGGGCGGGACGCCCTTCTGCCCGCCGGCGCGACTCGCCAGCACCGCCCCCACGTCCTCGGTCCCGACGGGGTCGCCCACCGACAGCCCCGTGATGTCGGCGACTCGCTCCGGGCGGTGGACGTGCGCCTCGTCCAGTGGCTTGCCCACGACGCGGGCGCTGGCGACGGGGACGACGGTGTCGGCGGTGGCCGGCACCTGCGGTTCGCGCTCGTTTGGCGCCTTCAGCAGGCGGGTCCGCGCGCCGTCGGCTTTCACCAACACCGGTCCCGGACTCGCGGCGCCGATTGCGGAGACGAGCGCGCGGTCGTAGCCGCGATAGCGGTCCTCGCGCTCCTGTTCGGGGACGAGTCCAACCGGCCACCGCTCCACCTCGCGGAGCGCGCCTACGGGGTCGTCGGTGACCACCACGTCGGCGACGTGGTCGTCGAAGATGGGGATGCGGACCGTCGCGGTGACGACGGCCCGGTCGAGTCGGTCGGCGAGTGCGTACAGCGTCGTCTTCTTACCGCCGGCGCCGACGACACAGACCACGCCCGCGTCGGCGGCCAGCGCCTCCTCCAGTTCCATGCCGTGGTTTCGCACGCGGAGTCACTTCCCGGTGTCGGGTCGGCGCAACCCTTCGACGTAGGTCTGTTCGTGCGCCGGAAACACCGCCTCGACCGCCTCCGGGCCGTGTTCGTCGGCCAAGAGCGCCCGGAGTTCGCCCTCGTAGTCGGCCTTCGGCACCTCCTCGCTCGGACCGCTCCGCACGTCGAGGTGGCGGTCGACCACGCGGTCGACCGCCCGGCGGCCGAACCCCGACAGCGGCGCGAGGTAATCCACGTCGTGGCGGTCCTCCAGACTCTGGGCCTGCGCCCGCGAGACGGTCGGCACGCGGTCGTCGCGGCGCGTCCCGTCGGCGACGGCCGTCACGTCGAGTGCGGCCACGGCTTCGAGTGCGCTCTCGTGGACCATCTGGATGCCGTTGCGCGGGTAGCCGTCGTCGCGCATGCGTTCGACGGCGTCGTCGGCGACCGACCGGTCGAGGTCGACCGTCCGGAACTCATAGCCCAACTGCCGGGCCGCGCGCCGGGCGTGGCGCCAGTCGTCCGTGACGCCGAACCGCGCGGTCACGAGCGTCACGTCGTAGAAGGTTTCGAGCAGGAGGGCGGCGAGCGTGGAGTCCTTGCCGCCGCTGTAGAGGAGCGCGAGGTCCGGGACGGCGGCGTCGTCGGCGTCCCGGCTCATCGACCCCTACCGCCGACGGATGTCGAAACTCCGCGAATCGGGCGAGAGCTCCTTCAGCAGGTCGCGCATCTGGTCTTCGTCGATGCGGTCCTGAATCCGCCCGCTCTGTGCGAGCGCGACTATCTGCTGTTCGACCTTGTCCGCGAACTCCGGTTTCGACATCTGGACCGCGTTGAGGCGTTGGCGCGCGCCGTCGGTGAGGTGCTGTTTGAGCATCGCCTGTTTCTGTGCCTCGGCCTGTTCGCGCGCGGCCTCCTGGGCTTCGGCCTGGGCCTGCGCGTCGCCCGCGTTGCCCCCTTCGGCCTGCTCCTGTAGCTCCTGCATCTTCTGTTTTCGAAGCTCCTCGATTCGCTCGTCGTCGGGGTTCCCACTCATAGCTGAAGATTCCGTCGAGAGACCCAAAACGATTTCGGAGGTGGCCCGTCAGGCGTACTTCTGGAGTTCCGGGCGGTCGAGGTCGTCGAGGACGTCGGCGGCGACGTCGTCGAGGAAGCTCCGACCCTCGGACGTGACGACGCGACCCTCGCCCTGTGCGACGTCGACCAGCCCTTCCTCCTGGAGTTGCTGGAGGGCGGTGCGGATGACGTTCTTGCTCCCGGTGTCGGAGTGGGCGGCGGCGACGCGGTAGCGCGTCGAGCCGCGCTTGCGGCCGCCGTACTCCGTCGAGAGGCGGTCGACGCCCACGGGACCGTCGATGGCGACTTTGCGGAGCAGGCTCGCGGCGCGAACCGACCAGAAGTCCTCTTGCTGGGGCGGGAGTTCGCGGCTCGACCCCGTCTTCGCGTAGTTCATCCAGTCGGGCTCCTCGATGCGGTCCGAAAGCCGGTCGGCGAGCGCTTCGATGAGCGCGTCCGCCGGAACGTCGTAGAGGGTTACCATTGGCTCAGGATTCTGGAGGGCGGCGTTTAAACCCATCGTATTAGCCCCGCGACCGGAGGCTGACGACGCCCGTGACGAGGCCGCCGAGCACCGTCGGCGTCCAGTAGATGACGCCCCGAAACACCACGACTGCCGCGACGGCGACGGACTCCGTCACCGCCGGCAACGGCACCGCCACCAACAGCACCACGAGGACGCTCTCGATGCCCCCGGCCCCGCCGGGGAGGGGGGTCACCCCCGCGATTGCGCCGATGGGGACGACCAGCAACGCGACGGAGAGCGGGATGGGCGTCCCGATGGCGCGAAAGGAGAGCCAGAGCGCGAGCATCTGAAAGAACCACCCTATCGCGGAGAGACCGAGCGCGAGCGCCAATCCCCGGGGGTTGGTCGCCACGCGCTCGATGGCGCGAAAGAAGCCGTTGATGCGGCGCTCGATGCCCTCGGCGGTCGGGACGGGCATCCGGGGGACGTGGCGAGCGACGCGCCGAATCGTCGGCGTCAGGAGGCTGACGGCCCGCGATTCGAGACCGTAGCGTCGTTGCCACGCCGCGTACGCCGCCGCCGGGACGCCCACCGCGAGGACGACCACCGCCACCAGCGCGAGTTCGAGGTTGCGGTTGGTGTCGAGGGCTATCTCCGTGGCGTAGTAGCCCGCGCCGATGACCGCGATGGTGATGGAGGGGACGAAGTTGAGGGTGTCCACGCTGGCGATGGCGGCCAGTCCCTTCTCGTACTCCGTCTTCGCCACCCGCGAGATGAGCAGCGCCGTGACGGGTTCGCCCCCGGCCTGTCCGAACGGCGTGACGTTGTTCGAGAACATCGCGCCGGTGAAGACGAGAAACGCCTGTGGCACCGACAGCGAGACGCCGAGGACGTCGAGGACCGTCCGGAGCGAAAAGCCCCACGCCGCGAGCCAACAGAGCGTCACCACGAAGACCAGCGCCACCAGACGGAGGTCCGTCCGTCTGAGGTGGGTGAGGAGTTCGTCGACGCCGGCGAACCAGAAGAGGACGGCGAAGACGACGAGGGCACCGACGAATCCGAGGACGGTCGCTCGAATCTTTCCGCCGGCCATGTTCCGGCCGAAGAGGAGGGTCGTCTTGAACCCTCCGAAACCGGCCGCGACGCCGCCCTTTTTGTCACCCCCGGCGAACGCCGGGCATGGACGAACGGAGCGCGCTTCGGATGCTCGCGGGGGCGGTGGGAGGCGCCGGCGACGACGCGGCGGTCGTCGACGGACTGGTGGTCACCACCGACATGCTCCACGAGCGCACCGACTTCCCGACGGGGACGACCCGCTATACGGCGGGGTGGCGCGCCGTCGGCGCCTCGCTGTCGGACGTGGCGGCGATGGGCGCCGACGCCGTGGCCGCCGTCGCCGTCTACGGCGCGCCCACCTTCGACGACTCCGCCCTCCGGGCGTTCGTCGACGGCGCGAGCGAGGTCTGTCGCTCGGTCGACGCCGAGTACGTCGGCGGCGACCTGGACGCCCACGACGAGTTCACCGTCGCCACGACGGCGGTGGGCCGCACCGACGACCCGGTGTATCGCGCCGGCGCGACGCCCGGCGAGGAGGTCTGTGTCACCGGCACGCTCGGCCGGAGCGCCGCCGCAGTCCGCGAGTTCGAGCGTGGAAACGCCGACCGCGGCAACGACCTCTTTCGGTTCCCGCCGCGCGTGGCCGCCGGTCGGCGCCTGCGCGGGCGGGCGACCGCCATGATGGACTCCTCGGACGGTCTGGCGCGGTCGCTCCACCAACTCGCGGCGGCCAGCGACTGCGGGTTCGCCGTCGAGTGGGACCGCCTCCCGGTGGATGCGAGCGTCGACGCCGTCGCCCGCGACGACGCCGACCGGCGGGAACTCTCCGCTTTCTTCGGCGAGGACTTCGAACTCGTCTTCACGATTCCGCCCGACGCGCTCGATTCGCTCCGCGCGTCGCTCTCGACGCCCGTGACGCGAATCGGCGAGGTGACCGACGCGGGGGTGGTCGCCGACGGCGACCCGCTACCCGACCGCGGATACAGCCACTAGGCGCTCATGAGTTGGATGGGGACGAGCAAGAAACAGAGCGCCCCGAGACCGAAGGTGAGGAGTCCCACGGCCTGCCGTTTCCACCCGAGTGGCGTCTCGTCGGCCGGGTTCGCGGGACCGTTGTAGGCGATGGCGGTGGCGAACAGCCCCCAGACGGCCCACAGGCCGACCGACTCGTTGATGCCGAGGTTCCGCACGTAGTGGAGGTAGCCCGCGAGACCGAACAGCGCGAGGGGGACGAGCGACGCCACCGTCTCCTGCCGGCGGCCGAGCATCGCCCGGACCATGTGCCCGCCGTCGAGTTGGCCGACGGGCAGGAGGTTGAGAACGGTGAAGAACATGCCGACCCACCCGCCGATGATGACGGGATGGACCGTCTTCGTCGGGTCGGCGTAGCTGGTCGGTTGGCCCATCGCGCCCGCGATGATGTCGAGCAACGGCGGGTTGTTGAAGACGACGACCCGACTCGACCCCGAGAGGACGTGTGCCGGGACGGTCATCGGGTCCAGCGAGAGACCGATGGCGGTGACGACGACGGTGGCGACCAGTCCCGAGAGCGGTCCCGCGACGCCGATGTCGAACAGCGTCTTGCGGTCGGGCATCTGCCCCCGCATTCGGATGATGGCGCCGAGCGTCCCGAAGGGGACGATGAAGGGGATGAGGTAGGGCAGGGAGACGTCGACGCCGTGGTAGCGTCCCATCGCGTAGTGGCCGAGTTCGTGGGCGGTCAACACCCCGAGGACGGCGGCGGTAAAGGGCCACGCCCGGAGCGCGAGCAGGGGATTGGCGGCCACGTCGCTCGGGGGGATGTAATACCACGCCGTCGCGCCGACGAGGAGCGTACTGAACACCGTCGCCACGAAGAGCGCGAGGTTCTTCCACGGCACGCCGTCGATGCGGCCGTCGGCGGGCGTGGCGACGACGACCGTCTCGTACGGTTCGCGCCCGGGTTCGAGGTCGAACCGGTAGCCTGCGCGCCGGAAGACGCCTTCGAGTTCGCTCGCTAGCGACCGGCGCGGCACCAGCGGTTCGCCGTAGTAGCGAATCCGGTCGCCGTCGCGTTCGGTTTCGCGGACGTAAAACACCGGGTCGAGGGCGTCGGCCGGCGGACCGTCGAGTCGGTCGCCTCGTTCCATCACCTCGGGGTAGGTCGCTCGCGGCTATAAATCTCTTGACGGAGCGGCGCGGCTCGTGGGTCGAGTGAAAGGGGGATGAAGGGGGGAATGGTTCGCGGCCGATGGAGCGACGCGGGGACCGAGGCTACTCGCGCCGGACCTACGCCGGTTCGATGCGCCACGTGGTCGCACTCGTGTACGACCACTTCTCGATGGTCAACTCGGACGCGGAGTCGCGGAGTTTGACCATCAGGGCGCCGATTTCTTTGGGGGAGAGCCCGACTTCGTCGGCGATGAACTTGCTCTTGAAGTAGAGCTCGCCGTCCTGTGCCTTCGAGACGAGGAACTGCTTCAGTCGTTCCTCTTTCGTCGGGGCATCTTCCGCGTCGGCGTCGGTGGAGGGTTCTGCGGTTGCGCTCATTGGGTTTCGCCTCACTCACCCCTTGCCACCGGAGGATGTTATAAAGGCAGGAACGTTCGGAGCAGTTCGAGCGGTTTTACGATTATGATGGGTCAATCGCCCCGATTCAGGACGTTTCAAGGAACCTTTAGACCTTTCACGAACGGCTACGAGAATTTCGTTCCGAAAATAATTGGTTGTATGTAAGGGGGTCAATCGGCGCCGATTCGTCCCGTTTCGACCGGTGGCGTGAATCGTCGGTTAGGGTCGGTCGTGCACCCAAAACTCCTCGTCGGCGGTCGATTCTTTCTTGAAGATGGGGACTTCGTCTTTCAGGCGGTTGATGCCGTCCTCGACGGTGCGGAACGCCTCCGTGCGGTGGCCGGCGAGGACGACGACGAAGACGATGTCCTCGCCGTCGGGGATGCGGCCGGTGCGGTGGTGCATCGCCACCTCGAAGACGCCGTCGCGCGCCTCCAGTTCCTCCCGGATGTCGGCCATGCGCGCCTCCGCGACGCCCTCGTACTTCTCGAACTCGAGGAACCTCGTCGGGGCGTCGTCGTCGGCGTCTTTCGCTCGGACGCGCCCGGTGAAGGTGGCGATTGCGCCCGACCGCTCGGCCTGCGGCGAGCGTTTCACCTGTCGGACGAGCGATTCGAGCGTCACGCGCGGTTCGAGCGCCTCGACGGCGTCGAGCACCGCCTCGAAGTCCAGCGATTCGGGGGCGCTCTCGCGGACGACGACGTCGCCGGCGGCGTCGGCGTCGCCGAGGACCACCGTCGGGAGTCGCGCCTCGGCGAACCCGACCGCGAGGGCGTAGTCGTAGTCGGGCGCGAGTTCGTCGAGCAGACCGTCGAGCGTGCGGCCGTCGCCGGCGCCGATCCACGACCCGTCGGGGGAGAGTCCGTAGGACGCGTCGGCGTCGGTGTTCGTCTCCGGTCCGGGGGGCTGGGCGGCCGCGTCCGGGAGGGTTTCGACGGTCGCCACGCGCCCGTCCAGACGGGGGGCGAGTCCCTCCACTACGTCCATCGCGCCGGGACCGACGAGATTGAGAACCTTCATGCTCGAACCTGCGGGCGAGGAACCTTAATCTTGACTCGACGCGACCCGGGGAGTTGACAACCCTTAAGCCCGCCTCGGGGCTACCCGACGCCAATGCGAGTCGTGATTTCTCTCGGCGGGAGCGTCCTCGCGCCGGACCTCGACCCCGACCGCGTGGCGGGTCACGCGTCGGCCGTCGAGACCGTCGTCCGGGCCGGGTGGGACGTCGCCGCGGTCGTCGGCGGCGGCGGCGTCGCCCGCGAGTACATCACCGCCGCCCGCGAACTCGGGGCCAACGAGGTACAACTCGACCAGATAGGCATCGACGTGACGCGCATCAACGCGCGCTTGCTCGTCTCGGCGCTGGACGACCTCGCGGACCCCACGCCGCCGACGGATTACGAGGAGGCGGGCGACGCCCTGCGCCGGGGCGACGTGCCCGTCATGGGCGGCGTCATGCCCGGCCAGACCACCGACGCGGTGGCGGCGGCGCTGGCGGAGTACGTCGACGCCGACCTGCTTGTCTACGCGACGAGCGTCGACGGCGTCTTCAGCGCCGACCCCGGCCGCGACCCCGACGCCGAACGGTACCGCCGCCTCACGGCTCACGAACTCGTGGACGTGGTGGCGCCGATGAGCCGCGACGCCGGCGCGTCCGCCCCGGTCGACCTGCTGGCGGCGAAACTCATCGAGCGCTCGGGGATGCGCACCGTCGTCCTCGACGGCACCGACCCCGAAGCGGTCGAGGCGGCCGTCCTCCGGGGCGACCACTCCGGGACCGACGTCGTCCCCGAGGGAAGCGACGACGACGTCTGGGCCGACCGATGAGCGAGGACGCAGACGCCGGAGCCGACCCGGCGGCGACGGACGCCACCCACCGGGCGTTCTGGGCCGACGAAATCGCCGACCAGATCGAGGCGCGAAACCCAACCGACCCCATCGTCGTCAAGGGCGGCGTCTCGCCGTCTGGCGTTCCCCACCTCGGTCACTTCAACGAAATCATGCGCGGTTACTTCGTCGCGGCCGTCCTCCGGGAACGCGGCCACGAGGTGCGACAGGTCTTCACGAGCGACGACCGCGACGCCCTGCGGAAACTCCCCCGCCGACTCGCCGACTCGGAGTGGAACCTCGTCGGTCTGGACGAGGTGGACGCGGGCGCTCTCGGCCGCAACCTCGGCAAGCCCTACACCGACATCCCCGACCCCTTCGGCGAGACGGACTCCTACGGCGCCCACTTCACCGACCTGCTGGCGCGGTCGGCCGAACTCCTCGGCGTTCCCGTCGAGATGGTGTCGAACACCGACCTCTACGAGTCCGGCGAGTTCGAGGCGGTCACCCGCGAAATCCTCTCGAAGGCTGACCTCGCCCGCGACGTCCTCGCCGAGTATCAGGACGGCGTCGGCGAGGGCTACGTCCCCTTCATGCCCCGGTGTTCGGAGTGTGGCCTGCTGACGCAGGACGTGACCGGCGTCGACCTCGACGCGGGGACCGTCTCCTACCGGTGTTCCGGTCTCGACGCGGGCGACCGGCACATCGAGGGCTGTGGCCACGAGGGCGTGGCGACCCTGCGAGACGGCAAACTCCCGTGGCGCTTCGAGTGGCCCGCCCAGTGGAAGGTCCTCGGCGTCGACTTCGAACCCTTCGGGAAGGACCACGCCGAGGGGTCGTGGCCGAGCGGCGAGGAAATCGCGCGGCGCGTCCTCGACGTCGACCCGCCGGTGCCGATGACCTACGAGTGGTTCACCCTCGACGGCGAACCCCTCTCGTCGTCGTCGGGCAACGTCGTCACCGTCGACGAGGTGCTCGAACTCCTCGAACCCGAGGTGGTGCGGTACTTCTTCGTGCGCAACCCGAAGAAGGCCCGCGACTTCGACCTCGAACGCATCGACCTGTTGGTCGACGAGTTCGACCGCTTCGAACGCCTCTACTTCGGCGAGGTCGAAGACGACGACCTGAAACCCCTCGCCGACCGCGCCTACCCCTTCGTCGTCGACGAGGTGCGCGAAGCGCGGGTTCGACTCCCCTACACCTTCGCGGCGGTCCTCGGGATGACCGACGACCGGGACCTCCGGGTTCGGATGGCGACCAACGAGGGCTTTTTCGACGCCGACACGCCCGAGTGGGCCGTCGAGGCGGCGCTCAAGCGGGTCGAACGCGCCCGCCGGTGGGCCGAGCGCATGGACAACGAGTACAACTACCGCCTGCAGGCCGACCTGCCCGACGCGACGTTCGAGGACGACGTGGCGGCCGCCCTTGACGACCTCGCGGCGTTCGTCGCCGAGGGTCACGACGGCGAGGCGATTCAGGGCGAGATGTACGAGACGGCGCGCCGACACGGCGTCGAGGTCGGCGACTTCTTCGCGGCTGGCTACCGCCTCTTTTTCGGCGACACCGAAGGTCCCCGCCTCGGGGAGTTCCTCGGCGAACTCGACCCCGAGTTCGTCGTCGCTCGTCTGCGGCGCGAGGGCTGAGCCACCGTCTCTCGGCTCCGCTCCCTGTGGCGTGTCACCCCGTCACCGTACGGCTTTATCCTCCGAGAGCGCGTAGTAGGATCGTCGTACCGGGCCTCGTGCCCGACCGACGGAGCCTCTCATGACACTCATCGACGCGGTATTCGGCGACGAATCGAGCACCGAACACGACGACTCGGAGGCGACGCACGTTCCCGTCGAAGCCGACGACGACGAGCCGAGCAGTCGACGCTGGCCGCGTCGACTCCTCGTCCTCGGCGCCGTCGTCGCGGGCGTCGTCGCGTACCGTCGCCTCCGGCGTGCCCGCCGGTCCGACGACGCCATCGAGGTCGAAATCGACGGTGAGGCGGTCTCGGCGCGCTGACCCGTCCTGCCTTCCGACCTCGCTGACGCTCGACGACGCGGCGACGCCGGTTTCGTCCGTCGACTCCTCCCCGAGAGACGCCCCGGCGTGGCGTATCCGAACGCCTTTTGCCGTCGCGGACTTCGGTCTCCCCGATGAACACGTTGCTGTGGGTGCTGGTCGGCGTCCTCGGCTACTCGCTGGTGGCGAAGGCGCTGAAGGTTCGGGGATACCTCCCCGACAGCGTGCGGCCACAGGGACCCATCCTGACCCTCCACACCCGTCGCGGTCGGGCGGTGCTCGACCGACTGGCGCGTCCGCGTCGCTTCTGGCGGGCGTGGAGCAACGTCGGCGTCGGCGTCGCACTCGTCATCATGGTCGGCATGTTCCTGCTGTTGCTCTTTCAGGCCGCCGCCATCCTCCAGAATCCGCCGGCGCCGACGGCGGTCAACCAGCCGCGGAACTTCCTCGTCGTCCCCGGCGTCAACGACTTCCTCCCGCTGTCGGTCGCGCCCGAAATCGTCTTCGGCCTGCTGGTCGGACTGGTCGTCCACGAGGGCGGTCACGGCCTGCTCTGTCGGGTCGAGGACATCGACATCCAGTCGATGGGCGTCGTCTTTCTGACTCTCGTCCCCGTCGGGGCGTTCGTCGAACCCGACGAGGAGAGTCAGTACGCCGCCGACCGGGGGTCGCGTTCGCGGATGTTCGCGGCGGGCGTGACCAACAACTTCGCGGTGACGGTCGTCGCCTTCGCCCTGCTGTTCGGGCCGGTCATCGGCACCATAAGCGTCGCGCCGGGCGTCGCCGTGGGCGGCGCCTACGCGGGCGCGCCGGCCGACCGAGCGGGCATCACGAACGGCGACCGCATCACCGCCGTCGCGGGCGCCCCCGTCGACTCCGAGGCCGACCTCGACGCCGCACTCGCGGCCGTCGACGACCGAACCGTCTCGGTCGAGGTGAACGGCGAGCGGACGGTGTCGGTCCGGCGGTCGCTGGTCGTCGTCGGGAGCATCGACGGCAACCCCGCGAACCTGACCGTCGAGCAGGGCCGCGACCCCATCCGCGTCACCGCCGTCAACGGCACGCCGGTCGAGACGCGCGGCGAGTTCCGCGCGGCGACGCAGAACCGCACGTTCGCCCGCCTCGAAACGACGGCGGGCACGCGCGTCGTCCCCGTCGGGGCGTACGTCACCGCCGTCGCCCCCGGCGGACCGCTCGCAAACGCCAGCGCCCCGGCGAACGCCAGCCTCGTCGTCACCGCAATCGGCGGCCAGCGAGTCACCTCCTCGAACGACCTCGAACGCGTCCTCGACGACTACCGGAAAGGCGACGTGGTGACGGTGCGGACCTACCGCGACGGCGACTTCGAGAGCTACCAGGTCACCCTCGACGAGAACCCCCGCGACGGCAACGGCTTCCTCGGCGTCAACGTCTTCCCCGGGACCAGCGGTCTCCTGTTGACCGACTTCGGCGTGCGGCCGTACCCGGCGGGGACGTACCTCGAACTGCTCGGCGGCGACGGCGGGCCGAACGCCGGCGCGTCGTTCCCGGGGCTGACCGACTCGCCGCTCGCGCTGGTCTACGTCGCCCTCGTCTTGCCGCTGGCGTCGTTCGTCCTCGGCATCCCGAACTTCCCCGGGTTCACCCCCGCCGTGACGAACTTCTACGTCGTGCAGGGACCCCTCGCCGGTCTCGGACACGCGGCGTTCATCCTCGCCAACGTCCTCTTTTGGACCGCGTGGATAAACCTCCAACTCGGGCTGTTCAACTGCATCCCGGGCTACCCGCTCGACGGCGGACGCATCCTGCGGATGGGCGCCGAGGCGGTGGTGGTCCGCCTCCCCGTCGGCGACCCCGCTCGCGTCGTGCGGACCATCACCACCGGCGTCGGTCTCGTCATGCTGGCGTCGCTGGTCGTGATGATATTCGGGCCGCAGTTGCTGGCGTAGGCCGTCGGCGGCGGTCGACGCTCGTTCTCGCCGCGCGAACACGCAACTCCCATACGCCCCCCGCTCCAATCGGCGGGCATGCGAGAACCACCACAGACCGACGAGGGCTGGTACGCACTCCACGACTTCCGCCGCGTCGACTGGGCGGCGTGGCGCGACGCGCCCGAACGGGAACGCGACCAGGCCATCGAGGGGGGGGTCGACTACCTCGACCGCCACGAGGCGGTGGCGGACGCCGACGCGGGCCAGTCGGCGGTCTTCGCCATGGTCGGACACAAGGCCGACCTGCTGGTCGTCCACCTTCGGCCGACGCTCGACGCCCTCTCGACGGCCGAACGCCGCTTCGACCGGAGCGCGCTGGGCGCGTTCACCGAGCAGTCCACCTCCTACGTCTCGGTCACGGAGGTCAGCGGCTACGTCTCCGACGCCTACTTCGCCGACGACGAGGAGGAGGTCGACGCCGGCCTGCGCCGCTACATCGAGAAGAAACTCGAACCCGACATCCCCGACGACGGCTACGCGTGTTTCTACCCGATGAGCCGCAAGCGCGGCGAGTCGGACAACTGGTACGACCTCCCCTTCGACCGGCGCCGCGAGATGATGAAAGAACACGGCGAACACGGCCGCAAGTTCGGCGGGCGCGTCAAACAGATCGTCTGCTCGTCGGTCGGGTTCGACGACTGGGAGTGGGGCGTGACGCTCTTTGCCGACGACCCCACCCACCTCAAGGACATCGTCTACGAGATGCGCTTCGACGAGGCGAGTTCCCGCTACAGCGAGTTCGGGCCGTTCTACGTCGGGCGCCGGTTCCCGCCCGCCGACCTTCCCGCGTTCCTCGCGGGCGAGACTGTGCCGACCGACGAGGCGGGCGAGAGCGAGGCGGCCCACCCCCACGCTCACGGCGAGGGGGCGGCCGACGGCCACCACGGCGAAGGGAGCGACCACCACGGCGAAGCGGACGAACCGCACGGCGAGGGAGACGGCGAGGGAGACGGCGACATTCGCGGCGAACTCGCGGACCTGAACATCTACGCGGGCAAGCCCCACGGCGAAGACGTCTACGCGACGGTGCTCTACTCCGAGGCGGACGCCGACGACCTGTTCGAGGAGGTCGAGGGACTCCGCTCGAACTTCGACCACTACGACACGCACGTCAAGACGGCCGTCTACGACGCCGAGAAACGGGACCGGCGGGCGGTCGTGAGCATCTGGGAAACCGAGAGCGCGGCCGACACGGCGGCGGGCTTTCTCTCGGAACTCCCGGGCATCGTCAGTCGTGCGGGCGAGGAGTCCGGGTTCGGCACGATGGGCATGTTCTACACCGTCAAGCCCGACCACCGCGAGGACTTCGTCGAGAAGTTCGAGACGGTCGGCGGCCTGTTGGCCGAGATGGAGGGCCACGGCGAGACGGACCTGATGGTCAACCTCGAAGACGAAAACGACATGTTCATCGCCAGTCAGTGGCGCTCGAAGGACGACGCCATGAACTTCTTCCGCTCCGAGGAGTTCGGCGACACCGTCTCGTGGGGACGGGACGTCCTGGCCGACCGCCCGCGCCACGTCTTCCTCGCGTAGCCACGCGGGCCGCGCCGTTTATAGGCATTCACTCCAACTATGGGGCGAATGGACGAAGGGTTCCGCGCGCTCGTGGTCGCGGCGAACCACGAGACCGCAGAGCGCGTCTCGACGTCGCTCTCGTCGCCCGAACTGACGTGTCTCCTCACGTCGTGGACGGGCGACGCGGACCCGCGTACGGTCGTGGACCCGAACGACGCGGCCGATTGCCTGGTGAGCGTCCTCGACGCCACGAAAACGGCCGAGTTGGCGGCGGGGCTACGGGCGTGTGACCTCGACGTCCCCGTGGTGCGCCTCGCGAGCGACGGGGAGGTCACGGACCGCCCGGAGGCGCGGACCGACGGTGCGACGCTCTGTCTGCCCCTCGGCGACGACGACCTGGCCGACCTCGACGCGGCGACCGGCGAGCGACTGCGGACCTTCCTCGCTTCGACGCGGTCCGTCTCGGAGGCGACGACCTGCGAACTGGGGCGACTGCTGACGGCGCTCTCGACGGTGACCGACGCGTCGTCGGCGTGCCGGCGGGTCGTCGACACGGTCGAACGCCTCCTCGGGACGACCGTCGCCGTCTACCTCGACGGCGACGACGGTCTTCGACTGGCGTCGACGTCTGCCGACTTCGACGAGGGAGAGTGGCCCTCCGTCGAGGCGGTGGCTCGGGCCCTCGACGCCGAGGCGACGGACGGCGACGAGCATTTCGACGACGTTCACGTCTCGTCGCTCGACGGACGCGGCGCGTTGGTGGTCGACCTCTCGGGGACGACGCGGACGGACGCCTTGGCGGTCGTGGACCTCGCGTCGGCGGCGACGACGGCGACGCTCGAACGCATCGACAGACAGACCCGGCTCGAACGCCTCAACGAGGCGACTCGGCGGTTGATGGCGGCGGAGACGTGCGCGGACGTCGGCGTCGTCGCCACCGAGACGGCCCGCGAAGTGCTGGGGTTGGAACTCAACTCCGTCCACCTCTACGACGACCAGACCGGGCACCTCCTCCCCGTGGCGGCCACCGACGAGGCCCGCGAGGCCTTCGAGGAGGTGCCCGCGTTCGCACCCGGCGAGAGTCTGGCGTGGACGGCCTACCAGTCGGGCGAAATCCACGCCTACGACGACGTTCGGGAGGCGTCGGCCGTCCACAATCAGGAGACGCCCATCCGGAGCGAGGTGGTCTTACCGCTCGGCGACCACGGCGTCTTCGTCGCGGGAACGACCGCGCTCGCGGCCTTCGACGACGCCACCGTCTCGCTGGCGAAGGTGTTCGCGGCCAACGTCGAGGCGGCGCTCGACCGCGCGGTGCGCGAGGCGGAACTGCGCGCCCGCGAGGCGGAACTCGAACGCCAGAACGACCGCCTCGAAGAGTTCGCAAGCGTGGTGAGCCACGACCTTCGGAACCCCATCGCCGTCGCGCGCGGGAATCTGGATATGGTTCGGGAGATGCTCGCCGACGACGTGGCGGAGCGACCGGCGCTCGACGACCGACTCGGGCGCATCGACCGCGCGCACGAACGGATGGAGGAGTTGGTCGAGAACCTGTTGACGCTCGCCCGACAGGGCCGGACCGTCGGCGAGACGGAAGCCGTCGACCTCGAACGGGCGGTCACCGAGATGTGGACGCGCGTCGACGCCGGGCGTCTCGACGTGGTGGGACCCCTCGACACCGTCGAGGCCGACCCCGCGCGACTCCGTGACCTCTTCGAGAACCTCTTCAGCAACGCCGTCACCCACGCCGGTTCCGACGTGACCGTTCGGGTCGGGCGCCTCGACGGCGAGGCGGGCTTTTACGTCGCCGACGACGGTCCCGGCATCCCCGCCGCCGACCGCGAGTCGGTGTTCGAACACGGCCACACCACCGCCGAGGACGGCACCGGACTGGGGTTGGCAATCGTTCGGAGCGTCGCCGAAGCCCACGGGTGGTCGGTGCGACTGACCGAGAGCGAGACCGGCGGTGCACGCTTCGAGTTCCGGACCGGCGACGCCGACTGAGACGGTGTCTTGGACGTCAGTACCGGTGGTTCGCCGAGACGACCGGGCGACCCACCGGGACACAGGTACGACAATCCGTACGAGAGGGCTCGTCGCCCCCGTTTCTCGGCGGTCACCGCTCCCGTGGTCGGCGACCGGCGGAACTGGCGTCCGACGGTCCGCACGGCCGCCGTCTTGTGTCGCCGACGCACACCCGAATCCCTTTTGCGGGCGGCGGCCAATTGGGTGACGATGACCAAGCGACACGTCTCGTTGCCCGCCGACGCCGACGCGGGAGTCGAGGAGTTCGTCGACCACGTGGACCGACGGCTCTCCTCCGACGAAGACACCTGTGAGGTCGTACAGGACGTTCTGGTGGACCTGTTCGGTGACCGCGAGGCGTACGAGCGCTGGCAGGCCGGCGAGTCGGTGTCGCCGGCGGCACGCGTCCGCCTGCAGGGGTACGACCCCTGTAACGCGACGCTCGAAAGCGAGTATTACGCCGAGAAAGACGAGGAGAAGTTCACGCGGTCGAAACACCTCCAGTGGCTCTGGCGGCAGTTCGACGCGACGCCGATGGCCGACAACATCGAGTTCGCCCTCCGGTTCCGGTCGATGCTCGCCGACCACCTCTTCGCCGACTGTGGCGACGACTGCCGCTTTTTCAAGGGCATCACCTTCACCTACGGCCACAACATCAGCGTCGGCGACAACACCGTCATCCACGACGACGTCCACCTCGACGACCGGGGCAAACTCACTATCGGCGACCGCGTCTCCATCTCCGACGGCGTCCACCTCTACAGCCACGACCACGACGTGATAGACCAGACCGAGGTGCGCAACTACCACACCATCGTCGAGGACGACGCCCGCGTCACCTACGACGCGATGGTGCGGGCGGGGTGTAAAATCGGCGCGAACGCCATCGTCGGCGCCCGGTCGGTCGTGCAGGGCGACGTACCCGCCCACCACATCGCCGTCGGCACGCCCGCAAAGAGCGTCCGCGTCAAACCCGGGTGGGAGGACGAGGCCGAACCGCTAGAGGCCGGCGGCGAGAACCGACAGGAAGAGCGCCGCATCGAGTACGACCTGCCCGAGGACCTGGAGGTCTTCGACGAGTTCCAACGCGGGCCGGACCGCTCGAAGTAGGCGCCCGTGGCCCGGAGCGTCGCCATCAACGTCGGCGCCAACGCCACCCTGCCGGGCGTTCGCGGTCCCGTCACCCCCGAGGGTCGCTTCGCCTACGTTCCCATCCCCGAACGCGAACCCGTCGCCGACGACGCGTCGGTGCCGACCTACGCCGACCTGACCTTCGACCCGCCGGTGTCGCTCCCCCCGGACGCCCGGGACGCCCCCGTCCACCTCGACCCGGAGTTCGCGGGCGTCCACGGGGCGACCACCCACACCTACGGCGACGAACACGGGGTGAAAGCCCGCCCGCTCTCGTCGCTCTCGCCGGGCGACTCGCTGTTTTTCTACGCCACCCTCTCGCTCCGGGGCGACCCCGCCGACGCCCCCGACTTTCCGCCCGACTGGGGCGCCTACCTCGTCGGCGAGTTCCGAATCGAACGCGTCGAGGGCGGCGAAGCCTACCGAACCGACCCCGCCGTGCGCGACCGGTTCGCCTCCAACGCCCACGCCAGACGCGAGTCCTTCGACGCCGAGGTGTTGGTCGCGGGCACCGACGACTCCCGCCTGTTCGACCGGGCGGTTCCGCTGTCGACTTCCGGGGCGGGCGCGACGGCCGGTCCCCTCGTCACCGAGTGGTCGAACGACTCCGGGAAGGGTCCGTGGTGGCGTCGCGTCCTCCGGTTCGACGCCGAGGCGACCGACCGCCTGCGGGCCTACGTCGACGCGCGCCAGCCCTATAGTAGAATTTGAAACGATTTTCACATCGACCGGGGGACCGACACCCGGTCGAGTGGGCACTGACTTTCAAATTCTACTATAATCCGTCAGGACGTCCGCCAGTTCGCCGGTGTCGCCGACGACGAGGTCCGGTCGGTACGTCCACCCGCCGAAGGGGTTGTCGTGGCGGTTGAGATACGCGCCGCGCATGCCGACGGCCTTCGCACCCACCAAATCGAAGGTGTGGGCGGTGACGAAACAGACTTCGTGGGGTGCGACGCCGAAGCGCTCACAGCACAGGTCGTAGGACGCGCGGTGGGGTTTGTACGCGCCCGCCTCGGCGACGGAGACGACGCCGTCGAGGTCCGTCTCGAAGTTGGGACGCACTGCCGCCAGCATGTCGGGGTCGCCGTTCGACAGGCCGACGAGCGCGTACTCCTCGCCGAGACGCAAGAGGGCAGCGTCCACGTCCGGGTAGGGTTCGAGGCGCTTCCACGCGCGAATCACGGCGCGCACCGCCTCGTCGGGGACGTCGAGTCCGAGTTGGTCGAGGCGGTAGGAGAGCGCCCGGCGGCTTATCTCCTTGAACGGCGTGTGCGGCCCGGGAATCAGCGAATCTATCATCGAGTCCCGGAAGTGCATCGCCAGATACCGCCGGAGCAGTATCTCGGGTTCGTAGTCGCTCCCGTGGCGGGCGAGGAGGGCGTCGAGTTCGGGCACCAGCGTCGACTCGCGGTCCAGAAGCGTATCCCACAGGTCGAACGCGAGCACCGTCGTATCCTCTCGAATCGTCTCCGCGGCGATGGCCGACATAGGCGGAGAGGCGGCGTGAGCCGTCATAAGTGTAGCAGTCGGCAGTAGTTCGACGAACCCAGAGCGAACGACGTGAGCGAGGGGGACTGCGGACGGCGAACGAGCAAAGCGAGTGCGTCGTCCGGGACCGATGACGCCTCTCACTACGTTCGAGACAGACATGCGCCGTCCGGGAATCGAACCCGGGCTAGTGGCTTGGGAAGCCACTGTCCTACCACTGGACCAACGGCGCGCAGTCGAGGCTTCCCCGGCCGGGCACTTGAACGTAGCGCTTCCCCGAACCTCGGGACCGTGCGGTCGGACGAACGCTTATGCCGCCGCCGTTCGTGTGTAATTGTATGACACGCCACGACGGCGGATACGAGGTGCACCTGACGAGCGACGCGAGCGCGAACCTCGACGTCGAGACGCCCGTCTCGGCCGACGGGGTCGACTTCTACGACTCCGGCGTCTGGGTGTCGTGGGCCGAGGGACGGGACTTTTTCCCCTACGAGCGAGTGCTGTGCGTCCGCGAGGCGCGGGCGTCGCGCGGGGCGTCGACGAGCGCCGAGTCGGAACTCGAAGTGACGTCGGGGTCGGACCGAGCGGACGAAATCGACGCCGAAGGGACTGCCTCGCGGGCGGACGACGTCGACCTGACAATCGAGTGAGACGGGCGAGCGGTGCGGCGAGTGACGGACGTGCGGAGACCGGCGCGTCGGGGGCGCGTCGGTGGACGTGCGTCCACCGATTGCGGGCGACGGGAGGCTATTTCACCCCCGACGGCGTACCGTTCCGGGATGAGCGACGAATCCGTCATCGTGGGGGCGTCGGTCCCGCTCGACCTCCGACTCTCGGAGTCGGAACTCGACGCGACCCGCGACCACGTCGTCGCGTTCGTCGGCGACGTGGTCGACCGCGCGGGCGCGACGGGGGCCGTCGTCGGCCTCTCCGGGGGTATCGACAGCACGCTGACCGCCTACCTCGCCGTCGAGGCGGTGGGCGCCGACGCCGTCCACGGACTGGTGATGCCGAGCGAGGTCAACACCGACGCGAACATGAGCGACGCCGAACGCGTCGCCACCGACCTCGGCATCGAGTACGACGTGGTGGAGATCGGCCCGATATACGACGCGTTCGTCGACGCCTACCCCGGCGAGACGAACGACGAGGCCACCGAATCCGACCCGCTTCGGACGGCCCTCGGCAACGTGCGGGTGCGCACCCGGGCGGTGCTCAACTACTTCGTCGCCAACGCCGAGAACCGAATCGTCCTCGGGACCGGCAACCGGAGCGAGGCGCTGACGGGCTATTTCACGAAGTACGGCGACCAGGCGGTCGACTGCAACCCGCTCGGCAACCTCTACAAACAGCAGGTGCGCCAACTCGCCGCCCACGTCGGCGTCCCCGAGGACCTCGTGACCAAGACGCCCTCGGCGGAGATGTGGCTCGGCCAGACCGACGAGTCCGAGATTGGACTGGATTACGACACGCTCGACGCCATCCTCGCGCTCCACGTCGACGGACCCCTCTCGACGGCCGCGACGGTCCGACACCTCGGCGTGACCGAGGCGCAGGTCGAACGCGTCGAGGAACTCTACGAGCGGAGCGCGCACAAACGAGCGATGCCGCCCGCACCCGACCCGCTCGACCTGTAGCTACTCCCGACTCGCCGCCACGTCGTCGCCGTGGGCCGCCACGAGATCCGCGAACGCCGCCGCCTCCGCCGCCTCCTGTGTCTCTCGCTTCGACCGGTCGCGGAGCCGTCGTTTCACCAGACGGAGAGCGTCGTCCGGGACGCCCGCGAGTTCCTCGGCGACCGACTCGGGGTCGGCGATGACCCGCGAGACCAACCCCATCCGGCGGGCTTCCTCGGCGTCGACGACCCGGCCGGAGAGCGCGAGGTCGAAGGCGTCGCTCGCGCCGACGACGCGCGGCAGGCGGACCGTCCCGCCCCACGTCCCGAACAGTCCCAGTCGAACCCCCGACTCCGCGAGCGTCGCCTCGGGCGTCGCCACCCGGAGGTCACACGCCAGCGCGAGTTCGACGCCGCCGCCGCGAGCGTCGCCGTCGACGCCCGCGACGACCACGCTACTGGCCTCCTCGATGGCGGTCATCGTCGCCTGCCCGCGACGCGCGAACGCCTCGGCGTCGTCGCTCGACAGCGACGCCACGGCGTCGAGGTCGGCGCCGGCGCTGAACGCCGACCCCGCGCCGTGGACGTAGACGACGGCCGTCGGCGCGTCGACGACGGCTTCCCGGAGCGCGTCGAGGTCTGTGGGCCGGAGGGCGTTCCGTCGCTCCGGGCGGTCGAGCGTCACGACGCGCACGCCGTCGCGGTCCCGGGTCCGTATCATGCGCCTCCGTCGCCGGGCGTTTCCAAAGGTCTTTGCCTTTCCCGCCGTTATCCGGCGACGATGGACCACGTCGTGCGGGCCCGCGACGCCGCCCGCGACGCGCTCGCCGACATCGAGCCTGCCCCGCTTCGGGACCTGCTCCGGGAGCGTCTCGCCGACGCCTCGATGACCCCCGGCGTGTTGACCCTCGTCTCTACGCGCGCACTCGACCCGACCGCCGACCTCGATGCCGTCGCCGAACACGCCGCCGGCGTCCAACTCATCTACGAGGGACTCCGCCTCACCCGCACGCTCACCCACGACGAACCGTGGGCGCGCGTCGACACCGACTCCGCCGTCGACGCCGACCTCGACGTCCTCGCCGCCGACGTCTTCGTCTCGCGGGGGTTCTACCTGCTCGCGCGGACCGAAGTCGCCGACCGCGCCGTCGACGTCGTCCGGGCGTTCGGCCGCGACCAGACCCGCCGTCGCGCCCCCGACGCCGACGCCGACGCCCTCGACCGCCGCCTCGAATGCGACGTGTTCACCCTCGCCGTCGCCGCCGGCGCCGCCGCCGCCGGCGTCGCGGCCGGTGACGACCTCCTCGCCTACGCCGCCGACCTCGTCCCGACGCTCGACGACGGGTCGCTCCCCCCGACCGACGCCGCCCTCCCCGAGACGGTCGGCGACCGCATCGCCACGCTGGCCGGCGACGCGCCGTCCGCCACCGACGGCTAAATCGAAACGCCTAAAGACGATTCCGGCCAAGCGAGGTACGCGTGCCTGGGTAGCTTAGCGGTAAAGCGCGTCCTTGGTAAGGACGAGAGC
>JBDGTR010000020.1:0-24806 GCA_042216635.1 Haloplanus sp. | reverse complement strand
AGTCCGGCCGCGAGGTCCGAGAGCACGTCGCCCGCGAGGTTCGGGCAGACGACGACGCCGAAGCGTTCGGGGTCCATGGCGAGGAACATCGCCATCGCGTCCATCAACACCGTCTCGGCGTCGACGCCTCGCTCGTCGGCCACGTCGAGGACCGTCTGCTTGAACAGGCCGTCCGTGACCTGCATCACGTTCTCCTTGTGGGCGACGGTGAAGCCCCCGTACTCGCTCTCGGCGACGTAGTCGCAGGCGAACTCGGCGAGGCGCCGAGACGCCGTCTTCGTCACCTTCCGCGTCAGCGTCGAGACGTCGTCGGTCAGGCGGTTCTCGATGCCCGCGTAGACGCCCTCGGTGTTCTCCCGGAGGATGACGATGTCCGTCCCCGGTTGAACCGCGTCGACGCCGGGGTACGACCGCGCCGGGCGCACGTTGACGAACGCGTCGACCGCCCGCCGGAGGGGGATGATGACCTCGACGGACGTCTCGCCCGTCGCGCCGAACAGCGTCGCGTCCGCCTCGGTCACCAACTCCCGCGTCTCCTCGGGCAAGGGCGTCCCCGTCCGCTCCTTACAGGCGTCGCCCGCCTGTGCCTCCACGAACTCGAAGTCCCCGACCGTTTCGAGGACTCGCAGGGTCGCCGGGACCACCTCGTGGCCGATGCCGTCGCCGGGGATGACCGCGATTCGGTCGGTCATTCGCTGTCGACGTACGGCAGGGATTCGGCGGTGTCGTGGACGGCGTCCATGTTCGACCGCAACAGCGCCACCGAGTCCCAGATGCCCTGAATCAGCGCCTCGCGCATCGACTCGTCGATGTCGACGTCGACCACCTTGCCGTCGAAGGTCACCGTCTCCGACGCCACGTCGAGTTCGATGCCCGCGTCGGGGTCGGACTCGATGAAGTCCTGGAGCGCCTCGACGACGTCGGGGTCGGCCGTCGCCGCCGGCAGGCCAAGCGACTTGCAGTTGTCCGCGAAGATTTCCGCGAAGGACTCGCCGACGATGGCCTCGACGCCCCAGCGTGCAAGCGCCCGCGGCGCGTGTTCCCGCGAGGAGCCACAGCCGAAGTTGTCGTTGACGACCAGTACGTTCGCGCCCCTGTACTCGTTGAAGGGGTGGTCGTTGAGACTCCCGTCGTCGTTCCGACGGGCGTCGTAGAAGGCGTACTCGTCCATGCCCTCCCACGTCGTCGTCTTGAGGAAGCGCGCGGGGATTATCTGGTCGGTGTCGACGTCGTCGCCGCGGACGGGGACGCCCGTGCCGGCGACGCGGCGCACCTTCATCTCCTCGACGCCCACGTCGCTCATCGGCCGGCACCTCCCGTCAGGTCGCGCACGTCGGTGACGGCGCCCTCGACGGCCGCCGCCGCGACCATCGCCGGACTCATCAGCACCGTCCGGCCGTCCTTGCTCCCCTGTCGACCCACGTAGTTGCGGTTCGAGGAGGAGGCACACCGCTCGTCGCCCGACAGCGAGTCGTCGTTCATGGCGAGACACATCGAACAGCCGGCGTCGCGCCACTCGAAGCCCGCGTCGCGGAAGATTTCGTCCACGCCGTCGGCTTCGAGTTTCGACTTCACCGTCTCCGACCCCGGCACTGCGAGGGCGCGCACGTCGTCGGCGACCTCGCGGCCCTCCAGGACGGCGGCCGCCTCGCGGAAGTCGCTCACGCGGCCGTTCGTACACGTGCCGAGGAACGCCACGTCGATGGGGTAGCCCGCCATCGTCTCGCCGGGCGTCACCTCCGTGTGTTCCTGTGCCGCGCGGACGGCGTCGCGGTCGCCTGCGGGGAAGTCCTCGGGCGCCGGAATCGGCTCCGTGATTTCCACCGCCTGTCCGGGCGTCGTCCCCCACGTCACCATGGGTTCGAGACCGTCCGCGTCGATTTCGACCACGTCGTCGTAGGTGGCGTCGGGGTCGCTCGTTATCTCCTCCCAGTAGGCCTTGCGCTCCTCGAAGGCGTCGCCCTCGGGGACGAACTCCCGGCCGCGCAGGAACTCGTAGGTGGTCTCGTCGGGGTTGATGTAGCCCGCGCGGGCGCCGCCCTCGATGGACATGTTACAGACCGCGAGTCGCTCCTCCATCGAGAGGTTCTCGATGACCTCGCCGCCGTACTCGTAGACGTAGCCGACGCCGCCGTCGACGCCGAGGTCCGCGATTATCTTCAGGACGACGTCCTTCGAGTAGACGCCCTCGTCGAGCGACCCGGTCACCTCGACCCGGCGCACGTCCTGCTTGTCGGCGGCGATGCACTGCGAGGCCAACACGTCGCGCACCTGACTCGTGCCGACGCCGATGGCGAAGGCGCCGAAGGCGCCGTGGGTGGCGGTGTGGGAGTCGCCACAGACGACGGTCATCCCCGGTTGCGTCAACCCGAGTTCCGGCGCGACGACGTGCGTGATGCCCTGTTTCTCCGAGTCCAGGCCGTAGAACTGGATGTCGGAGTCCGCCGTGTTTTGCTCCAGCGCCGAGAGCATCCCCTCGGCCGCGTCGTCTTCGAGCGGTCGGCTCCGCCCCTCCGGGCGGGTGGGGATGATGTGGTCGACGGTGGCGACGTTGCGCTGGGGGTAGGGCACCTGAATCCCGCGCTCGCGCAGTTCCGAGAAAGGCTGGGGACTCGTCACCTCGTGGACGAGGTGGAGACCGATGAACAACTGGTCCTGCCCGTTCGGGAGTTCGGCCACCTTGTGACGGTCCCACACCTTGTCGTACAGCGTGCCGTCACTCATCGCGTTCCTCGCGTACCGCTCGTCGCTCGGCGTTTTCGGCGTTCCCGTCGTCCTCGGCGTGTTCCTCGCCGCGTTCCCACACGGCGTTGGCGTCGTCGCCGTGGGGCGGCGTGTGGTCGACGTCTTTCATGCGCCCGCGCTCGCTGGCGGCGTCGCCCGACCGTTCAGTCATCGGCCGGCGCCTCGGCTTTCTCCTCGTCGGCCCACGAGAACAGCGCGCGCAGTCGCGCGCCCACGTCTTCGATGTCGTGATTCCGGTCGGCGCGGTAGAGCTGGGTGTACGACGGCCGGCCAGCCTGATTCTCCGTGATCCACTCGCGGGCGAACTCGCCGTTCTGGATGTCTTCGAGCGCCTCCTCCATGTTCTCGCGGACGCCCTCGCCGACGATTTCCGGGCCGACGGCCAGACCGCCGTACTCGGCGGTGTCGGAGACCGAGTTCCACATCTCGGCCATCCCGCCCTCGTACATCAGGTCGACGATGAGCTTCATCTCGTTGAGACACTCGAAGTAGGCCATCTCCGGGCTGTAGCCCGCGTCGACCAGCGTCTCGTAGCCCTTCTTGATGAGCGACGTGATGCCGCCACAGAGGACGGCCTGTTCGCCGAAGAGGTCCGTCTCGACTTCCTCCTGGAACGTCGTCTCGACGACGCCCGCGCGGGTACAGCCGATGGCCTGTGCGTACGCCAGCGCCTCGGCTTTCGCACCGCCCGTCTCGTTCTGGTAGACCGCCAGTAGTGCGGGCGTGCCGGTGCCTTCCGTGTAGTTGCGCCGCAGGAGGTGCCCCGGCGTCTTCGGGGCTATCATCGTCACGTCGACGCCCTCGGGCGGGTGAATCTGGTTGTAGTGGATGTTGAAGCCGTGGGCGAACTGGAGGGTGTTGCCCTCCTCCAGTCCGTCGCTGATGGCCTCGAAGACGGCCGGCTGGACCGTGTCGGGGACGAGCATCGAGACGACGTCCGCCTCGGCGGCGGCGTCGTCGGGCGTCGCCACCCGGAGACCGTCGGATTCGGCCTGGTCCCACGAGGAGGAGTCCTCGCGCAGGCCGACGACCACGTCGACCCCGCTGTCGGCGAGGTTCTGGGCGTGGGCGTGGCCCTGACTGCCGTAGCCGAGGACGGCCACGGTCTTGTCTGCGATTTCGTCGCTGTTCGCGTCGCTGTCGTAGTAGACGGGTACGGTGAATTCTGTGTTGCTCATGGTTACGTGGTCTTGCGTGTGCCGCGTTCCAGTGCGGCGGTGCCCGTGCGGACGAGTTCGTGGATGCCGAACCGCTCGAACGTATCGACCGCCGCGTCTATCTTCTGCTCGCTCCCCGTGATTTCGACCGTCACCGACTCCCTGGAGACGTCGACGGTCTTGCCGTCGTACATCTCGGCGATGGCGCCCACCTGGTCCGGGTGGGTGCCGTCGACTTTGATGATGGCGAGTTCCCGCCGGATGGCGTCGGATTCGAGTTCGGTCACGGCGATGACCGGGACGAGCTTCTGGAGCTGTTTTTTGGCCTGTTCGATGCCCGGTTCCGGTTCCTCGATTTCGAGGGTTATCCGGGCCCGGTCCGTGTCAGTGGTCGGTCCCACGGTGAGGCTTTCGATGTTGAACTGTCGCCGCCGGAAGAGCCCGGAGACGCTCGCCAGCACGCCGGGTTCGTGGGTCACCAGCGCCGAGAGCACCGCCCGGCGCACCTCGGGTTCCGCCTCCACCTCGGGGTCGATGCGGATGCCCTGCGTGTTGCGACGGCCCTCGGGGTCCGCGCGTTCTTCCGGCGTCGGCCCTTCCAGTCCGCCGCTCATAGCTGGTCCTCCGAGAGCGCGAACTTGTCGTTTGCGCCGCCGCTCGGCACCATCGGGTAGACGTTCTCCGCCGGGTCGATGTGGAAGTCGATGACCGACGGGCCGTCGTAGGCCAGTGCCTCCTCGACGGCGTCGGCCACCTCGTCGTAGTCGTCGACGCGCCACCCGCGGGCGCCGAACGCCTCCGCGAGTTTGTCGAACTCGGGTATCCACGAGTAGCCGGCGGCCATGCGGCGCCCCTCGAAGAAGGCGTCCTGCCACTGGCGCACCATCCCGATGTACTCGTTGTTCAGGATGGCGACGGTGATGTCGAGGTCCTCGCGGACGGCCACCGAGAGTTCCTGGACCGTCATCAGGAACGAGCCGTCGCCGTCGACGCAGACGACCGCCTGGTCGTCGTCGGCCGCGAGGCGCGCGCCGATGGCCGAGGGAAGCCCGTAGCCCATCGTCCCGAGACCGTGCGAGGAGACCCACCGCCGCGGGTCGCGGAACGTCCAGTACTGGGCGGCCCACATCTGGTGTTGGCCGACGCCCGTCGTGACGATGGTGTCCTCGCCCGTCGCCTCGTCCAGCGCCTCGACCACGAACTGCGGTTTGAGCGGTTCGTCGTCGGGCGCCTTGTAGTCCATCGGGTACTCCTCTTTCCACGTCCGGCACTGCTCGCGCCAGGCCTCGGCGTCGGGCGCCTCGGAGATGGCGTCGTGGAGTTGCTCGACGACCCGGCCGGCGTCGCCGATGAGGGGGTAGTCCGCGTGGATGTTCTTGCTGATTTCGGCCGGGTCGATGTCGACGTGGATTATCTCCGCGCCGGGTGCGAACGTCTCGATGCCGCCCGTGAGGCGGTCGTCGAATCGGGTGCCGATGGCGACGAGCAGGTCCGTGTGGTTGATGGCGAGGTTGGCGTAGCCGGTGCCGTGCATCCCCGCCCACGACAGACAGAGTTCGTGGTCTTCCGGCATCGTCCCGATGCCCGGCATCGTCGTCACCACGGGGATGCCGTACGCCGTGGCGAGTTCGCGGGCCTGTTCGGACGCCTCGGCCTTCACGACCCCGCCCCCGAACAGGAGCAAGGGCCGTTCGGCCGCCTCGATGGCGCTTGCGGCCTCCGCGACGGCCGCCTCGTCGGCCTCGGACTGGGGCGTGTACGTCTCCGGCGTCTGGGGCATCCCCGGTTCGCGCTCCGTCTCGCCGTGGGTCACGTCCTTCGGCAGGTCGACCAGCGTCGGTCCCGGTCGGCCGGACCCCGCGAGGGCGAACGCCTCGCCCACGTCGTCGCCGACGGTGTCGGGGTCGGAGGCGAAGTAGTTGTGTTTCGTGATGGGCGAGGTGATGCCCGTGGTGTCCGTCTCCTGGAAGGCGTCGCTTCCCACCATGTCCTGTGGGACCTGCCCGGTGAGGGCGACCACCGCGTCGGAGTCCATGTTGGAGTCGGCCAACCCCGTCACGAGGTTGGTCGCCCCCGGACCCGACGTGGCGAGACAGACCCCCGGCCGACTCGACACCACGTTGTAGGCGTCGGCGGCGTGTGCCGCGCCCTGTTCGTGGGCCATCATCACGTGGCGGATGTCGGAGTCGTAGAGGGCGTCGTAGACGGGCATGATGGCGCCGCCTTGCACGCCGAACATCGTTTCGACTCCGGCGTTTTCGAGGGCGCGGACGACGGACGTCGCGCCGTTCGTGACGCTCGTCGGCGTCGGGTCCCCGCTCTCCTCGCCCGAGTCGGTCGGTTCGCTCGTTTCCGCTGCGTGTGTCGTTCGTTCGCTCATCTGTCTGCCTCCGCCGTGGTTCGATGACGGTTCGTCGGTCGCCGTCGGTCGCGCGTGTGATTCATGGTCGGTGTAGCCGCGAGTCTGGTCGAAAACGGTTCCGTGCCGTCGAGGGTGGTGAATGAGGGGCTATACAGCCCCTACAATGAGACGCGACCGGGCGGCGAAACCGCCGGCTCCGCGCCGGCGACGGCGGGCGTCCGCGCCCGCGGGAGTGTCCCGCGCGCGACGTGACCCGTGCATCGTACCCATGAGGTGCCCCTCCGACCGTATAACTGTTTCCGTCCGGGGCCGCGCCGTCGGCCGCCCGTCGCCCCACGGCGGGGACGAACGGGCGCCGACCCATCAGGCGCGAACCTCCTCCGAACGGGTGACGCCCTCCTCGCGGGCGAACCGCCGGAGGTCCGCCATCGTCACGCGCTTCTTGTCGGCGCCGTAATCCTTCACCCGGCGGGTCACCTCGCGCACCTCGGCGTCGGTCGGTTCGTAGCCGACCTCTTCGAGGCGCTTGCGCACCGAGTGAGTCCCCGTGTGTTTCCCGAGGACGAACTCGCGGGTCGCACCCACCATCTCCGGGGTCATCACGCCGGGTTCGAACGTGTCCGTGTTCTCGATGACGCCGGCGGCGTGGATGCCGCTCTCGTGGGAGAAGGCGTTGCGCCCGACCACCGGCTTGTTCGGCGGGTTGGGCATCTCGCTGTACTCTTCGACCATCCGCGACAGTTCGGTGATGCGGGTGGTGTCGATGCCCGTCTCCACGTCGTACAGCGCTTCGGCCGCCATGACCACCTCCTCGAAGGCGGCGTTGCCGGCGCGTTCGCCGATGCCGTTGACCGACACCTGCGCCTGCGCGGCGCCCGCTTCGAAGCCGGCGATGGCGTTGGCCGCTGCGAGTCCGAAGTCGTCGTGGGCGTGAACGTCCACCCGCGCGTCGGTGTTCTTACGGACCATCTGCACGAGGTCCATGAACCGGGTGGGCGTCGCCACCCCGCAGGTGTCCGGAATGTTGATCCAGTCGGCTCCCACGTCGCTGACCGCCTCCACCACCTCGACGAGGAAGTCGTCGTCGGTGCGGGTGGCGTCCATCGGCGAGAACATACACTCCACGCCCGCCTCCTTGACGCGTTCGACGCAGGCGACGGCGCGTTCGACCGCCTCCTCGCGGGAGGCGTGCATGGAGTCTTGCAACTGGACGTCGCTGGTGCTCACGAAGACGTGGACCAGTTCCACGCCGGAGTCGATGGCCGCCTCCACGTCCGCGTCGACGACGCGGGCCAGTCCACAGACCGTCGTGTCCGTCGACTCGGCGATGTCCCGGACCGCCTCGAACTCCGCGTCGGAGTTGACCGGGAAACCAGCCTCGATGACGTGGGTACCCATCTCGTCGAGCACCTGCGCGATGTCGCGTTTCTCGTCGTAACTGAACGACGTGCGTGGCGACTGTTCACCGTCTCGGAGCGTCGTATCGAAAATTCGTACACCGTCAATTTCGCCGGTGCGGGCCAACGTGCCCTGGAAGAACTCGATCCGCCGGGGCGTCCGACGAATCCTCCATGTCGTGGGAAGACATTGTACCCGAATCCAGGTCGTATCTCATATATAAATCTGTCCGTCTGACTGTTCGTGTCAGAACTCATACGCTGGCGGCGTCGGTCGGTGTGGTGTCCTCGCGCCCGAACGCTTTTCTCGCGGCCCGGCAACGGTGTTCGCATGAGCGACTTCGACCTCGACCTCCGGAACGCCGAGGAGCAACTGGACGAGGACGACGGCGGCGGGTCGGAAGTCGTCCTCGGCCACCTCGACGGGAGCACGGACCCCGAGGAGTGGATTACGGCCGTCCGCGAGGACAAGATTCTCGTCTTGAACGTCCGGGGCGACCTCAACCGTCTCGCGGCCGGGTTCGCCCGCGAGGTGCGCGACGAGGGCGGGACGCTGATGCGCTTTCGTGGCTTTCTCGTCGTGACGCCCCCGGGCGTCGGCATCGACACCGACCGCCTCTGACGCTCACCGCTCCGACCGACCGAACGTCACCCAGTGGCCGTCGGCGTCGCGGACGCGGACGCCTCCCTCGGTCGCCACGCGTTCGGCCGTCCACGGCGCGAACGCCGCCGCCGCCGCCTCGGGGTCGTCCGTCTCGAAGCCGATGTCGACGTGGACGCCGCCCCGGGCGTCCGCGATGCCCAACTGTGGCTCCCAGAGTTCGAGGTCGACCGGCCCGCGCAGGCGGACGCGCCGACGCTCCGACCCCCGGTCGACCGCCTCGAACCCGAGGGCGCGATAGGCCGCCTCCGCCGCGTCGAGGTCGGCCACCTCGAGAACCACCTCGAAGATTCCGGTCAGCGGCGGGGTGGTCCCCTCTCTCTCCGTCGATGCCGCTCCGTCGTCGAACGCCACGCCGGCTTGCCCGCCCTCGCCGTCGACGCCGCCCACCTCCACGCAGTTGCCGTCGGGGTCGTAGACGTACAGCGACCGCGAGTCGCCGAAGTCGAACTCCACGGGGTCGAAGTCGGCGAGTCGGCGTCGCCACGCCTCGTAGCCCGACGCGGTGGTCGAGAAGGCGTAATGGGTGTGGAGTCCGCCGCGTGGCACGCCGTCCGGTCGCCGGACGAGGAGGTCCGTCTCGCCGACCCGGAAGGCGAGTTCGCGCGCCGTCTCCCGCCGGGGCGTCAGGCCGAGGCGGCCGACGTAGAAGCCTCGGGCGGCGTCGAGGTCCTTCGCTTCCAGCGCGAGATGGCGGAGACCGGCGAGCATGCCACCCGCTTGGACGCCCGCCCGGTTAAAGCGGTCCCCTCCGGTGGCGAGGCTTATGGCCGTGGTGGACGTTCACACGACACGTGAGCTACCACGAGCTACTCGGGCTCTCGCGGGCGCGGTTCGAGCGACTCCGTCCCCAGTTCGAACGCCGGACTCACGCGGGCGTCGAGTACCGCTACCTCCCGGATTACCGCGCCGGCGTCGAACGCGGGACGGTCCTCCTCGCGGGCACCGTCGTCCGTGGCTTTCCAAAGATTCCCCGGACGCTCGTCGTCGAGACGGGCGTCCCCCGGCAGTTCGAGGCGACCGACGAGGTGGTCGTCGAGGAGAAACTCGACGGCTACAACGTCCGCGTCGCCGCCGTCGACGGCGAGCGCTACGTCTTCACGCGCGGCGGCGTCGTCTGTCCGTTCACGGCGTCGAAAGTCGAGTCGCTCCTCGACCTCGACGCCTTCTTCGACGACCACCCCCGGGCGCTCCTCTGTGGCGAGATGGTCGGCCCGGAGAGCCCCTACACCGCCCACGACTACCCCGGCGTCGATTCGCTCGCCTTCCGCGCGTTCGACGTCCGCGACCGCGTGACCGGCGACCCCGTGCCCGTCGCCGACCGGCGCGACCGCTGTGAGGAGTACGGGATTCCGTCGGTCCCCCTCCTCGGCCGATACGACCCCGAAGACGCCGCATCCGTCCGTGCGGTCGTCTGCGACCTCGACGCGCGGGAACGCGAGGGAATCGTGCTGAAGTCGCCCGACGCCACCACGCTCCTCAAATACACCACCTCGTGGGCCAACCGGGACGACCTCGCCTACGCCTTCTCGCTCCCCTTCGACTACGGCCGCGAGTTCGTCTTCCAGCGCCTCGTCCGCGAGGCGTTTCAGGCCGTCGAGTTCGGCGACGCCGAGACCGACGTCGAAGCGCGCGCCCACGCCGTCGGGTCGGCCATCCTCGAACCCATGGTCGAGACGGTCCGCCGCGTCGACGCCGGCGAGTGGGCGGGCGAACGCCACACCGTTCGCGGCACGCCCGACGAGGTGGCCGCTCTCTTCGCCCACCTCCGCGACATGGGTCTCGAACTCGACGTCCGCGAGACGACGGAGGCGGCGGGCGAACGCGTCGTCTCCTTCGAGAAGCGGATGCCGTCGACCACCGACCGGACGCGCGCGTACCTCGACGGCACCCTCGTCACGGAGTGAGCGCGAGCCACAGGTTTAAGCCGCTCCCGTTCGCGATCCGAACCGGATTCCATGAAGGACTTCCTCATCCTCCGGGAACTCGACGACCCGATAAGCCGAGCCGACCTGAACGCCGCCGCCGAGAAGTCCGGCGAGACGCTGGAGGCCCTCCGCGACGAGGGCGTCGACATCCGCTGGGTCGACTCCGAGGTGCTCACCAACGACGACGGCGAGGTGACGGGCACGTTCTGTCACTATCAGGCCGAAAGCGAGGATGCCGTCTACGACCACGCAGAACGCGCCGGTCTGCCCGCGACGCTCGTCTCCCGGCAGGGCGAACCGCTGGCCGGCGAAGACTAGGGAGCACCGTCGCCGACCGGGGGTCGGTGACCCTCGACTCGCTACGGTCTCCGAGTCGAACGCGTCCGACTCGACGGGCGTCTCCGAGACTCGCCCTGACGGCGCGAATCCGCCATTTTTCCCGAATTCGACGGTAGAGCTACGGCGTTCGCCGCCGAATCGGGTACCTGCCGACCGCCGCCACTGGCGGTCACCGAGACCATGGCTTCCAGCGCCCACGCACGCAGACGCCCAATCACCCACGTCTACGACGCGGCGTACGCCGGCGTGCCGAACTGGGACATCGGCCGCCCGCAACGCGCGTTCGTCCGCCTCGCCGAGACCGGCCTCGTTCGCGGGCCGGTCCTCGACGTCGGCTGTGGCACCGGCGAACTGTCGCTCTACCTCGCCCGCCGGGGTCTCGACGTCCTCGGCATCGACATCTCGCCGCTGGCGGTCGAGCAAGCCCGGGAGAAGGCCCGCCAGCGCGGCGTCGACGCCCGATTCCTCGTCTGGGACGCCCTCGACCTGCCCCGACTCGCGGCGGCGGGGCTCTCCGTTCGGACGGTCGTCGACTCCGCGATGATGCACCTCTTCGGCGACCGCGAACGCGACCAGTTCGTCGCCGGTCTCGGGCGCGTCGTCCGAAGCGGCGGTCTCTACTGCGTCCTCGGCGACGCCCGCGCCGACGACCGCGTCGGCTACGGCATCACGCCCGCCGAAATCGAGGCGCGCTTCGACCGCGCCGGCGGGTGGGACGTCGTCTTCGCCACCCGGACGGTCTTCGAGCGCCGGTGGAGCACCAATCCGGCGTACTTCGTCGTCGTGCGCAGGCACTGAGGTTATGCCTCTCGCCCCCGTCCCTTCGTGTATGTCAGACGACACGATGGGCGTCTTGGGGAGCGGCGACGTGGGGAAGGCCCTCGGACGCGGCTTCGCCGAACGCGGGTGGGCGGTCACGGTCGGAACGCGCCGTCCGGCGAACCTCCGCGCGTGGGCCGCCGACACCGAGGGCGACGTGACCCTCGGGTCGTTCGCCGACGCGGCGGCCGCCGGCGACGTGGCCGTCCTCGCGGTTCGCGGCGACGCCGTCCCCGACGTTCTCGCCGCCGCCGGTCCGGAGAACTTCGCGGGAACGCTCGTCCTCGACGCGACGAATCCGCTGGATTTCTCCGGCGACGGCCCGCCGCACCTGCTGTTCGGTGGCACCGACTCCCTCGGCGAACGCGTCCAGTCGGCCCTCCCCGACGCGTCGGTGGTGAAGTGTTTCAACACCGTCTCGAACGCGCAGATGGTCGACCCGGAGTTCGAGGCGGAGACGCCGCCGATGATGGTCTGTGGCGACGACGACGACGCGAAAGCCCGCACCGACGACCTCCTCGTGGAACTGGGGTGGCCGGGCGCACTCGACGTGGGCGACGTTCGCTCGGCCCGGTATCTGGAGGCGCTGGTCCCCCTCTGGGTGCGCGTCGGCGCGCACTTCGGGACGTGGAATCACGCCTTCGCAGTCGTGGAGTGACCCGTGTCGTCGGCGTGCAGACGTGGCGCCACGCGACCCGTCCGTGCGGCCGACCCGGTCGGCGTCCGTCCCGACCACCGCCACCCGTACCGTCAAGGCCCTCGGATTTGTAAGGGACAGCCATGACCGACGACCCCGAGGTGTCGGCGGACGCGCCCGACAGTCCGATTCGGACTGCTGGCACCGACCACGTCACCCTCGTCGGGTCGAACGCCGACGACGCCGTGGCGTTCTACCGCGACTGCCTCGGCATGCCGCTGGTGATGCGCCAACCCAACCTCGACCGACCCGAGGTCGAACACCTCTATTTCGACACCGGCGACGGACGACTGCTCACCGTCTTCGTCGAGGCGTCCCGTGAGACGGACGGGACGCCCGTCCCGACCGACCGCGGGAGCGTCCACCACGTCGCCTTCCGAATCGCGGGCGACCGACTCGCCGAGGTGCGAGACGCACTCGACGCCGCCGGCCACCGCGTCAGCGAGTACGACCGCGGCGCCTTCCACTCGCTTTACACCCGCGACCCCAACGGTCTCACGGTCGAACTCATCGCCGACAAGTTCGTCCTCCCGGACGACCGCCGGGCGGACGTACTCGCGCGTGCCCACGCCCGTCGCGTCGAGGACGGCGCGACCCACGTCCGGGGCGAACACCTGCGGGCGGCCCTCGACGCCCTCGGTCTCCCCGTCGAACCCGTCGACTTACCGGAGGCGCCGGCGGGGACGGGCGTCGAGGAGTGACGCGCCGCCCGCCCGTTTCGGGACGTTTATCCGCCCTTCCGACGCGTCCACACGCATGAAGGCGACCGCGAAGGCCCACCCCATTCAGGGGCTGGTCAAATACCACGGCATGCGCGACCCGGACCTCCGCCTCCCCTACCACGACAGCATCAGCGTCTGTACGGCGCCGAGTCACACCACCACCACCGTCGAGTTCCGACCCGACGCCACCGAGGACGTCTACGTCCTCGACGGCGACCGGGTCGAGGGCCGGGGCGCCGAACGCATCGACGCCGTGGTCGACCGCGTCCGCGAACTCGCGGGCGTCGACCACGCGGTCCGACTGGAGAGCGAGAACTCCTTCCCCTCGAACGTCGGTTTCGGCTCCTCGTCGTCGGGCTTTGCCGCCGCCGCTATGGCGCTCTGTGAGGCGGCGGGTCTCGACGCCACTCGACCCGACGTCTCGACGGTCGCCCGCCGGGGGTCGTCCTCGGCCGCCCGCGCCGTCACCGGCGCCTTCTCGCACCTGCGGACCGGTCTCAACGACGCCGACTGCCGCTCCGAGCGCATCGAGACGGACCTCGAAGACGACCTGCGGGTCGTCACCGGACTCGTCCCGGCTTACAAAGAGACCGAACAGGCCCACGAGGAGGCCGCCGACAGCCACATGTTTCAGGCGCGGATGGCCCACATCCACGGCCAGATAGCCGAGATGCGCGACGCCCTCCGCGCGGCCGACTTCGACCGCGCGTTCGAACTCGCGGAACACGACTCGCTGTCGCTCGCGGCGACGACGATGACCGGTCCCGCCGGGTGGGTCTACTGGCAACCCCGCACCATCGCCATCTTCAACGCCGTGCGCGAACTCCGGGAGTCCGGCGTCCCCGTCTTCTTCTCGACGGACACCGGCGCCAGCGTCTACGTCAACACCACCGCCGACTACGCCGACCGCGTCGAGTCGGCCGTCGCCGACTGCGGCGTCGACACCGAGGTGTGGGAGGTCGGCGGCCCAGCCGAAATCCTCCCCGAATCCGAGGCGCTGTTCTAGCCCTTCTTTGCCCTCCGGGCCGACGGTCGGGTATGCGCGTCGCCGTCCTCGGTGCCGGCTACGCGGGCCTGACGCTCGCCCGCCGCCTCGAATCCAGATTGCCCGACGGGACCGACCTCGTCGTCGTCGACGAGTCCCGCTCGCACCTCGTCCAGCACGAACTCCACCGCGCGATTCGACGCCCGTCCGTCGCCGACGCCATCACCGTCCCGCTCCGTGAGGCGCTGACCCGCGCCGACGTTCGGACCGCCCGCGTCGAGGGACTCGACCGCGAGGCGCGCCGCGTCGCCCTCGCCGACGGCGACGACGTGAGCTACGACTACGCCGCCGTCTGTCTCGGCGCCGAGACGGCCTTCTACGACCTCCCGGGCGTCGCCGACCACGGCATCCCGCTGAAACGCCTCGACGACGCCCGCCGCGTCCGCGAGTCGTTCCTCGACGCCTGTGCGGCCGAGGGGACGGCCGTCGTCGGCGGCGCCGGTCTCTCCGGCGTGCAGGTGGCGGGCGAACTCGCCGCACTGGCGGACGAACGCGACGCCGACGTGCGGGTGGTTCTCCTCGAACGCCTCGACTCCGTGGCGCCCGCGTTCCCCGCGAACTTCCAGTCGGCCGTCCGCGACGCCCTCGACTGCGCGGGCGTCGAGGTGCGCACCGACGCCCGGGTGACCGGCGCGACGGCCGACCGGGTGGAACTCCGCGACGACGCCGTCGACTGCGACACCTTCGTCTGGACGGGCGGCATCCGCGGCCCGGACGCGATGGACGGCGACCGGCCGGTCGTGCGGGGCGACCTCAGACTCGACGACCGACTGTTCGCCGTCGGCGACGCCGCCCGCGTGGTCGACGCCGACGGCGAGGCGGTGCCGGCGAGTGCCGCCGCCGCCATCCGCGAGGCGCGGGTCGTCGCCGAGAACCTCGGCCGCCTCGTCGAGACCGACCCCGAGGACTTCGCCCCGCGCCTCGAACCCTTCCGCTTCGAGGTGCCGGGGTGGCTGGTCTCCGTCGGCGACGACGCAGTCGCCCAACTCGGCCCGTCGGTGGTCACCGGCGGGGCGGCGCGGGCGATGAAGGCCACCGTCGGCGCGGGCCACCTCTCCTCGCTCGGGTCCGTCTCGCGCGCCGTCGACCTCGTTGCGGAGGAACTCTATAGTAGAATTTGAAACGACATTCACATCGACCGGGGGCAGACACCCGGTCGAGTGGGCACTGACTTTCAAATTCTACTCTAGTCCGGGACGGCGGCGACGAGGCGGCGCACCCGGTCTTCGTCCACCGGTTCGCCCGTCTCGCCGTCCCGTTTCAGCGCCGTCCCGACGACGACGCCGTCGGCGACGGCGAGTACCTCGCCGACCGTCTCCGGCGTGACGCCGCTTCCGACGAACAGCGGAACGCCCGCGCGGTCGCAGGCCGCCGCGACGGCGTCGAGGCGGTCGGGGTCTACGGCTTCGCCCGTCCGCGACCCCGAGACGACCACGCCGTCGGCCAGTCCGCGCCCGACCACGTCCGCGACGGCGCGGGCCGCCGGGTCCTCGTCGTCGCCCGCGTCACCCCCCAGCGGCGCGGAGTGTTTGACGTCCACGTCGGCGAGCACTCGCACGTCGGCGTCGAGTCGGTCGCGCAGGCGCATGGTCTCGTGGGCGCGCCCCTCGACGACGCCCTGGTCGGTGACGCGCGCGCCGGTGTGGACGTTGACGCGGACGAACGCGGCGCCGGTCGCGGCCGCCACCGACACCGCCGCCGTCGCGTCGTTGCGGAGGACGTTCACCCCGACCGGCACGTCGACCACCCGCCGGACGGCGTCCACGAGGTGGGTCATCGACGCGACGACGTGGGCGGGCACCTCGTCGGGGTAGAAGGGCGCGTCGCCGTAGTTCTCCACGATGACGCCGTCGACGCCGGCGGCCGCGAGCGTCGCCGCGTCGCGCCGGGCGTGGTCGCGGAGCGCCCGTCGGTCGCCCTCGTACCCCGGCGCGCCCGGGAGGGCCGGCAGGTGGACCATCCCGACGACGGGTCGGTCGGCGTCGAAGGTGGCGTCGAACATGGCGTCGGATTCGACGCCGACCGGTACAAAGGTTGTCGTCGGCCGCGTCTCCGCTCCCCGTTCCGGTACCGCTCTTAAATAGTTCGCCGCCGTCGGTAGGGGTATGACCGGAACCGTCCTCGCAATCCACGTCGCCCCGGCGTCGGCGGCGCCGATGGAGTCCCGTTCGTCCGTCGCGGCCGTCGCCGGACGCGGCCTGCGCGGCGACCGCTACTTCGACGGCGAGGGGACGTTCTCGGACCACCCCGGCGGCGGGCGCGACCTCACGCTGGTCGAAGCGGAGGCCCTCGACGCGGTCGAACGGGAGGTGGGTCTCTCGCTCGACTTCGACGCCCACCGGCGCAACTTCACCACGCGCGGCGTCGCGCTCAACCACCTCGTCGGCGAGACGTTCCGCGTCGGCGACGTTCGCTGTCGGGGCGTCCGACTCTGTGAACCGTGTGCGCACCTCGCGTCGCTGACCGGCGAGGACGTGGTCGACCCGCTCACCCACCGGGGCGGTCTCCGCGCTGACGTGGTCGAAGGCGGGACCGTTCGCGCCGGCGACCCGGTCACCCGAACGTGATGGGGCGACGACGACGCGAGGGTTTAATTGCGTCGACGCGTCAGCGTACACGAGTGCCGAAGATGACCGAGTCCGAGGTGAGGAGGGGGTCTCGTCGTCGCCGTGCGGCCGGCGTCTCGCGGCGCGGGAGTGGCGACGCTCGACGCCGTCGGAGGCCGCGCCGATGACCGACGCCGGCTACGACGTGAGCGGCGTCCTCCCGGTCGACGGCTTCGACCGCGTCCCGCCGGGGACGAACCTGTTAGTGTCGGGACCCGCCATGTCCGGCAAGCGCCGCCTCGTATTCGAACTGCTGGCAATCGGCGACGACCCGGTGGTGGTCGTCACCACCGACGACCCGGCCAACCGGATTCGCGCCCGCTTTACCGACCTCGGCGTCGCCTTCGACGCCGACCGGTTCCGCATCGTCGACGCCTCCGGCGCCCCCGGTGACGACGCCGAGGACGTCCACCACGTCTCCTCGCCGTCCGACCTCACGGGGATGGGCGTCGCGTTCACCAAGGCGGTCGACGACTTCGCCGAACCCGACCGCCTCCGACTCGGCTTTCTCTCCATCTCGACGCTCCTCCAGTACGTCGACGACGAACGCACCTTCTCGTTTCTCCACGTCCTCACCCGGCGGGCCGCCGCCGGGGATTACTTCGGCGCCTACACCATCGACCCCACCACCCACGAGGACCGCTTCGTCAACGTCGTCACCTCCATCTTCGACGCGGTGGTCGAACTCCGCGAGACGGACGACGGCCGCGAGGTCCGCGTGCGTGGCCTGCCGGACGCCGACTCCGGGTGGACCGCGCTCTCGGAGTGACGTCCTCGACTCATACGGACTGTCGTACCTGCGTTCCGGTGGTTCGCCAGGACGACCCGGCGACCCACCGGTACTGACTCACAGTAACCCGTCTCACTCCGGGTCCGCGTCGGCCGTCCGTTCCTCGAGCGCCGAGGGGTCGAGTCCGTACGCCTCGCGGACCGCCTCGGGCGTCACCGTCCCCAGTCGCAGGTCGCGCGCCACCGCCTCGGGGTCGCGGTCGCCCGGGTCGCCGAACCCCCCGCCGCCGGGCGTACGCACGCTCACCGTATCGCCCGTATCGAGGCGGTGGGTGGACTTCCCCGGAATCGGTCGCTCCTCGCCGTCACGGAGGAGGAAGTCGACGCCCGGCGCACCCGGTCGCCCGCCCGCGAGTCCGTAGGGGCGGTGTCGCCGGCGGTCCGCGAGGAGGCTGAACGAGACGCCGTCACAGAGGACGGACACGTCGCGCCGGAGACCGAGTCCGCCGCGGTACTCGCCCGCACCGCCGGAGTCCGGCCGGAGTTCGTACCGCTCGACGCGCAGGGGGTAGGCCGTCTCCAGCACCTCGGCTGGCGTGTTGAGCGTGTTGCTCATGTGGACGTGGACGCCGTCCATGCCGTCCACGCGGTCTCCCGCGCCGAACCCGCCGCCGATGGTCTCGTAGACGGCGAACGCGCCGCCCGACTCGCTCCGCCCCGCGACGGCGCCCTCCCGGGTGTCGGTCCCGCCGAAGGTGACGCTGTTCATCGTCCCCTGCCCGGCGGCGACCGAGCGCTCGGGCGTTCCCTCGCCGAACGCGCCGAGGAGGGCGTCGGTGACGCGCTGTGAGACTTCGAGGTTGCCGCCGACGACGGCCGCCGGCGGCCGGGCGTTGACGATGGTCCCCTCGGGCGCGCGCACCTCGACCGGGCGGTAGGTGCCCGCGTTCGGCGGCACGTCCGGGTCGGTCACACACCGCACCGCGTAGTACGTCGCCGACGCCGTCACCGCGAGGGGAGCGTTGATGGGGCCTTCGACCTGTTCGCTCGTCCCCGCGAAGTCCACGACGAGTTCGTCGCCGTCGACGGTCACCGCGACGGCGACGCGCAGGTCTTCGTGCCCCCGCCCGTCGTCGTCGAGGTAGTCCTCGAACCGGACGGTGCCGTCGGGGAGCGCGTCGATTTCGGCGCGCATCCGGCGCTCGGCGTACGCCTTTATCTCGGTCGTCGCCGCGCGCAGGGTGTCGAGACCGTGCCGGGCCGCGAGGTCGCCCACGCGGTCGACGGCCGTCCGGTTGGCCGCCTGCTGAGCGCGGAGGTCGCCCCGTCGTTCCTCGGGCGTGCGCACGTTCGACAACAGGAGGTCGAACACCCCCTCGACGGGGTCGCCGCCGTCGTAGAGTTTCACCGGCGGGATGCGGAGACCCTCCTGATAGATGTCCGTCGAGTCGGCGGCGACGCTCCCCGCCCGCGCGCCGCCCACGTCGGCGTGGTGGGCGCGGTTGGCCGCGACGGCCACGAGGTCGCCCTCCACGAACACCGGCGTCACGAGCGTCAGGTCGGGCAGGTGCGCGCCGCCGTGGAAGGGGTCGTTTAGCAAAATCGCGTCCCCCTCCGCGAGTCGGGAGGGCGGGAACGCGTCGACGGCCGCCGCCACCGAGTACGGCATCGCGCCGAGGTGGACGGGGATGTTCTCGGCCTGACTCACCATCTCCGCGCGGGGGCGGGCGTCCGGGTCGCCGCCTGCGCTCCCGTCGTCGGCGTCTGCTCCGCTCGCGTCGTCGCCCGCGTCCACCACGTCGAACAGCGCACACGAGCAGTCCCGTCGGTCCTTGATGTTCGGCGAGTAACTGGTGCGGACGAGCGTCGCGTTCATCTCCTCGGCGACGGCGACGCAGGCGTTGCGCAGGACTTCGAGCGTCACGGGGTCCACGCCGCTCATGGCTCGACCACCACGTTCCCGAGACCGTCGACGCTCGCCGTCGCGTCCGGCGGGACGACGACGGTGCTCTCGGTCCCCTCGACCACCGCCGACCCGTCGAACTCGGCGCCCGGCCCGAGAGCCGAGCGGTCGTAGACGGGCGTCTCGCGCGCCGTCCCGTCGAAGCGGGCGGTGCGCGTCTCGGTCGGCGTCGACCCGCCCGCGTCGTCCTCGACCGTCAGCGACGGCGGGTCGACCACCCCCCGCGCCCGGAGGCGGACGGTGACGAGTTCGACCGGTTCGTCCGGCGAGGCGTGACCGTACCGGCGTTCGTGACGCTCGTGGAATCGCTCGGCCACCTGCGCCATCGCCTCGGCGTCGAGGGCGCCGTCGGGGACCGACACCCGGAGGTCGAACGACTGGCCGGCGTACCGGAGGTCGACCGCACGCTCGAACCGGCGGCGCTCGGGCGGGAAACCCTCGTCGGCCAGTCGCTCCGCGCCCGCCGTCTCGAAGGTTTCGAAGCGGGAGGTGAGCGTCGGCGGCGACACCGCCGCCCACGGCCGGACCATCGAGGCGCTGTGGTCGTAGACGGCGTCGCTGATGAGGAGTCCGAGCGCCGAGAGCACGCCCGCCGTCCGGGGGACGACCACCTGCGGCACGTCGAGTTCGGCCGCGAGTTCGACGGCGTGGAGCGGTCCGGCGCCGCCGTAGGCGACGAGTGCGAGTTCGCGGGGGTCGTGGCCGCGTTCGATCGAAACGACCCGGAGCGCACGCTCCATGTTGGCGTTGGCGACGTCGAGGACGCCTTCTGCGGCCGCCTCGACGCTCATGTCGAGCGAATCGGCCACCGTCGCCATCCCCTCGCGCACCGCCGCCTCGTCGGCGCTCCCCTCGAAGAACGCCGACGGGTCGATGCGCCCGAGGAGCAGATGGGCGTCGGTGACGGTCGGTCGCTCGCCGCCGCGCCCGTAGCAGATGGGTCCGGGGTCCGCACCGGCCGAGCGCGGTCCGACCCGGAGGACGCCCCCCTCGTCCACCCACGCGACCGACCCGCCGCCGGCGCCGATGGTGTGAACGTCGACCATCGGGACGCCCACGGGGTAGTCGCCGACGACGCCCTCCGTCGTCACCACGGGGTCGCCGCCGCGCACCAGCGAGACGTCACACGAGGTGCCGCCCATGTCCATCGTGAGGACGTCCTCGAAGCCCGCCTCGCCGGCGACGTGGGCGGCGCCGCGAACGCCCCCCGCCGGTCCCGACAGCAGGGTGTTGACGGGTCGCTCACGGGCGCCGGCCGCGTCGACCACGCCGCCGTTGGACTGCATCACCGTCACCGGCGCGGGGACGCCCGCGTCGGCGACGCCCGCCTCCAGTCGGCCGAGATAGCGGTTCATCACCGGCTTGAGCGCGGCGTCGACGCTCGTCGCCAGCGTGCGCTCGTACTCCCGGATTTCGGGCAGTACCTCGCTCGACAGCGACACCTCGCAGTCGACGCCCGCCTCGTCCAACAGCTCTCGCACCCGTCGCTCGTGGGCGTCGTCCTCGAAGGAAAAGAGCAGACAGACCGCCACCGCGTCCACGCCGGCGTCGTCGATTTCGCGGGCGACCCGCCGGACCGCCGCCTCGTCGAGTTCCGCCACCACGTCCCCCCGTCGGTCGAGGCGTTCGGACACCTCGAATCGCCGGTCGCGGTCGACCACGGGGTCGGGCTTCTCGGCGTGGAGGTCGTAGAGGTCCGGTCGGGTCTGCCGGCCGATTTCGAGGGCGTCGCGGAACCCCTCGGTCGTCACCAGCGCCGTCTCCGCCCACGTCCGTTCGAGGAGGGCGTTGGTGGCGACGGTGGTACCGTGGACGAACGCGCCGGTCGACGCGGGGTCGAGACCGTCCGCGCGGGCCGCGTCGAGTCCGTTCGAGACGCCTCGTTCGGGCGACTCCGGCGTCGACGGCACCTTCAACACCGAGAGGTCGCCGTCAGCCGCGACGACCACGTCGGTGAAGGTGCCGCCCACGTCGACGCCGACGCGCGTCCGTCCGTGCGTGTCGGTGTCCATGGCCGTACGGCGCGGCGCGGACGCATAAATGCTGGCCGGGCAGGGGGGTGTAGGCCGGGACCGTAGCTTTATGCCACCCCCTCTCGGGTGTGGGCACATGGTACTCAGGAAACTCGACGGCGCCGTGCCGTCGGTCCACGAGGACGCCTACGTCGACGAGGCGGCCGTCGTCGTCGGCGACGTGACGATAGAGAAAGACGCCTCGGTCTGGCCGAACGCCACCCTGCGTGGCGACTCCGAACCCATCGTCGTCCGCGAGGGTGCGAACGTCCAGGACAACGCCGTCTGTCACGAGGCGGCCGTCGTCGGTCCCTACGCCACCGTGGGCCACACCGCCATCGTCCACTCCGCGACGGTGGGCGAACGGGCACTCGTCGGCATGGGCGCCGTGGTTCTCGACGACGCGACGGTGGGCGACCGCGCCCTCGTCGCCGCCGGGAGCGTCGTCACGGAGGGGACCGACATCCCGCCGGAGACGCTGGCCGCCGGGACGCCCGCCGAAGTCGTCAAGGAGGTGCCCGAGTCGCCGTGGACCGAGGCCGCAGACACCTACGTCGCGCGGGCGAAACGCTACGCCGAGGAGTCGGAAGTCGTCGAGGACTAGACCAGCGTGGCCGACAGTTCGATGTCGACGCCCGCGAGCGCCTTCGACACCGGGCAGTTCTCTTTGGCTTCCCCCGCGATGTCGAGGAAGTCGTCTTCGCTCGCGTCGGGAACGGTCCCCTCCGTGGTGAGTTCGATGCGGTCGATTTCACCCGCGCCGCCGTCGAGGTGGACCGACGCCTCGGTGTCGATTCGCTCCGGGGAGAAGCCGGCCTGGTCGAGTTCGTTCGCCAACGCCATCGAGAAACAGCCGGCGTGTGCGGCGCCGATGAGTTCCTCCGGGTTCGTCCCCTCGCCCTCCTCGAACCGGGACGCGAAGGTGTACGCCCCCTCGTAGGCTCCGCTTCCGAACGCCATGGAGCCGTCGCCGCTTTTCAGGTCGCCGTTCCACGTCGCTTCTGCCTTTCTGGTGGGCATGCCTCGGCATACGGACGGTCGGGTGAAGTCGTTTTCCCCAACGCGTTCGGGACGGCGCGCGAACCGATTCGTCGCCACGCCTTTGTCGCCGGCGGGCGTCCGTCGACCGATGAGCGCCGCCTCGGTTACGCGCTGGTCGCGCCGGTTCGTCGGTCTCGGCGCCCTCTCGCTCGTGGCGTGGCGACTCGCCGCCCTCCTCGCCGCTCCCCTCCCCGTCCGCCTCGCCGTCGGTCTCTACGGGTTCGTCCTCTCGGCGGTCTTCGGGAAGGCCTACGCGCTGGTGCCGACCTACTTCGACCGTGACCTCGCCTTCCCGCGCGCGCCGGCGGTGCACTTCCCTCTCGCCCTCGTCGGCATCGTCGGTCTCGCCGCCGCGCCGTGGTCGCCGGTCGCCGCCCGCGTCGGCGCGGGGTGTTGGGTCGCCGGCGTCGCCGTCTTCCTCGCCGCCCTCGGCACCTCGCTCCGGGGCAACCTCGCCGGCCGGGAGACGGGGGCCGGCGCCCACGCCGCCCCCCGCCGCCGGACCGACCGCGTCGCCAACGCCGCCGTCCCGGCCGCCGGCGGCTACCTCGCCGTCGGCGCGGCGGCGACGCTCCGCGACGCCCTCGCCGCGCCGCCCCTCGTCGCCGCTCCGCGCGTCGTCCACCTCCTCGCCGCCGGCACCTGCGTCACCCTGCTCTTTGCCGTCGGGTCGCGCGTCCTTCCGCGATTCCTCGCCGTCGACGCCTCGCCCGCCGTCGTCGGCGCCGTCCTCGCGGCCGCCGTCCTCGGTCCCGCGACGCTCGTCCTCGGCTTCCCCGCCGGTCCGGTCTTCCGCCTCGGCGCGGCGCTCGAAGCCACCGCAGTCCTCGGATTCGCGCTCTCGTACGCCCGCCGCTACCGCCGCTCTGACCGCCGTCGCCTCGGCCTGCGGACCGTCCTCGTCGCCGTCGCCGCCGGCGGTCTCGGCGTCCTCCTCGGTCTCTCCTTCGCCGTCGCCGGTCCGACGCCCCGCCTCGTCGCCGCTCACCGCGCGCTGAACCTCCTCGGACTCCTCGGTCTCTCCGTCGTCGGCGTCTCCTACCAGTTCTACCCGCCCACCGTCGGCGGGCGGTGGTGGACGACCGACCGCACGGCGCGCGCCTCCGTCGTCCTCCTCGCCGGCGGACTCGCCCTCGCCGTCGCCGGTCTCGTCGCCGGCGTCGACGCCGTCGTCGCTCTCGGCCGACTGGCGACGCTCGCCGGCGCCGTCGCCTACGCGTCGCTCCTCGGCGCCGCCTTCGTCGCCCGCCCGGCGCGCGGATGACGAAAGACCCTTACGCAGTCTCCCGGTTCTCCGAACGATGACGCACCGACCGCCCGCGACGACGGACCGACGCCGATGAGTCGGGTCCGCTCGCTCGTCCGCCGCCACCCCGCCGCCGTCTTCGTCGCCCTCGCCGTCGCGCTCTCGTGGACCGGGTGGCTCCCGGGCGTCGCGGGGCGACTCCCCGGCGCGACCGACTGGCTCCCCGGTCTCGCGCCCGCCGTCGCGGGCGTCGCCGTCGCCGTCGTCTCCGAGGGACGTGCGGGGGTCCGAACGCTCGCCCGGCGACTCGGTCGCTGGCGCGGCGGCGTTCCGTGGGCGTTCGCCGTCGCCTTCCCCGTCGTCGGCGTCGGCGTCGTGACCCTCGTCGGCGGCGCTGGTGACGTGTCCTCGCTCTCGACGCCCGACCCGCAGGCCCTCGCCGTCGTCGTCGGGTGGGCGCTGGCGGGCGAACTCGGCTGGCGCGGCGTCTGTCTGCCGGCGCTCCAGCGGTCGTACTCGCCGCTCGCGTCGAGCGTCCTCCTCGGGGCGGCGTGGACGGCGTGGGCGACACCCTCGGTCGCCGTCTCGACGGTGGGCGCGCCCGTCGCGTGGCTCTCGCTCCATCTGGTCGCGCTTTCGGTCCTCTTCACGTGGCTCTACAACCGCACCGGGGGGAGCCTCCTCGTCGGCGTCGGCTTCCACGCCGGTCTCGTCGCGGTCGGATGGCTCCTGCCCACGCTCGCAACGCGCGCGACGGAGTCGTCCGGGTTCGTGGCGGGCGCGGTGCTCGCGGCGGCGACGGCGGCGCTGGTGGCGTTCGCACCCTCGGGGTTCGACGACCCGCCGAGTCCCGAGCGACGCGGCCGCCGGCGGTCGACCGAGTGGCTCTGAGAGAGTATCGTAGCCGACCGGAGTCTCTTCGGCTCCGTTCCGCCTCACGTGGCTCATCCGGTGGCGTCGAATCCACGAACGCCGACGATACTCCCTCTGATCACCCCTCGCCGACCATCCGGTCTTCGTCCTCCCACTCCTTCGAGCGGAGTTCGTACTTCTGGACCTTCCCCGTCGCGGTGGTCGGGAGGGTCTTGACGAACTCGACGCGCTTTATCACCTTGTAACTCGCCACGTGTTCCCGGCAGAACTCCACGAGTTCGTCCTCGGAGGTGCGGGGGTCGTTCGGGTCGCCGCTCGCGGGGACGACGAACGCCTTGGGTTCCTCGCCCCACTGGTCGCTGGGCGCGGGAACGACCGCCACGTCGGACACCTCGGGGTGTTCGAAGAGGGTGTCCTCCAGTTCGATGCTGGAGATGTTCTCCCCGCCCGAGATGATGATGTCT
>JBDGTR010000004.1:0-24878 GCA_042216635.1 Haloplanus sp. | reverse complement strand
GTCGGATTCATCCCACGACTAAAGTCGTGGGTTTTCTCCTTGATTCTCTATAAGGTCGGTTGGGTAGGGTTTGTCGGATTCGTCCCCGCGCTAAAGCACGGGGATTTCTCCTCGAATTTCCGCAATCGAAAAATACGCCGACAGATAGTTCTCGACGCCTGGCTGATATTCTCCGTATGGATCCCCGCATCCATGCGGTGAGGACGCCATGAGCCTCTGGACCGCGTACAACGGTCTGCTGGTCCGCGTCGGCCTGTACCTGCTCGTCTTTTGGCCGACGGTCGGGTACTACGTGTATACCGATTCGGAGAAGCGGGAGTTCTCTCATCCGCAACTCCGTGGCATCGTCTTCGGGTTCTTGGGCATCCTCGGATTGCTCGTCCACCGGTCCCTCGTCCGACGACGGGACTGATTACAGGGTCCCGACGTTCGACCGCGACGGTCTGTGGTCTCGTGAGCCGAGCCGTTCGCATGTTCGGGATTCGCACGCGGCCCGGATGAGCGATGCCGGCGTTGCGGACGCAATCTTTTCGGCGGTTCTGGGCTTTCTTGACACCATGTCGGACGACGAGATGGTCTCCGCGTGGAACCCGCTCGACGACCTCGGAATCTCACAGCGCGAGCTAAACGCGACCATCGTCGAGGCGTTCGAGCGCCACGACGGCGCGGAACTCCCCGAACCGTACCATCCGTTCGCCGGGTGTGGCGTCTACGGGCTCTACTACTTCGGCGAATACGACCACTACGACCCGATTTCGAACGAGCGATGGAACTACGACCTCCCGATTTACGTGGGCAAAGCCGTCCCCTCCGGTTCGCGCACCGGCGGGGCGCACCTGGAGTCCTCTCCCGGACGGGGAATCTACAAACGCCTCCTCGAACATCGAAAGAGCATCGAGCAGGCGGGGAACCTCGCTGTCGACGACTTCCGGGTCAGGTACCTCGTCACCAGTTCCGTCTGGATTCGGTACTGCGAGCAGACCCTCATTTCGTACTACGAGCCGTGGTGGAATCGGTACGTCGACGGGTTCGGCGACCACGACCCCGGAACCGGTCGGGCGAATCAGGAACGCTCCGTCTGGGACGCCCTTCATCCCGGTCGTGCGTGGGTGGATAAACGCGACCTGCCGCGCCGGGACGCCGAACCGAACGTCTGGGACGCGGAAGTTCGGCCCGAAATCGACTCGGAGTGGCGGCGCGACGACGTGACGCGACTCGCCGCCACCGAGAGCGAGACGACCGACGGCGGCGGTGACCTACCCGACCTCTCCTAACTCGTCGGCCTCGTCGTCCAGCGATTCGGGAAGCACGATTGGGAACCCGTCGCGGATGCGGTACTCCGTCCCGCAGGACCGACACTCCATCGTGCCCGCGACGATTTGCCCCGCGTGTTCTTCCGTTCGCTCCGTGATTTCGAGGTCGCCGTGACACGCCGTTTCGGGACACCGAATGATGGACTGGAACTTCGGATTCATGGTTCCTTATAGAGCGTGACGACCACGTCGGTCAGGTCTTCGGTTCGGAGCGACGACGAGACTCGCGTGTTCGAGGAGTGGACGGGTGAGCCGACGACTTCGAAGTCGAAGTGCGCCTCGACCATCTCGGCGATGATCTCTCCCACCGGAACGTTCACGTCCTTGATGACGCTGTTCCCGACGACGTAGACGGCGTGTGAGTCCGGCGTGAGGATGCGGTACTGCTCTTCGAACCCGTTCCCGAGGTCGTTGAAGTACCGCGTGACGTATCGCGCCCACCCCGGTCCGCCGAGTTCTTCGCGCTCGGGTTCCTGTTGGCGAATCTCGTCGGTCACGCTCTCCAGCGTCTCGGTCGGATACGTCGCCTCGACGTCCTCGTTGCGAACGATCTGCCAGTACGACCCCATCATGTTGTCCTCGAACTTCCGACGAGAGCGGTCGGCCCAGTAGTCGAGCCAGTAGAGGTGGGGCCGCGTTTGACGGATGTAGTTCATGTTGTTCGCGTAGGGCGGCGACGTGACGAGCAGGTCCGCACAGCCGTCTTTCAGGGCGGGATGCTCCTCGCCGTCGGCGTTCATCACGAGTGCGTCCCCGAAGGGTTCCTCTCGGTCGAGAACCATCTCCTCTACGTCCTCGACCACGTTCGTCAGTTTCTCCTCGAACGCCGTGGCGACGTTCGCCTGATTCTCGACGATGTTGCCGTCGCTGTCCCTGCGGTAGCCGAGCGACGGGTCGTAGCCGCCGTTGGATACGTCGACGAGAATCGAGGCGAACGCGAGGAGACAGAGCATCCGTAGCCCCTCGGTCTCGATCCGTTTGATGTTGCCCTTCAGAATCCGCAACTGCTCCAGAACCGCGTCGGTGTACCAGTTCTCGACGTTCGCCAGGTCGGGAATCGGGGCTTTCGCTTCGACGTGGACGTCTTCGACTGCGTCCTGACGGGCGAACGTATCGAGGGTCGTGTTCGGGAACGCCGAGAGCACCTGCGGTTTCACGTCGTCTAGGAACGCTCGGGCGCCCGTGCGCACGTCCTCGGGGTAGGTGTGCCAGTCGGTCTTCGCGCGGGCGACGAAGGCCATAAAGGGGTTGATTTCGGTGCCGATTCCGTCGCGCCCCGTGTCTATCGCCTCGACGACGGTCGTCCCCGACCCACAGTACGGGTCGAACACCGTCGGCGTGTGCTCTCCGTCCGGTTCGTCGCAGTATTCCTCGATGACGCTCCGAACGAACCCGGCGTCGTAGCCCGCGACATACCCGAACCACGAGTGAATCGGAAGCCGCTTGTTCGCTCTAAAGGAGATGTCGCCCATCTCGTCGGCCATTCGTTCTCAGACCCTCCCGGACGCCTGTCTCGCCATACTCTCACTCAACGTTTCCAATCCCTGCATTAGGTCTTTCTGCTTCGGTCGCTCCGAAAAAGCGCGTCGGCGCTCTCTCATACGTCGATTCGTTCTGCCGTCGCACTCGCCGTGGGTGCGGACGCGAGAACGGCGAGAGGAGTCAGATGCCGATGTGTTTTCTGATGAGGTCCTCGTCGCGCAGGTCCTCGACGTCGCCCTCCTCGACGATTCGGCCGTTCTCGATGATGTAGCCCCGGTCGGCGACCGAGAAGACCAGTTCGATGTTCTGTTCGACGAGGACGACCGGGACGTCCTCGTTGCGGTGGATTTCGGGGATGATGTCGCCGATTTGGTCCACGATGGACGGCTGAATCCCCTCCGAGGGTTCGTCGAGGAGGATGAGTTCGGGGTTGGTGACGAGTCCCCGGGCGATGGCGAGCATCTGCTGTTGGCCGCCGCTGAGCGTCCCGCCTTTCTGTTTGAGTCGCTCTTCGAGCACCGGGAAATACTCGTAGACCCGGTCGCGGTCGAGGGGGTCCCGGCCGGCGGCGGCGAACGCGCCCATCTGGAGGTTCTCCTCGACGGTCAGGTCCGGGAATATCTCGCGGCCCTGTGGGATGAGCGTGATGCCGCGCCGCGCCCGTTCGTGCGACGGGAGGTCGGTCACGTCCTCGCCGCGGAAGGCGATGCTCCCCGAATCGGGTTCGAGGACGCCGGCGATGCTCCGGAGCAACGTCGTCTTGCCCATCCCGTTGCGCCCGAGGACGGCGAGGATTTCGTCGTCCCGGCAGTTCAACGAGAGGTCGTCGATGATCCGCGTCTCGCCGTACGACACGCTCAGTGAGTCGATGTCGAGTACCATCTGTTATCCACTCCCCAGATACACCCGCTGGACTTCGTCGTTCGATTCGATGTCGCCGACGCTCCCCTGTGCGAGCACCGACCCCTGATGGAGGACGGTCACCCGCGCCGCGAGTTGGCGGACGAACTCGATGTCGTGTTCGATGGCGATTATCGAGACGTCCTCCTCGTCGTTGATGGAGGTTATCAGTTCCGCCGTGTTCATCGTCTCCTCGGTGGTCATGCCGGCGGTCGGTTCGTCGAGGAGGACGAGTCGCGGGTCGTTGGCCAACACCATCCCGATTTCGAGCCACTGTTTCGTCCCGTGGTCGAGGGCGCCGGCCTGTTCGTCGGCGCGGTCGGTGATGCCTATCAACTCCAGAATCTCCCGCAGGCGCGCCTCCTCGTCGGCCGGTCCCGACTCGCCGAAGGCGATGCGGATGTTGCGCCGGACGCTCATCTCCTCGAACACCGACGGCGTCTGGTACTTCCGTACCATCCCCTGCTGGGCGATTTCGTGGATGTCCATGCCCGTGATGTCGGTGCCGTCGAAGTGGACCGTCCCGGCGTCGGGCGTGAGCGTGCCGGTGATGAGGTTGAAGAACGTGGTCTTGCCGGCGCCGTTCGGCCCGATGATGCACTCGATTTCGCCCGCCTCCATCTCGTAGTCGAGGTGGTCGGTTGCGACGACGCCGTCGAACTCCTTGAGGAGGTCGTCGGTGCGGAGTATGACGCTCACAGTTTCTCACCCCAGTCGTAGCGGTCGGCGAGATAGCCCATCACGCCCTTGCGGAACGTGACGACGACGGCGATGAAGATGATGCCGAGGATGAGGATGTACCGGCTCTCGACGATGGAACTCAGGGCGGTCGACGCGCCGTTGACGAGGAGGCCGCCGACGATGGCGCCCAACAGGAGTTCCCGCCCGCCGACGGCCACCCAGATGACCACCTCGGTCGAGAGGACGAACCCGGTCAGCGGGGGCGAGACGAACTGCGCGAGCGTCGCGTAAAACGCGCCCGCGATGCCCGCGAGTGCCCCGGAGACGGCGAACGCCTGCGTCTTATACCGCGCGGTGTTGTACCCGAGGCTCTTGGTCCGGTCTTCGTTTTCCTTGATAGCCAACAGCGTCTCGCCGAAGTCCGACCGGACGATGCGCAGACAGACGAGATACCCCCCGACCAGCGCGACCAGCGCGAGGTAGTAAAACAGGCGGTCGTTGCTGAGTTGGTAGCTGACGACGCCGGGTATCGACAGCGACATCCGCGGCAGGTAGATGCCGTTGAAGCCGCCGAAGACGCTGGAGATGCTGACGGCGAGTTGCTCCAGAATCACCGAGAGCGCGAGCGTGATGATGACGAAGTAGACGTCCTTGACGTCGGAATAGAAGAGGAACAGGCCGAGCAGTGCGGCGGCGCCGCCGGTGACCAGCGGTGCGAGCACCAGCGCCACGTACGCCGGATTGATGCCCGGCACGAAGGCGTATTTGAACGACCACGCCATGACGTACGCGCCGAGACCGAAGAAGGCGGCCTGCCCGAAGCTGAGGATGCCGACGTAGCCCCACAGGAGACCGAGACTCAGCGCCAGCAACGAGAAGAGGTAATACTGCGCCGCGAGGAAGGCGAGATACGGCTGTAACACGATGGGAAGCAGGAACGCGACGGCCGTCACGCCGAGGATGACTTTCTTCGAGACCGATGCGCGTCGAATCGCAACCTTGGTTCGGTCGATGTACGACATTTATTGTCCTCCGAACAGGCCTTCGGGTTTCAGACGGATGACGAGGATAGCGAACGCGAAGACGACCGTCTGTGCGAACGTTTGCGAACTGAAAAACGACAGCGCGGCCGCCGAGCCACCGATGAGGCCCGCCCCGCCCGCCGTTCCCGCCAGCAACTGTCCGGTCCCACCCACGATGACCACGAAAAACGACTGGACGAGGTACGCGAGTCCGGTTCGCGGGTCGGCGCCGACGATGGGGGCGACGGCGGCGCCCGCCAGTCCCGCGAGACCGGCGCCAGACATGAACGTCACCATGTAGACCCACCGCACGTCGGTGCCGAGCATCCCCGCCATCTCGTCGTTCTGGATGACCGCCCGGGATTTGACCCCGAAGTCGGTGTATTTGAACGTGGCGTAGGTCGCTATCAGGAGCGCAACCGCAAGGAGCGTCAGGAAGATGCGGTACTGCGGCAGGTTGGCGCCGAACAGTTCGATGGGCGTCGAGTAGGGGTTTGGCACCGAGTACGCGCTCGTCCCGAAGATGACCTTGATGAGTTCCTGTATCACCAGCGCGAACCCCCACGTCGCCAACAGCGTATCGACCGGCCGGTCGTAGAGCCGATTGATCACCGTGCGTTCCATCACCAACCCGACGATTGCGACGACCACCGGCGCGACGACGAACGCGGCCCAGAGGCTCGCGCCCGCGCTCGTGACCGCGTAGGCGACGTACGCGCCGACGGTGATCAGCGCGCCGTGTGCGAGGTTGATGACGCCCATCATCCCGAAGATGATGGCGAGTCCTAGCGCCGCCACGATGAGTATCGACGTGGCGAAGAGGGTCTGACTGATGATGCTGGCGAAATCTATCATGACGCTCCGTCGTCAGTTCCCCGTACCCAGCGGGAACTCGCAGTTCGCCGTCGCGGGTGTCACCGACTTCTTGCTGTCGACGACTTCGAACATGCCCTCGAAGTCGTTGGGGTCGGACCAGTCCTCGGGCACCTTGGTGAGATACGACGGGAGGACCATCTGGTGGTCTTTCTTCCGCATCGTCACGTCGCCCTGCGGGCCGGTGTGGGACAGCCCTTCGAGTCCGCCGATGACGTCGTCGGTCTTGACCGACCCCGCGCTGTTTGCGGCCTTGGCGAACATGTGTCCGGCGTTGTACATCGCGGCGCCCACCGTGTCCATCCCCGTCTCCTTTCCGTATTTGGATTTCACCTTGTCGACGAACTTGTTGTTCAGGTCCGTATCGATGGTCTGGAAGTAATCGAAGCTCACGTACGTCCCGCGGGCGGCCTGTGGGCCTTTCCCCTGCGTGGCGAACTCCTCGTCGTCGACCGTCCAGTAGGTGAACTCCTCGTTGAGACCGCGACTGTAGAACTGCTTGGCGAAGGCGATGGTGTCCGTCCCGGTGAGCGTCCCGAAGACGACGTCGGCGTCGGAGTTCGAAATGCGCGACAGCACTGCACCGAAGTCCGAGGTGCCGAGCGGGATGTACTCCTCGTCGACGACTTCGCCGCCGAGGTCGCTCAGCGACTGCTTGACGCGCTTGTTGGTCAGGTGCGGCCAGACGTAATCCGACCCGACCATGTAGAACTTCTTCCCGTGTTCGGAGGTCATGTAATCCATCCACGGCGCGGCCTGCTGGGAGGGCACGATGCCGAACATGAACAGGAGGTCGTTACACGTCCCCGGGAATTTCTCCTGGTCTTGGCCCTCGTAGAAGGTGGGGTAGAGCAACACCGTATCCTCCTGTGTGACCACCGGCGCGGCCGCGTTCCGCGAGGCACTGCTGAACGTGCCCGCCACGACGTCGACGTCGTCCCGCCGGATGACCTTCTGTGCCTTCTCGGTCACCGTCTTGGGGTCGGTCTTCGTGTCCTCGACGATGACCTTCACGTCGCGGCCGTTGATGCCGCCGTTGTCGTTCACCTCGTCCATGGCGAGTTCGAACCCACGGCGGTGGGCCTTGCCGTAGACCGTCCACGCGCCGCTGAGCGGCGAGAGCACGCCGACTTTCACGGGACCGGAACTCCCGCCGGGTCCCCCGCCCGAACAGCCGGCGAGTGCGGTCACACCGGCGGACGCCACGCTCGCCTGGAGGAATCGACGCCTGCTCACTCTGCCCGCCCGTTTCGCCCTGCTGTTCGTGCCCTGTCGAGACATGTGTGGGTATCACACATACCGCCTCATATAGTTTTTGTCACCAATATGACTGTGATAATTTTATGTTAGGGGTCCAATAGTAAACGTGCGTGAAGGCACGTTTATGTTCGTGGCATAAATGTGAACAGGTACGGCATGTCTGAGACCAGCCTTCCCGTCCGTGGGGAACGCCTGCGGGCGGACATCGAAGCGACGGCGGCGTTCGGCGACGTCGACGCCGACGAGGGCCGGGGGAGGACGGTTCTCACCGGAACGGCGGCCAATCGACGGGCGCGCGACCGACTGGTCGACCGACTGGAGACCGCCGACATGGACGTGCGCGTCGACGCCGTGGGCAACGTCGTCGGGCGGTGGGTGGCCGAGAGCGCCGACCCCGAGGCCGCGCCGGTCGCGGTCGGGAGCCACCTCGACTCCGTCCCCGAGGGGGGCATCTTCGACGGCGTCCTCGGCGTCTACGCCGGTCTCGAAGCCGTCCGCGCGATGCAGGACGCCGACCGCACCCCCGAGCGCCCAATCGAAGTCGTCTCGTTCACCGAAGAGGAGGGGACGCGCTTCGCCGACGGCATGCTGGGGTCGTCGGTGGCGACCGGTCGTCGCTCCGTCGAGGACGCCCTCGCACTCACCGACGCCGACGGCGTCACGCTGTCGGCCGCCCTCGACGACGTCGGTTACCGCGGCGAGGGCCGACTCGACGCGAGCGAGTGGGACGCGTGGCTTGAACTCCACGTCGAACAGGCGCGCCGCCTCGAACGCGCCGGCGCGCCGGTCGGCGTCGTCACGACCATCGCCGGCGTCACCCACGGCGAGGTGACCGTGACGGGCGACGCCAACCACGCCGGGTCGACGCCGATGCCCGACCGGACCGACGCGCTGACGGCGGCGAGCGAGTTCGTCCTCGCCGTCGAGGAGGCGGCGACCGTCGACGACCGACGCGAGACGCTGGTCGGCACCGTCGGCCACCTCGACGTCTCTCCCGGCGCCGTCAACGTCATCCCCGGCGCGGTCGACCTGAGCGTCGACGTCCGGGACACCGACGCGGCGGAGATAGAGCGGGTGGTCGACGCCCTCCGGGAGGAACTGGCGCGCCTCGAAACCGCCCGCGGCGTGACGACCCACCTCGACCGCGGCTTCGCCGTCCCGCCGACGGAGATGAGCCCCCGCCTCCGCGACGCCGTCCACGACGCCGGCGACCGACTCGGCGTCGACTCCCTGGACCTCCACTCCGGCGCCTTCCACGACACCATGTACGTCGCCGACGCCACCGACGCCGCCCTCCTCTTTGCGCCCTCGCGGGACGGCGTCTCACACAGCCCCCGCGAGTGGACCGACTGGGAGGACTGCGCGACGGCGACTGCGGTGCTCGCCGACGCGGTGGCGTCGCTGACCGGCGCCTGACCGTCACCGGCACGGCCAACGTTTTTGCTCTCCCCATCCGTACGACGAGGCATGTCACGCACTGACACCGTCGAACGCGACGACTCGGTGGTCGACGAGCGCCGCCCCGGGCAGGAGTCGCTGGTCACCATCGCCTGTGCCCAGTTCGAACCTCGCGTCGGCGACCTCGAAGGCAACCGCGAGAAGTCCTGTTCGTTCATCGAGGACGCCGTCGGCCGCGGCGCCGATTTCCTCGTCCTCCCGGAGTTGGCCAACTCGGGCTACGTCTTCAACTCCCGCGAGGAGGCGCGCGCGCTCTCCGAACCCGCACCGGACGGCGAGACGGCCCAGAAGTGGGCCGAACTCGCCGAGGAACACGACGCCTACATCGTCGGCGGCTACGCCGAAGAGGACGGCACCCGCCTCTACAACTCCTCGATTCTCGTCGGTCCCGACGGCTACGTCGGCACCCACCGGAAGGTCCACCTCTGGAACGAGGAGAAACTCTGGTTCGAACCCGGCGACGAAGTCGAGGTGTTCGAGACCGAGGTCGGCCGCATCGGCATGCAGATTTGCTACGACCAGTGGTTCCCCGAACTCACCCGGATTCAGGCCGGAAAGGGGGCCGACATCATCGCCGAACCCACCAACTGGGTGCCGATAAACGAGTACGAACAGTCGGGACAGATGGACGAGGACGAACTCGCGCGGGCGAACTACCTCGCCGTCTCGAACGCCCACGTCAACACGGTCTGGTTCGCCTGTGCCGACCGCGTCGGCACCGAACGCGGCCAGCCGTTCCTCGGGCGCAGTCTCGTCGTCGACCCGGCGGGCAACCCCATCGCCGGTCCCGCGAGTCAGGAAGACGAGGAACTACTCGTCGTCGAGGACTGCAACCTCATGGACGCCCGCACCATGAAGACGTGGAACGACCACAACGTGATTCCCCGCGACCGGCGGACCGACCTCTACGACGAACTCTGTGGCTACGAGGACGACGCCCACGCGTTCTGAGCGCTGACGGGGTCGTCTCGAGAACGCCCGGTGTGAACGTGGCGGGTAGCGTGGTTCGGTGCTCGCCCCACACGCGGCGTCCGCGGGGTTCGTCGAGCCAGGAGCGGCGCATCTGTGGCTCTCCCCGCCGGACTCGTCTTCGTGGGGGTCGCTCGTTCTCACCGCCGGCGTCGTGGGTCGACTCCTCGCCGCCGAGACGACCGCCGTCTGTCTGGCCGTCCTCGTCGCCGTCGAAGTCGTCCTCGAAGCGGGCCGTGGCTGTCGCCACTGGCTGGCGGCGTGACGTCGAGAAGCACCCGCACGACGCCGTGGGGGAACGGCGCCGAACCGAGGTGCCATGGGGGGTGTGCCGGGCGCGCGGGGTGAGGAGGATGGGAACTGAATCCGTCGTGCGCGCCCGTGGTGTTCCTCACCGTCCGCTAACTTAAATATGCGTCAGACAACGACCCCCCCGTCTCGCGGCGACAACCCCTTACTCCGGCGGACCGCACGTCCGGCCGTGACCCGAACCGAGACGTGGGCGGCGCTGTTCGAACGCGGCGCTCGCCACGAGGTGACCGTCGGCGACGTGACGGCGGCGCTTCGACGGCGACGCGCGTCGGCGGACGGCACGGAGAGCGAGGACGCGACGGATGGCTGAGACCGACCCCTCGCCGGCGCGGGTCGTCGCCGACGCGGACGTCCTCGCGGCGGACCTCCTCGTCGGCGGCGCGGCGCGCGACGCTCTCGACCACCTGCGCGCGCACTCGTGGACGACGCTCGTGGCGAGCGACCCCCTCCTCGACGACGCCGAGGGCGTGGTGGCGTCGCTCGCGGACGCGTCGCTGGCGGCCGACTGGCGGGCGAAAATCGAGTCGTGGCGGACGCCGGTCGAGCATCCGCCGGGCGACCACCCGGCGCTGGCGTCGGCCTACCGCGGCGGCGCGATGCACGTCCTGACGTTCGACGAGGACCTCCTGACCGCCAGTGCGGGCGCGAGCGTTCGCGCACGCGTCGAGACGAGCCTCAAACACCCGCGCGCGTTCGCGGCGCTGTTCGACGCCGAGAGCCTCTATGCGGCCGTCGTCGGCGACGCGTATCCCGGCCCGGACCGCGACCCGCGGGCGTAGGCGGGTCGCTCACGCGGTCCGCTCGCGGGACTCCCGTCGGACGTTGTGCGTCCGACGACGGACCGCTCTCACGCCGTTCGCTCGCGGTACCACTCGCCGAACTTCGCAAGCGCCCGCCCCCGGTGAGAGACGGCGTTTTTCTCGGCGGCGGTCATCTCCGCGAAGGTGGTGCCGTCGTGTTCGAAGATGGGGTCGTAGCCGAATCCGCCGTCGCCCCGTGCCTCGACGATGCGGCCGGGGACGGCGCCCTCGAAGAGTTTGACGGGGAGACCGTCCGCTTCGGGTCCGTCGGCGTCGCCGCCGGCGGCCGCCGCCGCGGCGCGGTCCCCCCGGTCGACGGGGTCGGGACTGGCCTCGAAGGCCGCGCCGTCGCAGTACGCGAGCACGCACCGGAACGACGCGCGGCGGGCGTCGGCGTCGAACGCGAGGTCGGCGACGCGGTGGACGCCGAGGGTGTCCTCGACGTACGAGGAGTAGGGACCGGGGAAGCCGTCGAGACCGTCCACGAAGAGACCGGCGTCGTCGACGAGGACGGGTTCGCCGGCGTAGCGGTAGGCCTCGCGGGCGCCGCGGGCCGCGATGGGGCCGAGTTCCGGCGCCTGAATCTCCGTGTAGTCGAAGTCGAGTTGCTCGACGGCGGGGAGATACTCGCGGGCCTCGCGCACCTTGCCCGCGTTGGTCGTGACGTACCGGAGCATGGTGGACACTGCGGGTGGTCGGGGCAAAGAGGCGTCGGTCCCTCGCGTCGGAGAACAGCAACTTTATCACCGGCAGGGAGCGAAAATCCTCCAAGATTACTCTCAATGGCGACGGAAACACACCAGCAACCGGAGGTGAACATCGGTCTCGTCGGCCACGTCGACCACGGCAAGACGACGCTCGTGCAGGCGCTCAGCGGGTCGTGGACCGACCAGCACTCCGAGGAGATGAAACGCGGTATTTCCATCCGCCTCGGCTACGCCGACGCGACGTTCAGGCGGTGTCCCGGTCTGGACGAACCGGAGTGTTATACGGTCGACGAGACGTGCCCCGACGGGTCGGAGAGCGAGGTCATTCGGACCGTCTCGTTCGTCGACGCGCCGGGTCACGAGACGCTGATGGCGACGATGCTCTCTGGCGCCGCGCTGATGGACGGGGCGGTCCTCGTCGTCAGCGCGACGGACCCCGTGCCACAGGCCCAGACGGAAGAACACCTCATGGCGCTGGACATCATCGGCGTCGAGAACATCGTCGTCGCGCAGAACAAAATCGACCTCGTGGACCGCGAGCAGGCCGTCGAGAACTACCAGCAGATAGAGGAGTTCGTGGAGGGCACCGTCGCCGAGGACGCCCCCATCGTCCCCATCAGCGCCCAACAGGAGGTCAACATGGACCTGCTCATCGACGCCATCGAAGAGGAGATTCCAACGCCCGACCGCGACGAGTCCGAGGCGGCCCGGATGTTCGTCGCCCGGAGTTTCGACATCAACCGTCCGGGGACGGAGTGGGCGGACCTCCAGGGCGGCGTCGTCGGCGGGAGCCTCGTCGACGGAACGCTCGAAGTCGGCGACGAACTCGAACTGCGGCCCGGCCGCGAAGTCGAAGAGGAGGGCCGGACGGAGTGGCGCTCCATCACGACCGAGGTGCGGTCGCTCCAGGCCGGCGGCCGGGACGTCGACGTGGCCCGGCCCGGTGGACTGCTCGGCGTCGGGACGGGACTCGACCCGAGTCTCACCAAGGGCGACGCCCTCGCGGGACAGGTGGCGGGCGCGCCCGGGTCGCTCCCGCCGGTCCACGAGTCCTTCGAGATGGAGGTCGACTTACTCGACCGGGTCGTCGGCGAGGACGCCGAGGAGATAGCGGAAATCTCGACGGGCGAACCGCTGATGCTCACCGTCGGCACCGCCACCACGGTCGGCGCGGTGACGAGCGCCCGGTCCGGCGAGTGCGAGGTGTCGCTGAAGCGCCCGGTCTGTGCGGAGCCGGGGGCGAAAATCGCCATCAACCGCCGCGTCGGCGCTCGCTGGCGCCTCATCGGTATCGGAACGCTCACGTAACGTGCCTACGCCTACGGTTGCCATGGACACCAGCGCACTCATGATGCCGGTCGAAGCCGACGTGCGGGTGTTCGAGGAACTCGACCGCCTGCTCGGTGCGGTGGCGTTCGTGGTGCCGGCGGCCGTCGTCGCCGAACTCGACTCGCTGGCGGCGGGCACGGGCGCGGAGGCGACGGCGGCGAGCGTGGGGCGCGACCTCGTCGACCGCTGTCGCGTGGTGGAGACGGACGCATCGTACGCCGACGACGCCCTCGTCGAACTCGCCGGGCGCGGCGACTGCGAGTACGTCGTCACGAACGACCGTCCCCTCCGGGACCGCCTGCTCGAACGCGGCGTTCGGGTAATCGGTTTAAGGGGTCGGAACACACTGAACATCACAGAACCATAGCATGTACAAACGGGTACGACTCAAAGACACGGTCGAGGTACCGCCGAAGCACCTCGCCGACGTGACGCCGGAGCGGGTCAAGCGCCTGCTCCAGGACAAACTCGAAGGACGAATGGACGAGGAGGTCGGGAGCGTCGTGAGCGTCATCGACGTTCACGACATCGGCGACGGCGCGGTGTTACCGAACCGCCCCGGCGTCTACTACGAGGCGGAGTTCGACGCCATCACGTTCGACCCCCAGATGCAGGAGGTCGTCGACGGCACCGTCGTCGAAGTGGTGGAGTTCGGCGCGTTCGTCGGCATCGGTCCCGTCGACGGACTGCTCCACGTCTCGCAGATTTCCGACGAATATCTGGCCTACGACGGCGAGAACCAACAGCTCGCGTCCACCGAATCCAACCGGACGCTGGGCGTCGACGACCCCGTCAGGGTGCGCATCGTCACCAAGAGCGTCGACGAGCGCAACCCCCGGGACAGCAAAATCGGTCTCACGGCCAAACAGCCCGGTCTCGGCAAACACGGCTGGCTCGAAGCGGAGCGACAGGAGCGCGAGGCACAGATGGAGGGTAACTGATGGCGGACGACCGCCTCGCCTGCCGTGAGTGTCACTTCATCAACGACCCCGACACGCAGACCTGTGGCAACTGCGGGTCGTCGAGCCTCACGGAGGACTGGGCGGGCTACGTCATCATCACCCACCCCGAGCGGAGCGAAATCGCCGAGGAGATGAACGTCTCCGAACCCGGCGGCTACGCGCTGAAGGTCCGCTGACCGCGATGCTCCGACTCCCCGACGACCTCCGGGGTGCGTTCAAAGAGCCACTCGGTCCCGTCTACACCGACGCCGACGCACTCCTCGCCGACGCCGGGACGCCCCTCGTCGCCGTCGGCGACGTCGTCACCTACCACCTCCGCGAGGCCGGCCACGCGCCCGACGTGGCCCTCGTCGACGGCCGCACCGAACGCCACCCCGTCGAGGACGCGGTTCGGCGCGGCCTGCCCGCCGCCGACGTGACCGTCGAGAACCCCCCGGGGACGCTCTCGCGGGCGCTGTTGGCGGCGCTCGTCGACGCCCTCGCCGGCGAGGCGCCCGTCGTCGTCGGCGTCGACGGCGAGGAGGACCTCGCCACCCTTCCCGCCATCGTCGCGGCGCCCGACGGCGCGAGCGTCGTCTACGGCCAACCCGGCGAGGGGATGGTACTCGTCGCGGTCACCGAGTCGTCGCGTGCCACCGCGCGCGACCTCTTGACTCGCATGGACGGCGACGGCGACGCCGCTCTCGCCCTCCTCGGCGACTGACCGCCGTCTCCGCGCGCTTCGTAATCCTTTTGTTCGTTTCCGGGAGACGTACGGGTAACTGAACCATGGATATCCAAATCATCGACGAGGACGAGAATCCGATGTTGCATCGGACCGACGTCCGGTTCGAAATCGTTCACGAGGACGCGACGCCCTCCCGTCTGTCGGTTCGGGACAGTCTGGCCGCCAAACTCAACAAGGACTCCGCCGAGGTGGTCGTCCACAAACTCGACACCAAGTTCGGCATGCGCAAGACCGTCGGCTACGCGAAGGTCTACGAGAGCCCCGACCACGCCCGCGACGTCGAACAGGCCTACATGCTCGACCGGAACAAGATAAGCGCGGACGGCGAGGACGAGGCCGACGCCGAGGCGGAAGCCGAGGAAGCCTGAGTCGGTCGGGATGCGCGTTCTCGGTATCGAGGGGACGGCGTGGGCGGCCAGCGCCGCCCTGTACGATACCGACGCCGAGCGAATCGTCGTCGAGTCGAACCCCTACCAGCCGGACAGCGGCGGCATTCACCCGCGCGAGGCCGCCGAACACATGGGCGACGCCGTCCCCGAGGTGGTCGAGACGGTACTCGCCGAGGCCCGCGAAACGGCCGACGCCGACCCGCCCATCGACGCCGTCGCCTTCTCGCGCGGGCCGGGACTCGGTCCCTGTCTGCGCATCGTCGCCACGGCGGCCCGGTCTCTCGCCGCGACGCTTTCCCTTCCGCTCGTCGGCGTCAACCACATGGTCGCCCACCTCGAAATCGGGCGCCACCGCTCGGGCTTCGACTCGCCGGTCTGTCTGAACGCCTCCGGCGCCAACGCCCACCTCCTCGGCTACCGCGACGGCCGGTATCGCGTCCTCGGGGAGACGATGGACACCGGCGTCGGCAACGCCCTCGATAAGTTCACGCGACACGTGGGGTGGACACACCCCGGCGGCCCGAAGGTCGAATCGGCGGCCGAAGACGGCGCGTACGTCGACCTGCCATACGTCGTCAAGGGGATGGACTTCTCGTTTTCGGGCATCACCAGCGCCGCGAAAGAGACCTACGACGACGGCGTCGCCGTCGAGGACGTCTGTTTTTCGCTCCAAGAGAACGTCTTCGCCATGCTCACCGAGGTGGCCGAACGCGCACTGTCGCTGACGGGCACCGACGAACTCGTCCTCGGCGGCGGCGTGGGCCAGAACGACCGCCTCCGGGCGATGCTCGCCGAGATGTGCGCCGCCCGCGGCGCCGAGTTCTACGCGCCCGAACCCCGATTCCTCCGGGACAACGCCGGGATGATTGCCGTCCTCGGCGCGAAGATGTACGAGGCGGGCGATACGCTGGCCGTCGCGGACTCCGCGGTCGACCCGAACTTCCGCCCGGACGAGGTGCCGGTGACGTGGCGCGGCGACGACGAGTCGGTGGTCCGCCTCGGCGACCCGGGGACGGAGGTACAGGGCGCGGAGGCCGTCGTCAGCCTCGAACCCGACCGCGTGGTCAAGCGCCGCCGGCCGAAGTCCTACCGCCACCCGGACCTCGACGCGCGCTTGCGCCGCGAGCGAACCGTCGCGGAGGCCCGCCTCACCAGCGAGGCGCGGCGCCACGGCGTCCCGACGCCCGTCGTCTCCGACGTGGACGTCGCCGACTCGACGCTCGTCTTCGAACGCGTCGGCGACGCCGACCTCGCGGCGGCGCTGACGCCCGCACGGGCGCGACGGGTGGGCGAACACCTCGCTACCCTCCACGGCGCGGGCGTCGTCCACGGCGACCCGACGACGCGGAACGTCCGGGTTCACCGCGACGACGACGCGGTGTTCCTCATCGACTTCGGTCTCGGCTACCACAGCCGTCACGTCGAGGACCACGCCATGGACCTCCACGTCTTCGCGGGGAGCGTCGTGGGGACGGCCGACGACCCCGACGCCGTCCTCGACGCCGTGGAGGCGGGCTACGCCGCCGTCGGCGACGACGCGGTGCTCTCGCGGTTGCGCGACGTCGAAGACCGGGGTCGCTACCGGTAGTTCACACCGGCAGGAACGACGACCAGACGGCCCACGACCGGTCGACGGCGCTCGTCCACCACCGGAGCGGCGTCGGCGGGCGCGACGCACGCCCCGTCGGTCGGTCGTCGACGACGGTCCCGCAGTCGGGACACCGGACGCGGCGGCGGTCGGCGGTCGTTCGGAGACGCCAGTCGCCGTCGAGTGCGCTCTCGTGACCGCACTCCGGGCAGAAGAGGACCGCCTTGCGGTCGGGCGGCATGTCGCACACTTCGTCGGGGGAGTCGGACGGTGCAGGGGACATGTGACGCGGTATGGTCTCGATAGGGTTAACACTAGCGCACAGCGTCTCAAACGGTCGATTGTGTACGATTCGGAACTCGCTGACGGCGGCGTGGGACGGTGAGCGGGCGGGGTGGCGAGACGGGCACGCGGCGAGTCGGTGGGGGTCACGGCGCGTCGGTAGCCCAAACGATTTATCGGCCGGCGGCGTACTGGGCGTACATGGCAGACAAACCGCAGACGGGGACCATCCTCGGCGTCCCGTACAACTTCGAGCGACCCAGCCTCGGACGGATGCTCTCGGCGTACTGGCAACCGGGCGAGGGGATGCTGGTGGAGAAGCCCTTCGGCATCGGCTACACGCTCAACATGGCGAGTTGGCGGTCGTGGGTGGTCGTGTTGGTCGCCGGCGCCCTCCTCTGGCAGGAGCGCAACCGTGGCAGTGGCGTCGAAGCCGAGGACGACGACGGCCCGGTCGAAGTCGTCGTGGACGACTAGCGAGCGCAACCGACTTCTCCGCACAGACCCCACGCCGACCGTGGAGTACGCCTTCGAACTGGCGCTGTGTTCCCACCTCGAAGCCACCCGCGAGTGGGTGTTGGGTCGGCAACTCGGCGCGACCGTGTCCCGCCCGGGGCGTCGCGTCGTCGACGTCTGCGGCGTGGTTCCCGGTCCCGATTTCGACGCCCGCGCCGCCATCACGAGCGAGACCATCCCGCCGCGGGCCGTCGAGAGCGACGTGGGTCTCGGGCGCGCGGTCGACCCGCGCGACGCCTTCGACTGCGGCGCCGACGCCGCCCGCCGCGCGACCGACCGCGCGGTCGAGGTGGGATTCTTCGAGACCGAACGCCGACGCGGCCGGCGGTACGTCCGGCAGGCGACGCGCTACCCCGACTGGGTGGGGCGTCTCGTCGGCATCGAGAACAAACCCGACCTCGACCGTCCCGGCGACCTCGAACGCCAGTTGCGCCACGACGTCTCGCTTTCCCTCTTCGACGAGGTGGTCCTCGCCACCGAGAGCTACGTCACCGGCGCGCACCTGAACCGCATCCCCGAGGCGGTGGGCGTCTGGCGATTCGCCGACGGCGAGGTGGAGGTCGTGCGCGAAGCGACCGCCTTGCCCGTCGCCGAGACGGGCGTCGAACCCCTCGACGACCGGCCGCTTCGGACCGACGTGGCGTTCGTCACGGGCGAGGCGAAGGCCAGAAAGCGCCGCGCACTCGCCGAACGCGCCTACGGCAAGGGGTGGCGGCCCGCGTCGTATCCGGGGTGTGCGTCGATGGACCCCACCGCCGACGGCCGGCCCTACTGCGCCGCCTACGACGCGGTGGTCGACCCCGCGAGCGACTGCGGCGAGGCGTGTCCGGCCTTCGACGCCGCGGCGCCGCCGGCGGTCGACTGCGAGAACCTGCGCGACGCCCGGACGCCGTGGGTGGCCGACCCCGAGGGCGTCACGCGGCGACAGACCGGTCTCGACCGGTTCGGCTAGGCGCTCTGGACCCGCGTCGCCAGCGTGTAGCCGACGACGAGGACGGCGAGGACGGTTCCGCCGACCGCCGCGCCGACGACGTCCGGGCCGGGGGTGACGAGGACGGACGCCCCGACCCAGACGAGGGCGCCGGCGAGGCCGCTTGCGACGCCGCGACCGAGGAGGGAGACGACGGACATGGCCGAGAGAGCGGCCGCCGGCCACATGACGCTCCCGGTTTCGTTCACAGGTCGTAGCTCTCGCCGTCGACCGCGAGGGGGTCGGCGAACGCCTCCTCGGCGGGGTAGTAGTGTGCGAGGTGGACCAGCCGGGTTCGCGCGGCGTCGAGTTCGGCGGCCAAATCGAGCGCCCCCTCGCGGGTCATGTGTTTCGTCCCGAAGGTTCGCGGGACGCCGTCGTCGTCGTGGTGGCGCCCGCCGAGGGGGTGGTGTTCGCAGGCGGCGGCGGGCACGATGGCGTCGGCTAACAGGAGGTCGGCGTCGGCGAGGGCGGCCCGCGACTCGGCGGGCACGTCGTAGCTCGTATCCCCCGTCAGCGAGAGTTTCGCGCCCGTCTCGGGGTCGGTGACGACGACGCCGTAACAGACCAGCGGCGGGTGGTCGACGGGGACGAGTCGCACGTCGAGACCGCAGACCCGGAAGCGCTCGCCCGGCGCGTGGTCGTGGACGGTCACGCGGTCGAGGTAGTCGTACTTCCGGCGAATCGTCTCCGCGACGCTCTCTTCCGTGGCGGGGTCGACTTCGTTCGCGGCGTGGACGGGCAGGGCGTCGAAGAGGCGGTAGGCGTTGCCCAGGCCGTCGAGGTGGTCGAAGTGGATGTGGGTGACGAGGGCGGCGTCGGGCAGGGGGGCGTCCCGTGTGAGAAACTGGTGGCGGAAGTCGGGGCTGAGGTCTATCAGGAGCGACTCGCCGGTGCGGTCGTTCTCGACGTGGACGGAAAAGCGCGAGCGCTCGACGCCGCGGTCGCGGGCCTCGCGGCAGGTGTCACAGTCACAGCCGACGGTGGGCGTGCCGGTCGTATCGCCCGTCCCGAGGAGGGTCACCCGCATTCGGTCGTCGTCAGTGGTCGTGTGAGTGCCCGCCGTCGCCCGCCACGAGGGCGTCCGAGTCGCCGTCTATCATGTCCATGTTCTTGAGGTTGTCCCGTTCCTCGAAGTCGGCGACGGCGTCGAGGATGTCCTCCTGTGTGAGTTCGGTGCGTTCCTCGGTGAGGGCTTCGAGCACCGCCTCCCGGAGCACCATCCGCAGGTCGGACCCGGTGAGTCCGTCGGTGCGTTCGGCCACGGTTTCGGGGTCGAACTCCGCGATGTCCATCCGTCGGGTGATGACCCGGAGGATGTCCCGGCGCATCGACTGGTCGGGTTTGGGGAAGTTGACGATTTCGTCGAACCGGCGCCACGCCGCCGCGTCGAGTTGGTCGGGGTGGTTGGTGGCGCCGATGAGCAACACCTCGTCTTTGATGAGGCTGATGTCGTCGATGCTCTTGAGCAGGGTGTTGACCGCGCGCTTCAGGGCGGCGTGTTCGTCCGACCGGCGGGTCTTGGCGACTGAGTCGAACTCGTCGATGAAGAGGATACACGGCGAGAGGCGTTTGGCCACCTCGAAGGTCTTCTCGACGTTTTTCGCCGTCTCGCCGAGGTACTGGCTGGTTATCATCGAAAGCTTCACCTCCACGAACGGCAGGCCGAGTTCGTGGGCCAGCGCTCTCGACGCCGTGGTCTTGCCCGTGCCGGGCGGCCCGACGAACAGGAGCTTCCCGATTTCGCGGAGACCGATTTCGGCCAGATACTCGCGGTGTTCGATGGCCTTGACGATTTTCTGAATCTCGCCTTCCTGGTCCTCGGTGAGTACGAGGTCGTCGAGGGTCATCTCGATTTCCTCGGGTGCGCGCACCTGCACGAGGTCGAGCATCTCGGCGTCCTCTTCCTCGTCGAAGTAGGCGTCGAGGAGGCTGTCTATCCAGACGCGGTCGGCGTGGATGGGGCGGGTCTGCTCGCGCGCCTCTGCGAGGGTGACGTCCACGTCGTCGCGGTCCTCGACGGTCGACGCGAGCGTCGGGTTGGTCGCCAGTCGGTCGCGTTCGGTGCGGTCGACCAGCCAGTCGACGGCCATCTCGGGTTGGGTCAGCGAGATGCGCCCGGAGAAGTTCTCCTTCTCGGTGAAGAGGAGGTCGGAGACGGCCTCCCACGGGTGTTCGACGCCGGTGGCTTGGCGGGCGGTGCGTTCGGTGACGACAAGCGGTCGCTCGATGCCGCCGGCCGGTTCCTCGTCGGCCGACTCCTCGTCGTCGTCGTCGGCCCAGAACACCCGCCGGTAGCGCGGCGGCAGGTCGTTCTCGTCGAGGTTCCGGTCGTTCGTGTAGACGTGAGCCGTCAGCAGGAACTCCACAACCTCGAGCGCCGGGTCACTCATCCCTCAGCCGTTCTCGCGGCAACCGCTTAAGACCGTCGAAACGGACGACGGACCCGGATTCGCGCGGACGACGGCGTCACTCGGATTCGGGGTGGGCGAACGACATGGCCTCGCGGACGGCCTCGCGGCCGCCGATGAAGGTGATGCGGTCGCCGCGTTCGAGGGTGAAGTCGGCGTCGGGCACCATCGTCTCGCCGTCCCGCGAGACGAGTGCGATGAGACAGCCCGGCGGGAGGTCCGGCCCGATGTCGCGGACCGACCTGCCGACGAGGTCGTTGGCGGTCACGTCTATCTCCTGGACGTCGCCGCTCCGCCCGATTTCGCTCATCCAGTTCACCATCGACGGGCGCTCGATGTAGTTGTCGAGCGCCATCGCGGTGGCGTCGACCGACGAGATAGAGCGGACGCCGAGGTCCTCGAAGGCGTCGACGTTGCCGGGGTTGTTCACCCGCGCGAGGATGGTCTCGGGACCGAACTTCGACTCCGAGAGCTGTGCCACCAGCAGGTTCACGTCGTCGTCGCCGGTGGCCGCGACGACGATTTTGGCGTTCTCGGCGCCCGCCGAGCGCAACACCTCGGTGTCGGTGCCGTCGCCGTGGTGGACGGTGAAGCCCTCGTTGCGGGCGATTTCGACGATGTTCACGTCCTCTTCGACGAGGACGACGTTCTCTCCGCGGTCTTCGAGGCGGCGGGCGAGGGTGCGACCGACCTGTCCGCCGCCGATGACGATTACACGCATGGGTATCACGTCGAGGAATTCGGCGATGTGCCGGGCGAAGCCGGCTTCGAGCGCCACGGTGGCGAAGATGACGAGAAAGACGGTGCCGACGACGACGTTCGCCTCGGCGGGCATCCCCTCGGCCCGGAGTTCGATGGCGAACAGCGTCGCCACCGAGGCGGGGATGATGCCCCGCGGGCCGACGGCGCTCATAAAGAGGCGTTCGGCGGTGGTGAAGCGGTCGCCGGCGGTGCTGAGAAAGACCAGCAGGGGCCGGACCACGCCCGCGACGACGACGGTGACGACGACGCCGCCGACGCCGAGTGCGAGGAGGGTCTCGAACCGCAGGAGGGCCGCGAGCGCGATGAAGACGAAAGAGAGGACGATGAGCGTCACGTCGCCTTTGAAGTCGGTGATGTCCTCCTCGTAGGGCACGTCGGCGTTGCCGAGGAGGATGCCGGCGGTGGCGGCGGCGGCGATGCCGGCCTCGGAGGCGACGGCCTCGCCCCCGCCGTAGGCGACGAGTGCCCCCGCGAGGACGAGCAATCGGGCGTTCTGCGGGGCGTTGCCCGGCGAGAGGTCGACGTACCGGAGGGCGTAGAGGACGGTCCCCGCGACCACCATCCCGACGACGACGCCGCTCCCGAGACGCTGGGCGAACAGCGCCAACAGCGCGGCGGGCGCGCGCACGTCCTGGACGACGGCCTCGAAGATGACCACCGCGAGGATGGCGGCGGTCACGTCGTTGACGATGCCCTCGGTTTCGAGGGCGGCCTGAACGCGGTTTCTGACCGGAACGACCTCCATGATGGGCGCGATGACGGTGGGACCGGTCGCCACCAACAGCGCGCCCACGAGGAAGGCGACCAGCCACTCGACGCCGAGGGCGTAGCGCACCGTCACCGCCGTCCCGAAGAGGGAGACGACGGCGCCGAGGGTCACCAGCCGGAACGTCGCCGCCGGCGCCTCGCGCAACCGGTCGACCCGGAGGTGGAAGGCGCCCTCGAAGACGATGATGGCCACCGAGAGTCCGACGATGGCCGAGAGCGCGTCGCCGAAGGAGTCCGGGCCGACGACGCCGAGTACCTCCGGGCCGAGGACGACGCCCGACGCGAGGAGGAAGACGACGCTCGGCACCCGATAGCGGTCCGAGAGTATCTGCGCGACGACGCCGATGCCGATGAGCGCGGCGACGAGCGTGATGAGGTCACCGCCGGCGGCCATCAGGTCGCCTCCATTGTGTCTGCGACCATGTGTGCGAGAATCATAAAACCCGACGTTTCGACGCCGGTTTTTCGGATTCGAATCGACTGAACGTCCTCTTCTTCGATGTATTTGGCGACGAACGTCTAATTCGTTTCGGCGTGGTCGAGGTAGCCGAGGACGCCCCGGACGTTGAGGCGCGTCTCGTTTTCCGTCTTGCGTTCGGTCCAGCGGTCGATGGTCTCCCTGTGTTCGACGAAGTACTCGACGACGGCGTCGTCGTCACCGAGTTCCGCGCGTTTCTCGCGGACGCGGTCGACCCAGTCGGTGAGGACGCGTTTGTACGTCGCCATCAGGTCCGTCGAGAACGCGACTGGACCGAAGTGGCCGTAACAGAGGGTCTCGGGGTCGCGGGCGACGATGGCGTCCACGTCGTCGAGACACCGTTCGAGGTCGAAGTCGGCGGGCGGCGACGTGGGGAGGACCTCGTTCCGCCACGAGAGCCAGATGCCGGCGGCGTCGGCGGTGAAGAGGGCGTCGTCGCCGTCGTCGTGGAAGCATATCTGGTGGGGGGCGTGGCCCGGCGCGTGCATCACGTCGAGCGTTCGGTCGCCGAGGTCGACGGCGTCGCCGCCCCGTAGCCCTTCGATTCGGTCTTCGGGGACGGGCCGGGGTTCGACGTAGTGACGCCAGCGGTCGCCGACGGCCGCCTTCGTGCCCGCGACGAGGCGCGAGGGGTCTCTCAGGTGCGGGACGCCGATTTCGTGGGTCAACACCGTGGCGTTGGGGAACTCCTCGACCAGAAAGCCCGCGCCGCCCGCGTGGTCGAGGTGGACGTGCGTCGGCAGGACGTATTCGAGTTCGTCGCGTCCGATGCCGACGGACTCGATGGCGTCGACGACCCGGTCGACGTGGGTGCCGAGTCCGGTGTCGACGACGGCCGGGCGCTCTGCGTCGAGGACGTACACCGACCCGTAGTCGGGGACGCCGTAGAGTCCGATGTCCACGTAGTGGAGGGCGGTACTGCCGGGGACGGCGGACACGTCGCCGATGGCCATGTTCGTTGGCGGCGGCGGGGAGAGAAAAGGGTTCCCACCGCCGCGTCCCGACACGGTTTTGTCTCGCCCCCGAGAAGACCGGCCAAATGCTCAGCAGGCAGTACCTCCGCGACCACCCCGACGAGGTGCGCCGGAACCTCGAACACCGGGGGATGGCCGACGAGGTCGACCTCGACCGACTCATCGCTATCGACGACGAGTGGCGCTCGCTGAAAAGCGAGGGCGACGACCTGCGCCACGAACGAAACGAGGTGAGCGACCGCATCGGCCGGTTGAAAGCCGAAGGCGAAGAGGAGGAGGCTCAGGCGGCCATCGAGCGCTCACAGGAACTCAAAGACCGCCTCGACGCCGTCGAGACGCGCGCGGACGAACTCGAAGCCGAACTCGAATCGGCGCTGATGGAGATACCGAACGTGCCGGACGAGAGCGTCCCCGTCGGCGACGACGAGAGCGACAACGTCGAGGAACGGCGCCACGGCTTCGAGGACGCCCGCGACCTGCCCGCCGAGGTGACGCCTCACTACGACCTCGGCGAGGACCTCGACATCATCGACGAGGCCCGCGGCGCGAAGACGACGGGCGCGGGCTTTTACTTCCTCAAAGGCGACGGCGCCCGCCTCGAACACGCCCTCGTCCAGTTCATGCTCGACGTCCACCGCGAACAGGGGTACGTCGACCTCTTCCCGCCCATCCCCATCAAGTCCACGTCGATGGAGGGGACGGGACAGTTGCCCAAGTTCGCCGACGACGCCTACCGCATCGGCGGGTCGGAGACGGAGGACTACGACGACGACGACCTGTGGCTCTGTCCCACCGCCGAGGTGCCCGTCACCAACATGTACGCCGACGACATCCTCCTCGCGGACGACCTCCCCCTGAAACATCAAGCCTACACGCCCAACTTCCGGCGAGAGGCGGGCGAACACGGCACCGAGACCCGGGGCATCGTCCGCGTCCACCAGTTCA
>JBDGTR010000028.1:15932-25226 GCA_042216635.1 Haloplanus sp. | reverse complement strand
ACCTCAAGCGCGAGCTAAAAGACCACGAACGATACAGTGACCTGCATTCTCAGTCAAGTCAGCGAGTTCTTGAAGAGCTTGCTGAGTCGTTCACCGGTTGGTTCAAAAAGCGCAAGAACGGCGACACAGACGCGAATCCACCCGGATACAGAAAGCGACGCGACAATCACCCACGCTCCACCGTGACGTGGAAGCAGAACGGCATCAAGCACGACTCCAAGCACAACCAACTCCGTCTGAGCAAAGGTTTCAACCTCAAGAACCACCGCTCGGACTTCATCCTCGCAGAGTACGAAACACGGCCAGACGTGACCGTGGAGAACATCCAACAGGTTCGGGCCGTGTGGAACGGCGACCGTTGGGAACTCCACCTCGTCTGCAAGGTTGAGATTCCTGTCGAGGACGCTCCCGGTGACAACACGGCTGGAATCGACCTCGGCATCAGCAACTATCTCGCCATCGCCTACGACGATGGAGATGCCGAGTTGTATCCGGGGAACGTGCTGAAGCAGGACAAGCACTACTTCACCCGCGACGAGTACGACACCGAGGGAGAGAACGGCCCATCACGTCGTGCGCTTCGCGCTCGTCAGAAGTTGTCTCGGAGGAAAGACCACTTCTTGCACGCCCTTGCCAAGCACATCGTTGAACAGTGTATCGACCACGAGGTTGGTCGCATCGCCATCGGTGACTTGAGCAATATTCGTGAAGACGAGAACGGTGAGTCACGGAACTGGGGCAAGCGTGGGAACAAGAAACTCCACGGGTGGGAGTTCGACCGCTTCACTCGGTTGCTCGAATACAAAGCCGAAGAACACGGTATCCTCGTTGACCGTGTTTCAGAGCGAGACACGAGCAAGACGTGTTCGTGCTGTGGTCGAAAGCGTGACGCGAACCGTGTGGAGCGTGGCCTGTACGTCTGTGAATCGTGCGGTGTGACGATGAACGCAGACGTGAACGGTGCGGTAAACATCCGCAGAAAGATAACTCAGAATCCTCCGACGGAGGATATGAGTAACGGTCGTTTGGCACGGCCAGTAGCCTTCCTGTTCAACCAGTCCTCGGGGCGTTTCGCACCGAGCGAACAGGCGAGTTGCAAACCGTAATATCCCAACGCTCGGGAATCCTCGCCCTTTAGGGCGGGGAGGATGTCAACCGTCCGTGATACTAACTACCACGCGAGAGGATAGCATGTGCCACCACAGAGAGGTAACGGACCTGATAGCGGCGTACGAGGGCGAATCGGCCGAGTGCGCTGACGAGTCGGAGACCGACGAACCGCTCGTCGCACCGGGCGACGACTGAGAACGTCCGATTTTTCCGACACAACAGCTACGACCGTCGTGGACGTACGGCTCACATGAGCGTCATCCTGGAGTTCTCCATCGGGTCCGAGGAGTTCCAGCTCGGACAGGTGCTCGCGGGACCGGCCGCCATGCGCCTCGAACTCGAACGCATCGTTCCGACGGGGACGATGATAATGCCGTTCGTCTGGGCGACGGGCGGAGACCACGACGCGTTCACAGCGCGCGTGCGGAACAACCCACGGGTCAAGGAACTCCGCGTCCTCGACAGAATCGGCGACAACGGACTCTACCGCATCGAGTGGGAACACGCGCCGACGGACCTCATCGACGCCATCGGGCGGGCCGACGCGACGGTGCTCGAGGCGTACGGCGACGACGACGAGTGGCTGTTCCGACTCCGATTTCCCGACCACGACAAACTCTCGACGTTCCACAACTACGTCATCGAACACGGCATCACGCTCCACATCGACCGCACGTACACGCTGAGCGAGACGACCGAACGCGGCCACCGCCTCGGACTCACGGACGCCGAGCGCGAAGCACTCCTCCTCGCACTCCAGCGGGGCTACTTCGAGACGCCGAGCGAAGCGAGCCTCGACGAACTGGCCGCCGAACTCGACATCACGCGACAGGCGCTGTCGACCCGGATTCGCCGGGGGAACGAGAAGGTGCTCCGGGGCGTCCTGCTCTCGTCCGTGGACGGCGACTAGACACGGGTTTTCTTTAAAATAGATTGACTCGTCAACCGTGGGTCTCAACACCCGCACGCGACTACGAGCGACCATGTCGGACCGCCATCCGGCCACACGGGCGTTCGAAGCGCTCGCGTCGTCGTCGCGCCGCCAGTTGCTCTTCGAGTTGTGGGACGGCGGCGCCCAATCCGACGACTGCGTCGACCCCGTCGCCCTCCTCGCGGACGGCGGGACGACGGACGTGGCCGTCGACGAGCGCATCGAACTGACCCACCACCACCTGCCGAAACTCGACGCGTTCGGTTACCTCGACTGGGACGCCGAAGCGGGGACGGTGCGCAGGGGGCCCGACTGGGGGGAGATAGCGCCGTTGCTCCGCGTGCTCACTGCCCACCGGGAGGAACTCCCCGAGGGGTGGCTGTGAGGCTCAGGACGCTTCCTCGGACGCCCGGCGACGACGCGGCCGAAGCGCCCACAGGACGAGGAGGGCGCCCTCGACTCGCGCCGCCTTGTAGACCCACGGCCTGAGTTCGACGTCGCCGTCGGCCGCGAGGTTCATCCAGAAGTCGACGGTGCGTCGCGGGAGCGCCAGTTCGAGGAGACCCACGACGACGAGGAGGAGCCTGACGAGCATATCCGTGCGTACGACTCACACGCCAAAGAATCTATCGGACGGCCAACACGAACGGCGACCCGAACGGCTATGTGGCCCTCGGGGCATGACGGGGTATGCGCGTCGGCGCCGACGAGGCGGGGAAGGGACCGGTGCTCGGGCCGATGGTCGCGGCGGCGGTCAGGGGACCGACAGAGGCGATTCCCGAGGGAATCGACGACTCCAAACGCCTCTCGCCGGGCCGACGGGAGGAACTCGCGGCGGCCGTGAGCGACGCCGACCGACTGGAGACGGGCGTCGCCGTCGTCACGCCCGCCCGCATCGACGCCCCCGAGACGGACATGAACGGCCTGACGGTGGCGGCACAGGCCGAGGCGGTGAGCGCCGTCGCCGTCGACGGCGACGCCCTCCTCCTCGACGCGGGCGACGTAAACGAAGCGCGGTTCGGCCGGCGCGTTCGGGAGGCGGTCGACGCCGACGTGTCGGTGACGGCCGAACACGGCGCCGACGAGCGTCACGCCCACGTCGCGGCCGCGAGCGTCGTCGCCAAGGTCGAACGCGACGCGCGCGTGGCCGCCCTCCGAGAGACTCACGGCGAGGTGGGAAGCGGCTACCCGAGCGACCCGACCACCCGCGACTTTTTGAAGAGCTACGTCCGCGACCACGGCGACCTGCCGGAGTGTGCCCGCGCGTCGTGGTCGACGTGTGCGGACCTGCTTTCGGCCGCCGAGCAGTCCTCGCTCGAAGAGTTCTGACGCCGTTCGCGTCAGCGCATCTCGGCGCAGTCCACGAACGACCCTTCCTCGGCCGAGAGCCACGTCGTCAGCAACGTCTCGGGGTCGGCGTCGGCGGGAAAGAGCGTACACTCGTCGGGTGCGTCGGGGTACGTCTCGACGGTGGCGGCGAGGTGGCCGCCGTCGTCGGGCGGGCGGGGAGCGGGCGGGCAGGTGTCGTCGAACATCGGGCGGTGAGGTGGGTTGAGCGGGGTAGTGGGATGAAGGTGCGAGACGTGGTGGCGGCGGTCAGCGCCGGGTCGTGAGCGCCCGGAGGATGTCACCGTACGCCGGACGGGTGAGCAGGACGCCCACGAGGACGCCGAGGATGGTGAAGATAGCGAATCCTTGCAGGTCGCCGAGCGAGAGCACCGCCAGCGGACTCATGGCGATGATGGTGGTGGCGGCGGCGGCGCCGATGACCCAGAAGGCTTTGCGGAACCGCGATTGGAAGACCCGACGACTGTTGACGTCGCCTTCGGCCATCACCTCGTCGGCGATGATGATGAGGTCGTCCACCCCGGTCCCGATGACGGCGATGAAGCCGGCGATGACCGAGAGGTCGAGCGGGTAGCCGATGCCGGCGGCGAACCCGAGGAGGATGACCACCTCGGAGAGCGCCGTGACTATCATCGGCGCGGCGACGCGCGCCTCGCCGTAGCGCAGGAAGACCACGCCGGCGACGGCGAAGACGGCGATGATGCCCGTCAACAGCGAGTCGGTCTTGAAGCTCGCCCCCTGACTCGGCGCGACGTACGAGGAGGTGCCCTCGCCGTCGGGACCGACGTCGAGTTTCGCGGGGAGCGACCCGGCGCGGAGGTTGATGGCGACGTTGCGCGACTCGCTGAAGTTGCGCGTCTGGAGGATGAACCGCGGGTCCTGTGCCCACTCGCCGTTGCGCATGCTGTCGGCGAGGCGCTGGCTCATCCCGAAGGAGTTGACCACCTCGTCGTCGACGACCAGGAGGAGACAGGAGTCCGTGGCGTTTGGCGAAGACTGGTAGCTACACCGCGACCCGCCCTGCGAGGCGACGCCCGTCTCGACCATCTGCTGTTGGAAGCCGGGGGCGGCGGAGTCCCGCACCACGACCGGTACGTAGGGGGGTTGGTTCCCCTCGCCCTGCCGGGCGGTGCCGATGCTCTGGAAGTCCTCGCGTTCGAGGACCGTCTTGCGCGCGTAGGTGCCGTTGTCCGTCGGGTAGTAGGCGTCGACGCGAACGCTCCCGCGCTGATTCACGAGGTCCAACACGCGCTGGCGGTTCTCGTCGGGCACCTCGATGAGGATGTAGTGGTCGCCCGTCGAGGTGGTTATCTGCTGGACCGTCCCGCCGGAGAGACCGGCCTCGTTTATCTTATCGGCCAACACCTCGACGGTCTGCTGGCGGGTCGCGGCGGTGACGCCGTCGCGCACGTCGCCGTGGGCGTAGCCCGCCGCGTCGAGCGCGTTCCCCAACTCCTGGGTCGTGACGCCGTCGGCGGTCACCTCGACGGTGTTGGGACCGTTTCGGACCGCCGTGGCGCTCACGTCGGCGACGTTGACGCCCTGGAGCTGGTTCGCCACGTCCTGTTCGACCGTCGGGGGGTCGGCGTTGCCGAACTGGACGTCCTCGGCGGTGACGCCCACCAGCGGCGCGCGGATGCGGGTGCCGCCGGAGAGTTGGAGTCCGTACTGGAGGTTGGTGGGACCGTTGCTGGCGAGTCCGGGACCGCTCGAACTCGCCATCGTCGGCGAGAAGAGCGCGAAGGCGCTCCCGAGGAGGAAGACGACCAACAGGAGCACGCGCCAGTTCTCTCGAAGGCCCATCAGCTACCGACCCCCTCGTATTTGTACCAGCGGAGGAGGCTGAGGTTGAGCATGTAGGTGTTCATCAGGTCGGTCGTCAGCCCGAAGACGAGGACCGTCCCGATGGCCGCGAGGAGTTGGATGCCGAACAGCATCGCCACCACGGTCATCACGACCATCGCCGCGAGGGACGTGAGCGTCATGGTGACGCCGGTGCGCATCGCGCGGTACGTCGACTCGTAGAAGCCGCCGGACCGCCGGAGGACGTGGTTGTTGAGCAGGATGTCGGAGTCGACGGAGTACCCGATGAGCATCAGGAGGGCGGCGACGGTCCCCAGCGAGAGTTTGATGCCGAGGACGTCCATCAGCGCCACCGGGATGACGATGTCGGAGAACGCCGACGCGACGACGGCGATGGAGGGGACGAACGTCCGGAACATCAGGAAGACGATGACGCTCATGCCGAGGAACGCGAAGACGACGCCCCCGAGCGCGAGCGTCTGCGTCCGCGACCCGAAACTCGGCGAGACGGTGTAACTCGACCGGACGCCGAAGCCGGCGTCTCTCGCCTGTTGTTCTAACGTCGAGACGTCTACGTTCTCCGTCTGGAACGTCAAGATGTACGTGTTGTCGGATGGGACGCTCCGTATCGACGCCGGCGACGGGTCGAACGCCTGTTGAATCTGCGCTCGCGCCTGCCCGTTGGGTGCGTCGACGGCCACGCGTAACTCTGCGCCGCCCGTGAAGTCCACGCCGGGGTTCACCGGCGCGCCGGTCACGGCGTACCACCCTGCGATGACGAGGAGAGCAACGGCGAGCACCGCGAGCGGGACGGCCGCGAGCTGGCGATTCGTGTACCGGGAATAATCTACCTCCGGTACTTCGAACGCTACCATGCCCGCCGGTCCGACACGGCGCCTACTAAGCCTTCTTATGTCCGGACACGCGCGCCCCTCGTCAGGGGAGGTACCGCACGCTCACCACGCCCGGTTCCGAGCGCAGTTCGACGCGGGCGACGCCGAGGCGGGCCGCCCGCGTCCGCAACCCCTCGTCGTCGTCGAGGACGTCCGCGACGGCGTCGGCGGTGGCGTCCGCGTCCTCGGGCACCGTGAGCACGTGCACCTCGCCCGTCCCCGCGCGCTCGCGTCTGGTCAACTCGCCCACCGACTGGTCGGCCGCGAGGTCGCGTGCCAGCGCCGTCGGCGACTCGTCGCTCTCGCCGACGCCGACGGACCAGCGCTCCTCGACCGAGACCAGTTGCCACGACAGGTCGAGCGGCGGGTCGGGCGCGACGCGACCCACCACCGCCTCCCAGCGCTCCACGCCGGGGTTCGTCGAGAGCGCGTGGACCTGCCCGTCGTCGACGTCGGTGAGGACCGCCGACTCCGCGTCGGCCGCCGTCACGAGGAAGGTACCCTCCTTTTCGTTCGTCTCCGCGCTCGCCTCGTCGGTCATGGACGGGGATAGACGGGGCGGGGTTTTCCGGGTTTCGTCACCGGACCGGCTCACCGCACGACGCGGTGGACCAGATAGATGAGCGCGCCCGCGACGAGCGGCGGGACGAGACCCGAGAACTGTGGCAGGCCGTAGAGGACGCGGACGGCGGGCGCGAAGACGCCGGTGGGCGTGGTCTGTTGGGCCGGCGGGACGGTGGCGACGAGACCGACGTACAGCGAGAGGGCAAAGAGGTAGCCCGAGAGCGCGAGCGCGGGGTCGTAGGCGTCGTCGTCGCGGGCCTCGCCCCGGCGGTGACGGCGCGCGACGAAGAGCACCGGCGCCACCAGCGGAACGACGACGAACAGCCCGAGGACGGCGTAGAACGACCGCGAGAGCGTCAGCGTGCCGCCGGGGACGAGCGCCGTCTTCGCCAGCAACACCACGAGACCGAGCGCGAACAGTATCGCGGTGCCGGCGGCGAGGAGGCCGCCCACGACCACGTAGGACCGAAAGAGCAGGGAGTCGCTCTCGCGGAAGGCGAAGGGGTAGGCCCCGAAGACGCCGCGGTAGCCGTCCGTCATCGACGGCGGTAGTCGCGCGGGCGCATTAACCGCCACGGTCCACGGAGCGGCGGGCGAGACGGGGCGCCGACCGCCTCGGCCGGGACCGTCGACCGCACCAGTTTTACGCGCACGCGGTCCGCGTAGGGGCATGTACGTCGACATCGGCAACGCGCTCGACGCCGAACCGCGCCTGACGCGCGGGGCGTTGGAGCGACTCGACGGGCGCGTCGCCGACGCCCACGACCGGATCGAACGGGGCCGCGCCGACGACGAACACGGCTACGCGGCGTTGAACCTCCCCGAGACGGCCGACCCCGACGCGATTCGGACGGCCGTCGCGGGCTTTGCCGACTCCGAGGCCGTCGTCACCGTCGGCATCGGCGGGAGCGCCCTCGGCGCGGCGACGCTCTCGGCGGCGCTCGACGGCCCGGACGCGCCGGCGACGTACTTCCTCGACAACGTCGACCCCGAGCGCACGGTGGCACTGCTCGACTCGCTTCCCCTCGCCGACACCGTCGTCAACGTCGTCTCGCGGTCGGGGACGACGGCCGAGACGCTGGCGAACTTCCTCGTCGTCCGCGAGGCCATGTCCGAGGCGGGCGTCGACTGGACCGAGCGCACGTTCGTCACGACGGGCGAGGCTGGCAACCTCCGGTCGCTGGCCGACCGTCACGGCCTGCCCGCCCTCGACGTGCCTCCCGGCGTCCCCGGTCGGTTCTCGGCGCTGTCGACGGTGGGGCTTGCCGTCGCCGCCATCGCCGGCCACGACCTCGACGCCCTCCTCGCAGGGGCGCAAGCGGAGGCCGACCGCCTCGCGGGGTCGCTGTTCGAGTCGCCCGCCTACGCCTACGGCGCGACGTGTTACGCGCTGGAACGCCGCGGCGCGGGGGTCAACGCGGTGATGCCCTACGCCGAGTCGCTGGAGTCGTTCGCCGAGTGGTTCGCCCAACTGTGGGCCGAGAGCCTCGGCAAGGACGCGGTGGGCCAGACGCCCGCCCGCGCCCTCGGCGCCACCGACCAGCACTCACAACTCCAGCTCTACCGCGCCGGGCCACGGGATAAGATGGTGACGCTCGTTCGCCCGCGCGAACGCGGCGACGTGGCCGTCCCCGAGACGGAGCTGACGGGACTCGAATATCTCGGCGGCGAGTCGCTTGGAACCCTCCTCGACGCGGAGTTCGAGGCGACGGAGGCCAGCCTCGCCGCCGCCGACTGCCCGAACGTCCGGGTGGCGGTCGACCGCCTCGACGAACGCGGCGTGGGCGAACTGCTCTACGGGATGGAGGCGGCGTGCGTGCTCTACGGCGAACTCGCGGGCGTCGAGACGTTCACCCAACCGGCCGTCGAGTGGGGCAAGCGGGCCGCCCGCGGGTTGCTCGGCGGCGGCGACTTCCCCGAAGCCGAGGCGGTGGGCGAGAAGCGGCGGCTACTCGTGGAGTAGCCTCACGCCGAGGCGGCGTCGGTGGCGTTCAGCGTCTCGCTGGTGTTGGCGAACCCCTCGCGGCTCAGTTTCGCGGCCACCGGCGCCGGCACGTCCTCCTCGAACATCAGGTCCACGTCGTCGGGTTCTCGCACCCACCAGCCACCGTCGACGTCGGCGTCGACGTCGCCCGCGACGTTGCGCAACAGCGCCCAGATGACGAGTCGGTCCCGGTAGCCGACGGTGCCGCTCCGGTGGCTGAGTTCCCCCTCGTCGACGAGGACGCGATAGCCGGGCTGTTCGGTCCAGACGTCGAACCCCGTCTTCTCGTCGTCGATGGGCATCACGACGACGTGCTGGTAGACGCCCGCACGGTCGCCGATGGACTCCGTGGTCCGGGCGGCGTACAGCGTCTCGAGGGCGGCCGCTCGCGTCTCGAACGGCCCGTCGATGTCGATGGTGCGGTAGCGGTCGTCGATGTGGACGTCGATGCCGTGCTCCCCGTCGGGATTCGAGACGTTCGCGTGCTTGAACGCGCCGCGAATCGACGCGCGGTCGGGTTCTCTGAGCGCCTGGCTCCCCTCCGCGTACGTCACGTGGACGTAGAGGTCCTTGTGACGCGGGTCGGCGCCGGGGAGGGCGACGCCGTCGGGCGTCTCGCCGGCCACCTCCCACCCGTCGTGGAGGTTGTCGCCGTCGGTGTC
>JBDGTR010000028.1:0-15832 GCA_042216635.1 Haloplanus sp. | reverse complement strand
CGTCGGTGTCCGCCTCGACCGGCGAGGTGCCGATTGCTCGCTCGCGGCCGTCCGCGAGTCCGTCGTCGTCGGTGTCGGCGTCCGTCGGCGACGTGGTCCCGCCGAGTTCGGTCAGGTCGTCGAGTCCGTCGCCGTCGGTGTCGTTCGCGGTGGGATTCAGCCCCAGTGCGCGTTCGCGGCCGTCGTCGACGCCGTCGCCGTCGGTGTCGGCCAGAGAGGGGTTCGTCCCGAGTTCGGTCTCGCGGGCGTCGGTGAGACCGTCGCCGTCGGCGTCCGCCGGCGTCGCGTCGCCGCCCGGTCGTCCACCGCCTCCCGACGTGGCCGTCGGCGTCGACGTGGGCGTCGCCGTCGCGCCCGCGTCGCTCTCCGTCGGAGTGACCGGTTCGGAGGGCTGTGCCGTTCGCGTCGTGCCGCCGCCGCCCGCGAAGGAGGAACACCCTGCCAGCACCACCACGAACACGACGAGTACGGTTCGAATCACGCGTGGTCTGTCGCCACAGTCGCATTTTGTTTGTCGGCGGCTACCGTCGCAGGGGCCGCCGAGGAGTCAGGGAGCGCCGCGCGCGCGACCGAAGGCGGGGACTACCGACGCGGGACCGCGCTCGGCGACGCGACACGACGGGAGTCATAGTGTTTATCGTGACTGTTTACCGCCGGTTCGCCGGACCGGAGCGGCGAACCGGCGGGAGTGACTCACAATGAACACTATCAGGCAGTGCCTTCGCGCCGGCGACGCGACGCGATTCGGCGGAACGGGGCGACGACGACACCCCTATTACGTGCGGGTGACTTGCGACGGTATGGCTACCGGTCTCGTCGTCGCCGCGATGCTCCACCTGTTGGCTGGATTGGTCTTCGCGTCGCTCGTCCACCAGGACGCGGCCCGTCGGGGGAGCGAGAAGCCCATGGCGTGGGCCGTCGGCGTCTTTCTCACCGGCGCGGTCGGCGCCGTCGGCTACTACCTCCTCCGGGCGCGCATCGGGCCGGCGTCGGCAGGCGGGGTGCCCGCGCCCCTCCCCGTCCGCCTCGGGAGTCTCGGACGGGCCGTCCTCGTCATCTTCGCGGCCTTCCTGTCTGCGACCGCCATCGCGGGCATCGGGGGGAACCTCCTCGTCGGCGCCGGACTGGTCGCGCCGGACAGCATCGGGCTCCGGGTCGCGCTCTCGGTGCTCCAGTTCGTCGGCTTCGGCGTCGGCGTCGGGGTGTATCTCGCCATCACCGACGACTGGGACCTCCTGCAGGTCCGCCGCCCGACGCTCACGGAGGCGGGGTGGATGGCCGGCGGCGTCGTCCTCATCCTCGTCGCACAGGCCACCATCGGACAGGCGCTCTCGATTCTCGGCGTGCAGGTGGCCCAGAACGAGGTGGTCGTCGCCGGCCAGCAAGACCCCCGGTTTTTCCTCTATATGATTCCCGTCTCGCTCCTGTTGGTCGGTCCCTTCGAGGAACTGGTCTTCCGGGGAACCGTCCAGAGCATCCTCCGGCGGACGTGGGGGTCGTCGGTGGCCGTCGTGGTGGCGAGCGTCCTCTTCGGTCTGGCCCACTGGGTGGCGCTCACCGGCGGTGGCGGCTCTCGGGTGCCCTACATCACCATCGCCGCGATGCTCGGACTCGTCCTCGGGTTCGCCTACGAGCGGACCCGCAACCTCCTCGTGCCGGCGGTGGTCCACGGCGTCTACAACTCCGTCCTCTTCGCCATCCAGTACGCCGCCGCGACGCGGATGCTCGGGTGAGACCGGCACCGACGCATCGAAGACGCCATTAGCCTCCTGTCCGATGAGTCGCCCATGAGTGCCAACGAGGGGAGCGACGCGGGGGGCGACGCCGTCGACGTCGACGCCGCCGACGCCCACCCCAACGCAGAACAGGAGGTCGTCGTCGTCGACAGCGACGACGAGCGACGCGGCCTCGCCAACCGTCTCGACGCCCACACCGGCGAGGGCATCCTCCACCGCGCCTTCACGTCGCTCGTCCTCGACGGCGACGGTCGCATCCTCCTCGCCCAGCGAGCGCCCGAAAAGCGCCTGTGGGACACCTACTGGGACGGCACCGTCGCCTCCCACCCCCGCGCGGGCCAGAGCCAGAAGGAAGCCACGCGCCAGCGACTCGAAGAGGAACTCGGCGTCACGCCCGACCAGTATTCGGACCTCCGCGTGACCGACAAGTTCGAGTACAAACGCTACTACGAGAACGCGGGACTGGAGTGGGAGGTGTGTTCGGTGTTGAAACTCACCCTCGACGAGGTGGCCGTAGAGCCGAACGAGGACGAAATCGCGGGTCTCCTGTGGGTGGACTACGAACACCTCCACGACCACCCCAAGTGGTACCGCCAACTCCGGCTGTGTCCGTGGTTCGAAATCGCCATGCGCCGTGACTTCGAGTGAGTCGCTCCGCCTGACGGCGGCCGTCCGCGCGTCGCTTCTCGCCCACGCCCGCGAGGGACGCGACCCGCCCCGCGAGGTGTGTGGCGTCCTCGCGGGCGAACGCGGGCCGCCCGACCGCGTCACCGGAACGCGTCGCGTCCCCAACGCCGCCGCCGACCAGCGAACGCGGTACGAACTCGACCCCGAGGCGGCCGTCGCCGCCGTCGACGCCGTCGAATCCGGGGGAGACGAGGTCGTCGGCTTCTATCACTCCCACCCCGAGAGCGCGCCGGTGCCGAGCGACACCGACCGCGCACAGGCGACGTGGCCGGGGTACGTCTACCTCATCGTCGCACCCCACGCGGCGGAGATTCGGGCCTACCGGTGGACCGGCGAGGCGTTCGACCGCCTCGACGTTCACGTCGAGAGCGCCGAGTAGGCGGCCCACGACGCGTCGGTCGCGGGCGCCTCGATTCGCTCGCCGTCGACGTAGACCCCCTCGCCCGAGCGGACCGACCCGACGCGGGCGGCGGGCGTCCCCCGGTCGGCGAGAGCCGAAAGGATTCGCTCCGTCGCCTCCGGGTCGACCGCGACGACGAGCGACCCCGAGGAGGTGGCCGTCCACGGGTCGACGTCGAGGGCGGCACACGTCTCGCGGACGCCCGGTCGAATCGGGACGCGGTCGCGTTCCACCTCGAACCGGACGCCCGCACTCGTCGCCGCCTCGACCAACGCGCCGTAGAGACCGCCCTCGGTGGCGTCGTGCATCGCCGTCACGCCGCCGTCGCCCTTCCGGCCCGCCGCCGCGACGGCCGTCGCGTCGCGGACGCACCGCGCCTCGTCCAGTCGCGCCTGCGCCGTCGCCAGGACGTCCGCCGGGAGGTCGATCCGGTCGGGAAAGAGCGTCGTCAACAGGCCGGTCGTCTCGACGGCCGGTCCCTTGGTCACGAGGAGGTCGTCGCCGGCGCGGGCGCCGTTCGGGCGAATCACGTCCGCCGGGTCGCCGACGGCGAGGGCGGTGGCCGCGCCCACCCACGGAAACGAACACTCCTCGTAGCGCGCGGTGTGGCCGGTGACGACGCCGACGCCGAGGTCGGCGGCCTCCTCGTGAATGCCGCGCCAGCAGTCGGCGAACTGGTCGTCGGTGGTCGCGGGCGGGAGCGAGAAGGAAATCGAGAGGTGCGAGGGCGAGAGACCGCTGACGGCCACGTCCGCGAGGACGACGTCGGGGGCGAACCGCCCGGCGCGGGCGAAGCCGAGAGCGGGAAGGACGGAGACGGGGTCGGTGGCGACGGCGACGGCGGTGCCGTCGAGGTCGAGGAGTCCGAAGTCGACGCCCGGCGTCGGGCCGAGCGTCACGTCCGAGCGGTCCGCGCCGAGGTACGGGCGGACGTGTTCGTCGAAGAACGCGCGGTCTATCTTCCCGAGAGCAGGGGCCATACGCTCGCTCTCGTCGCGCCGGATAAAGCCGTGGCGCCTCGACGCACGCCGCCGCGAGAGAAGGGTGTTTATCCCCGTCGGGTCTGTATAGGCGGTCGATGCGTCGAGACACCCCCGGTCACGGCCGACTCGCGGGACGGCGGGCGGCGCCGCCGGGCGTCGGTCCTGCGGTCCGCCCGGACGGGCGCGGGAGAGGCGTACCGCCCTCGCGTCGCGGGGTGGGACGATGAGCGGCGAGCGACCGGACGGGGAGCGACCGGCCGACCGGGAGTCGCCGGTGGGCGAACCCGTCGTGCGGGCCGACCCCGAAGTCACGGGCGAACGCGCGGCCGAGGCCGTCGGCTTCGACCCGGACGACCCCGAGAGCGTTGCGACGGCCGCCGAAACCGTCCACTCGTTCGCCGAGAACACCGTCGGCTCCGAGGACCACGTCTACATGCTCCGGGGCGCCGCCGCCTGTGCCGCCCTCGTGCGCGGCGTCGGGTCGTACAAGGAGGCCGCCTCGCGCGCCGGCGACGAGGTGTCGGTCGCGTTCATCCGCAAGTGGGCGCGCGTCCACGACCTGCCACAGGCCATCCGCCGGCACGTCGCCCGGGGCAACATCGCGCCGACGGCGGCGAAACACATCGCCCGCGTCGCCGGCGACGACCGATACGCGCTGGCGTGGGCCACCCTCGAACACGACCTGACGGTCCGCGAGATTCGGAGCATCGCCAGCGAAGTCGGCGACGGCGCGTCCGTCTCCGACGCCCTCGACGCGCGGAACCTCACCTTCGGCGAGATTCCGGTGACGCTCCCCTCCGCTCAGTACATCGAACTCCGGCGCCGGGCGTCCATCGAGAACCGCGACCCCGACGCGTTGGTGGCCGAGGCACTCGCGGAGTATCTGGACCTCTCCTGACGACACCCGCACCCCGTGTCCGACGGGCGTTCATCTCGTTACCGTTGTAAACGCTTATACGCCCGTACCCGGAACGACTTCCTGAGGGCCGGTAGCTCAGTCAGGCAGAGCGTCTGGCTTTTAACCAGACGGTCGGGGGTTCAACTCCCTCCCGGCCCGTGAGAAATCCGCGAGCGACAGCGAGCGGTTTCGAACGACCCGTGGAGGAGTTGAACCACGCGAGACGAGCGGAGCGAGTCTCGCAATCGGGTTCAACTCCCTCCCGGCCCGTGTTCCGGGGAACGACGGCGAGCGGTGACCACGTCACCCGAACACCCTCTCACCCAACACGACCAGTCCGGCCTCGGCGCGTCGGTGGCCGTCGACCACGACGTCGAGTGGGCCGACGACGAGGGTGTGAGTGACGTCGACGGCGGCGTCGCCGGGAATCGGCGGGTCCGCGAGGAGGGTCGGCGTCGAGCGTGCGGTCCCGGACGCGAGAGTGGCGCGGCGACGAGTCGGGAGAGCATCGTCCGAGACGGTCCTGGGGGGCGGTCGAGTGGCGTCACGGTCGAGGAGACGGGGCGAACCCCGTCAGTAACCGCCGCGTGCGGCGGCTAATCGGGAGTTACTCCAGTCGCTCGCCCTGATAGCTCCCGTCGTAGGTGTCGTCGTGGGCGGCTTCGGCGAGGACGAACTGCGCGATGCGCGCGCCGGGTTCGAGTTCGACGGGGTGGTGGACCTCCAGCAACCCTTCGCCGCGACCCTCGTAGCCGGCGTCCCAGACGGCGGTGTGGAGCATACAGGAGTTGCGCATGAGCGACGACCGGGGGTAGACGAAGCCGACGTGGCCCTCCGGGACGCGAATCGTCTCGCCGTAGCGGGCGACGTAGCCGCCGGGGTCGAGGGCGTAGGCGTCGCCGTCGGGCGCGAGTTCGGTGCGGTCGCCGACGCGTTTGCCGTCGCGGCCGATGCGTCCCGGTTCGCGCTGTTCGAGGACGGTCTCGACGGTCAGGTCGACGCCGTTGGGTTGGACCTGTTCGTCGGTGACGGGCGAGAGGTGGTCGGCCACGAACGACCCGGCTCTGAACATACGGGGGCGTCGGCCACCGCCGACAAAACCGTGCCGGTGAGTCGGGGGATAGCCACCGAGCTACGAACGCAAACGCCCTAAAACTTGCGCTAGAGGGGCGCGCTCACCAGTTCTCGGGCGGAGAGACGCGGGATTTATATCCGTTCGCGCGCGACCCACGGACGCTATGGGACAAACACTCACGGAAAAAATCCTCGGCGACCATCTCGTCGAGGGTGAACTCGAACCCGGCGAGGAGATCGGCATCGACATCGACCAGGTGTTGATGCAGGACACCACCGGGACGATGGTCTGGCTCCAGTTCGAGGCGCTCGACCTCGACGAGGTGCAGACCGAACTCGCGGCGCAGTACTGCGACCACCAGACCTACCAGTTCGACTTCAAGAACACGGACGACCACCGCTTCCTCCGGTCGGCGGCCGGCACCTACGGCGCGTACTTCTCCCGCCCGGGCAACGGCATCTGCCACAACGTCCACAAGGAGAACTTCGCGGTGCCCGGCAAGACGATGCTGGGGTCGGACTCCCACACGCCGACGCCGGGCGGTCTCGGCGAACTCGCCATCGGCGCCGGCGGTCTCGACGTGGCCGTCGCCATGGGCGGCGGTCCCTACTTCGTGGAGATGCCCGAAGTCGTCAACGTCCGCCTGGAGGGCGAACTCCCCGAGTGGTCCTCGGCGAAGGACATCATCCTCGAGATGCTCCGGCGTCTGTCGGTGAAAGGCGGCGTCGGCAAGGTCTTCGAGTACACCGGGCCGGGCGTCGAGAGCCTGACCGTCCCCGAGCGAACCACCATCACCAACATGGGGACGGAACTCGGCGCGACCACCTCCATCTTCCCGACCGACGAGCGAACGAAGGAGTACCTCGAACGGCAGGGTCGCGGCGACCAGTACGTCGAACTCGGCCCGGACGAGGACGCCGAGTACGCCGACGAGGTCGTCATCGACCTCTCGGACCTCGAACCGCTCATCGCTCAGCCCTCGATGCCGGACAACGTCGTGCCCGTCCGCGAGGTCGCCGGCACCGACGTCGAACAGGTCATCGTCGGCTCCTGTACCAACGGCGGCTACGAGGACATCCTCCCGGCCGCGAAGATGGTCGAAGGCCGCGAGATTCAGAAGGACCTCGAGATGATCGTCGCGCCGGGGTCGAAACAGGCCGGCGAACTCCTCGCGCGCGAGGGGTGGACCGCCGAGATGATGGCCGCCGGTGTCAACGTCTCCGAGGCGACCTGCGGGCCGTGTATCGGCATCGGGCACGTCCCCGCGTCGGATTCGGTCTCCCTGCGGACGTTCAACCGCAACTTCGAGGGTCGCTCCGGCATCGAGGAGGACAGCGTCTACCTCTGTTCGCCCGAAGTCGCCGCCGCGGCGGCCATCAAGGGCGAAATCGTCGACCCGCGTGACCTCGCGGACGAACTCGGCGACCTCGAATCCCCCGGCGTCTCCCTCCCCGACCAGTACGACGGCTCGAAGGCGGACATCATCGAACCGGAGAACCCCGTCGACGACGGTCTCGTCAAGGGACCGAACATCGGCGAGGTGCCGCTGAAAGACCCGCTCGGCGCGGACATCGAGGGCGAGGCGCTCCTGAAGATGGACGACAACATCACCACGGACCACATCATCCCGGCCACGTCGGACATCCTCAAGTTCCGCTCGAACATCGAGCGTCTCTCCGACTTCACGCTCTCGCGGGTGGACGACACCTTCGCCGACCGCGCCCGCGAGGCCGACGGCGGCTTCCTCGTCGCCGGCGAGAACTACGGGCAGGGCTCCTCGCGGGAACACGCCGCGATGTGTCCGATGTACCTCGGCGTCGAGGGCGTCCTCGCGCAGTCGTTCGCGCGCATCCACAAGGCCAACCTGTTCAACTTCGGCATCGTCCCGCTGACCATCGACGAGGCCACCTACGAGCGCATCGAACAGGGCGACGACGTCGAAATCGTCGACGACGTGGCGGCGGCCGTCGAGAGCGGCAAAGAGGAGTTCACCGTCCGCGTCAACGACGACTGGGAGGCGACCGCCCGCCTCGACGCCTCCGAGCGCGAACGCGAGATTCTCGCCGCCGGCGGCAAACTCACGCTCACGAAACAGCAGTACGAATCGGGAAGCGGCGCGGCCCCCGCCGACGACTGACGCGACCCACCGACTCCGATTTTTTCGCGCCTCGCCGTCGGGAGCGACGGGAGCGAGTGTCGCTCCCCGAGGGCTTTTCTCACAGTCCGGCGTACCGGGCGGCGTGGCCGCCTCCGTACCCCCCGCCGACGTGACCATCCGCCGAGTCGAGCGGGCGGACCTGTTGGCGGTGGTGGGCATCGAGCGGACCTGTTTCGACCAGCCGTGGCCCTACACCGCCTTCGAGCGATTCCTCGACGAGGCGGGCTTTCTCGTCGCCGAGGACGCCACCGGTCTCGTCGGCTACGTCGTGAGCGACGTGACGCCCAACTACGGCCGCGACGTGGGCCACGTCAAGGACCTCGCCGTCGTCGGCGAGGCGCGACAGCGAGGCATCGGCCGGAGCCTCCTCACCCGGGCGCTCGTCACCCTCGCACTCGACGGCGCGACGGTGGTGAAACTGGAGGTGCGCGAGGGCAACGACGCCGCGCAGGCGCTCTATCACGACGTCGGATTCAGGACCGTCCGTCGCCACCCCCGATACTACAGCGACGGCGAGGACGCCCTCGTGATGGTCCTCGACGTAGACGAGTGGCGACGCGACGCCTGACGGTCGCGGGACTTTAGCCCGTGGCGCGCCTGCCCTCGCCCATGGGATACGCCTGCCCGGTCTGTGAGGTGCCCCAACGCGACGCCGAACACCTCGCCAACCACCTCGCGTTCACCGCCATGCTCCACGGCGACGCCCACGAGACGTGGCTCGACGACCACGCCCCCGACTGGGAGGCCGGCAGTGCCGAGGACCTCGCGCCGGTCGTCGCCGACGCCGCCGAGGACGCCACCTACGAGGAGGTGTTCGAGGACACGGTGCCGGCGGAGCGTGGACGCCCCGACGTGGGTGGAGTCGGCGAAGGGGGTCACGACCACGACCACGACCACGCCCCACCCGGGGCGTCCGGGGCGGGTGGTTCCGAACCCCTCGACGACGACGCGCGAGACGTCCTCCGCGAGGCGCGCGAGATGACCCGGCAGATGCTGGCGGACGACGGCGACGAGACGGACACGGAGGACGACGCGGACGGAAAGGCGTAAAGTCCCGCCGGCGCGACCGGGTGGTATGGAGACGGAGGGCGTGTTCGAACCCGAGACGCTCGCGGACGCCCGCGAGGCCTACGAGTCGGTCGGGCCGGCGGCACAGACGGTGGTCCGCGAGACGGCGAAGGCGATGGACTTCGACCGCGAGGAGTACCGCGAGCGAGTGACGAGCGACGTGGTCGAGACGGCCCGCGACGCGCTGTTCGCGTCGCTCCTCGTCGTCCGGGTCGGCGACCGCGAGGCGTTCGAGGCGTGGCGCGAGGACGCCGACGTGGAGGTGTCCGAGGTGGGAAGCCCGGACGTGACGAAGGTCGTCTGGCACGTCGCGCCGTTCGCGGACGCGGCGGTCGCCGCCACCTTCGAGAACGAGCGCGAGGCGGCCGTCGCCACGCTCCGCCGGCAGGCGTTCGGACGCCTCTACCGCGACCGACTGTGAGTCGCGCGGTCGAGCGCAATCGGTTTCACCGCGCCGTCCCTACCCCGGGTGTGCGACCCACCACGCGCCGCGTCCTCGCGTTGCTCGCGCTCGTCGTCGTCGGCCTGTTGGCACTCGGGGCGCTCCCCTCGGCGCTCGGGAGCGGCGCCCCCTACTACATGACCGCGACGCCGACCGACGCCACCGGCCCGGCCGTGAACGTCACCGACCTGCCCGCGCGGCGTTACCCCTACCTGACCGCCGCCCTCGAAGACGGGCGGTCGCCCCCCTACCAGACCGGCGCACACGGCCTGAAAGAGCCGTTCACCCACTCGCCGTTCGACGAACGCGACGCGCTCCTCACCCGCAACCCCGACGCGGCGGTCGACGGCGGCGTCCTCGTGGTCGACGGCGGGCGACGCTACCGCGTGGCGGTGGTTCGTCCGTGACCGACCGCGCCGACGACGACGCGACCGACGACCCCACGGCCGACGACGAGGCGCCCGCGACCGACCCGCATCGCGGCGTCACCGACGACCCCGAACGGCGGGTCGTGGAGTCGGTCGTCGAGTACGAGACGGGGTGGTACACCGGCGGCTACGACCTCGTCGAACAGCCGGACGGCTCGACGAAGCGCTACTACTGGGCGGAACTGCCGCCCGCCGTCGTGGTCGTCGCCGTCGCCGACGGCGTGGTCCTCTTCGTCGAGCAGTACCGCCCGACGATTCGGGAGACGCACCTCGAACTCCCCGCCGGCATCTTCGAACCCGGCGAGTCGTTCACGACGGCGGCGGCGCGCGAACTCCGCGAGGAGACGGGCTTTGCCCCCGACTCGACCGCTCTCGTCCAGAGCTTCTGGGCGTGTACGGGCGTGCTCCGACACCGCCGGGGCATCGTCTACGCGACGGGACTGACGCCGACCGACCGCGACCTGGACGGAAGCGAGTTCCTCACCCCCCGGACCGTCCCCGTCGCCGAGGCGGTGGGCGTCGCGCGCACGCCGCCCGCCAACGACGCCACCATCGAGGGCCTGTTGCTCGCCCGCGAGGACGGTCTGCTGGAGTCGTGACCGCGCACCCGGAGGCTTATCCGCCCCACTTCCCTTTGGCAGTGTATGGACGACGAGATTTCCCCGGAAGAGGTCGAGGCGTTGCTCGAAAGCGACGACCCGCCGCGCGTGGTCGACATCCGGTCGCCGGGCGCGTTCGGTCGCGGGCACATCCCCGGGAGCGAGAACGTGCCGTTCGGCGACCTCCCGGACCGCATCGAATCGTTCGCCGGCGCCGACCGCATCGTCACGGTCTGTCCCCACGGGAAAGCGAGCGTGCAGGCCGCACGCCTCATCAAATCCTACGACGGGACGGCGGACGCGCGCGTCGAGAGCATGACCGGCGGACTGGAGGCGTGGAGCGGTGACCTCGTCGCCGACGACGGCGACGACGCCGGCGCTCCCGACGAGGAAGAGCCTCCCGAATCACCGTTCTAAAAACACGAGTCGTAACGCTCGACGGACGGGCGGTCAGGTAACGACGGTCACGCGACGTTGAACCCTTTGTCGCGGAGGAAGTCCTCCACGCGACCGAGGTGGTTCCCCTGGAGTTCGATAGAACCGTCTTCGACGGTCCCGCCGCAGGCGAACTTCGACTTCAGGTCCGACGACAACGTGTCCATGTCGACGTCTTTCGGATCGAACCCTTCGATGATCGTTACCTCCTTCCCGTAACGGCGCTCGTCGATGCGGATGTTTATCTCCTGAGACTCCTTGGCCACGTCTTCGCAGACGCAGAGTTCCTCAGGGAGCCCGCACGTCGAGCAGACTTCCGACATTACAGCGTAAAGCTACAGGATGGGGCTATTAAACAGTGTCGGGACGCGCGGTCCGAGACGCTTCAGCGGTCGAACAGGCGGCCGGGGAGCGTCGATTCCGCGACGAGTTCGTCGACGATGGCGACGGCGTCGTCGGCGGTCGCCCGGTCGAGTCCGTCGCCGTAGTGAGCGCGTTCGTACGCCGCCACGACCCGCCGGGCGCGGTCGTCGGCGGCGACGGCAGCGACGTACGCCCGTGGCGTCTCGCCCGGCCGACGCGGGCGGGTCCGTCGTTCGAGCAGGTACGACAGACGGGCGAACGCGCGCGCGGCGTCGGCGTCGGGGTCGTCGGTCGTGCGCTGTCGTCTGAGCCAGACGGCCCGAACGGCGCGGTCGGTGGCCCCGGTGCGCCGCGCGCCGGCGACGAGACCGACCAGTGCCACCGCCCACAGCGCGAGGGTCTCCCGCGTCGGCAGGTCGGGGAGCGTCCCCGGCGACTCGGTGGGCGCCGGCGTCGTCCCGAGGTCGGGTTCGGGTTCGCTCCCCACGTCGGGGTTGGCGGTCACCGTCGACGTCGCGGCGGGGTCGGCGGCGTCGGAGGGCGACGGGGTCGACGCGCCCGTCGGCGTCGGCGTCCACGCCGGGCCGCCGGAGTTCTCCGTGTCGACGCCGGGTTCGTCGCTCTGTCGGGCGTCGGCGAGGCGGGCGCGTTCGGCCGACTGGCGCGGGGCGGCCGGCGTCGGGTCGAACCGCACCCACCCCACGTCGGGGAAGTAGACCTGCACCCACGCGTGGGAGTCGAGACCGCGGACCACCCACTCGTCTTCGGCGACGCGTTGGCCCGGGGTGTAGCCGGTGACGAACCGCGCGGGCACCCCCTCGGCGCGGAGCATCGCCACCATCGTCGTCGCGTAGTAGGTGCAGTAGCCGGCGTCCATCTCGAAGAGGAAGGCGTCGGCGACGTTGCCCTCCGGGCGGTCGACGGTCAGCGAGTAGCGCTTGTTCGCTTCGAGATACGACTCGATGGCGACGGCTTCGTCGTACGGCGTCTCGGCGTCGGCGGTCACCTCGTCGGCCCGTTGACGGACGCGGTCGGGCGTCGACTCCGGGAGGCGGGTGTACTGTGCTTCGACGTCCTCGGGGTAGTCCGTCCCCGCGCGCCGGAGTTGAGCGGTCGTATAGCGCGGGACGCGACTCGTCACCGTGTAGGACTCGCCGGCCGAGACGGTCGTTCCCGGTCGGATGCCGCCCTGTGGCGTCACCGAGGCCGTCCGCGCGAGTCGGCCGTCGACGGTGACGGGTTTCCACGCCGCCGGCACCGACCCCAGCGACGTCTCGGCGGTGACGGTCTGGTCGAGGCGTCGGTCGGCGCCCGGCGGGTCGTCGAGTCGCCCGGCGTAGTCGTCGGTCTGCCCGGAGCGGACCCACCCCGACCCGGTGTAGCGGTCGTAGGCCGCCGTCTGCCAGTACTCTTCGCGTCCGCTCTGGACGGTGAATCGAACCTTCGGGGAGAGGCGGATGGTCCCCTGAACGGTCACGTGGTCCGACGCGTCGACGAGGGTGGACTCGGCGGTCGGCGTCGGGCGGTCCGAAGGGAGGAGGGGTTCGGCGGCGCCCGCGCCGGGGACGACCGACAGCGTCGCCGCGAGGAGCGTCATCGCCACCAGCACCACCGCCAGCGTGTCGAGTTGGACGGCGCTCCCGCCGTGGCGGTCGAGCGTCCCCAACCCGACGGCGGCGGCGCCCGCGACGACGCCGACGAGGGTCTGGACCGTCCCGGCGTCGCCCGTGAGGACGAACAGGCCGAGCGTTACGCCGCCGACGACGACGCTCGACGCGTACCACCGCCGGACGGCGAGATAGCCGGACAGAAAGACCGGCGCGGGCGCCACCGCGAGCGCCCAGACGTCGGCCTGCGTGAGTCTGAGCACCGATAGCCCGGTGAGTAAGGCGACCGTATCGGAGGCGACCCGGCCGGTCGAGAGGAGTGCGCGTTGGCTCTCGGGCACCGAGAGGAAGTACGCCGCGAAGCCGCCGGCGACGAACAGGAGGGTGAGAAACGCCGCCGTTCGCGGCCGGAGGACGCGCCCGACCGTCAGCGCCAGTCCGACCGCCCCCGCGAGAACCGCCAGCATGAGCGTCCGTCCGCCGACCACGTCGGTGACGTGATAGAGGACGCTCGCGTACGACAGCGTCAGGACGCCCACCGCGACGAGCGTCGCCCGACGGAAGTCGACGGCGGCGGCGAGGGGCGGGCGGGCGTCGACGCTCACGCCGCCACCTCCTCGCTTTCGACGGGCGACCGGTCGGCGTCGGCCGGCGGGCGACGGAGCGATTCGAACGTCGTCGTCTCCCCGCCGACGCGGACGGTCGTCGCCTCGGCGGTGGCGGTGACGGTCACGTCGGCGTCGGCGTCGACGTCGCCGCTTCCGACGCGGGCGAGGTGTTCGAGGAGTCGCGTCCCGCCGTCGACGCCGACGTCGAGTCGGCCGTCGGGCGTCACCAGCGAGACGGGCACGTCGTCGGCGAGGAGGGCGGTCCCGAGACTCGCCGCCGCCTCGGCCATCGCGTCGGCGTGTCCGGGGTCGGCGCTCGCCGCCAGCGTCACCGCCGTCCGTTCGCGGTCGCTTCCGAAGGACTTGACGACGAGGTCGTCGCGCTTGGCGCTCGACTTCCAGTGGACGTCCCGGAGGGTGTCCCCGCGCGCGTACTCGCGCAGGTGGTCGAACTCGCCGCGGTCGGGGCGTCGGCCGCGGTCCGAGCGCTCGCGGAGCGACCCGTACGCGCTCGACGAGAGGTCGAAGACGCGCGGATACACCACGACGCTCGTCGGTTCGCGCCACTGGAAGGTGCGCTCGGCCAACCCGAGGACGTCACGCGCGCGGAGTCGCGTCGGGCCGAAGGCGCGTTCCCCACGACGGCGGTAGGTCACGTCGTAACCGACGGGACCGTCGCCGACGAGCGTCGTCACCGAGGCGTCGCCGTCGACGCCCGGCGGGAGACCGTCGACGACGGTGCCGGTGACGGGGGCGTCCGTCTCGAACCGGAGTTCGACTCGCCCGCCGTCGCCGGGAAAGCCGTTCGGCGGCGGCGTCCGCGAGAGTTCGGGTCGGTCGAAGGTCGCCACCTGCACGACGGCCGCGACCAGAGCGACGACGGTGGGGAGAACGACGGCGTTGAGCGACCGCGGGCCGAAGCGGACGCTCAGCCACGTACCGACGACGGCGACGCCGACGGCGACGAAGCCCCGGAGCGTGAGTTTGACGCGCATCTCACTCGACGGCGACGGCGTCGACGGCGGCCGCCACCGCGTCGTGGCCGTGGCGGTCGGCGCGACCCGTCTCGATGCGGTGACTCCACACCGTCGTCACCTCGGTCTGTACGTCGTCGGGGACGACGTAGTCGCGGCCGTCGAGGACCGCCCGGGCCTGAGCGGCGCGGACGAGTGCGATGCCGCCCCGGGGACTCACGCCGAGGCTGGCGTGGTCGCGCGTGTGGGCGGCGAGTCGGGAGACGTACCGCCGGACGGGTTCGCTCACGGTGACCGCCGCGACGGCCTCGCGCGCCCGCCGGAGGTCCTCCGCGCTGGCGACGGGGTCGAGCGAGTCGATGGGGTGGTGGCCGGCCACCCGACCCAGGAGTTCGGTCTCCTCGTCTTCGTCGGGGTAGCCGAGCCGGAGTTTCTTCATGAAGCGGTCGATTTCGGCCATCGGGAGTTCGTAGGTGCGCCCGGTCTCGACGTCGTTTTGCGTGGCGATGACGGTGAAGGGGTCGGGCAGGGCGTGGGTGTCGCCGTCGACGGTGACCTGTTCTTCCTCCATGGCCTCGAGCAAGGCGGCCTGCGTTCGCGGCGGCGCGCGGTTGATTTCGTCGCCGAGGACGACGTTGGCGAAGACGGGACCGGGTCGGAACTCGAACTCGCGGGACTTCTGGTCGAAGACGTTCACCCCCGTCACGTCCGAAGGGAGGAGGTCGGGGGTGAACTGGACGCGCTTGAACGAGCAGTCGACGGAGGTGGCCACCGCCCGGGCGAGCATCGTCTTGCCGACGCCCGGCACGTCCTCCAAGAGGAGGTGGCCGCGTGCGAGCGTCGCCACCACGATGTGCTCGATGGCGTCGTGTTGGCCGACGATGACCCGTTCGACGTTCTCGATGATGCGGTCGGTGAGCGTCGCGGCTTCGTCGACGGGGAGGGCGGGGACCGCGAGGTCCGAATCCGGTGTGCCTGCGTCGGTCATGACTTGTGTCGGCTGTCGGGTGACGCGTCGGCGACCGCTCCGGGCCGACGACCCCCGACCGGCGCTACTCCATCTAACGCCCCGACGCACGTAACTCTGCTGGGGAGCGGGGGTCAGTGGCGACGCTTTTTATGCTTCGACCGCCGGATAGCGGACATGGACGCGGTGACCGGTCCCCCGGACGGGATGGTCGACCTCCGGGACGAACTGACGCCGATGCTGAGTCAGTACTTCGAGCTCTGTGCGGACTACGAGGACGTCCTCGTGCTCTTTCAGAACGGCGACTTCTACCAGACCTACTGCGAGGCGGCCGAGGAGACGGCGCGCATCTGCGAACTCACGCTCACCCGCCGCGAGGACAGCACGGGCACCTACCCGATGGC
>JBDGTR010000074.1:0-25323 GCA_042216635.1 Haloplanus sp. | reverse complement strand
TGCTCGTGACATTCGGAACCCTTAGAAGGCGACGCGACCCACCTGTTCGCATGCGGCTGTTCCGGTCGAGTACCGTCATCGGCATCGCCGAGGAGACCCTCGAGTTCGCTCTCGAAGCCTCCTCGGAGACCCACCCCGACGAGTACATGGGGTTGCTTCGTGGCGAGGACGCCCGCCGCCTCGGACTCGACCGTGAAGGCACCGTCGTCACCGACGTTCTGGTCATCCCCGGCACGACTTCCAATCCCGTGAGTGCGACCGTTCGCACCGACATGATTCCGAACGACGTGCGCTCGGTCGGGTCGATTCACTCCCACCCGAACGGCGTCCTCCGGCCGAGCGACGCCGACCGCGACGCCTTCGGGAACGGCGAGGTCCACATCATCGTCGGCGCCCCCTACGGCCGCGACGACTGGCGCGCGTTCGACCGCGAGGGCGACCCCCGGTCGCTCGACGTCCTCGACGTCGAACTCGCCGACCCCGAGGCGTTTTTCGACTTCACACAGGAGGACATCGAAGAGGAGCTATGACCACCGTCATCGCACAGGGAACCTTCGACGTCCTCCATCCCGGGCACCTGCATTACCTCTCGGACGCGGCGGCGATGGGCGACGAACTCCACGTCATCGTCGCGCGGAGCACGAACGTCACGCACAAACCCGCGCCGGTCCTCCCCGGCCGACAGCGACGCGACATGGTCGCGGCCCTCGCCGTCGTCGACGAGGCCCACCTCGGTCACCCCGAGGACATCTTCGTGCCAATCGAGACCATCGACCCCGACGTCATCGTCCTCGGCTACGACCAACACCACGACGAGGAGACCCTTCACCGCGCCCTCGCCGACCGCGGTCTCGACTGCGAGGTCCGCCGCGCCTCGGCGCGCGAACCACGGTACGACGGCGAACTCCTCTCGACCGGCCGCATCGTCGAGCGCATCGTCGAGCGGCGGTGTTGAGGGGGTTCTCGTCGTACTCCACCGATTCGGCGTCTCCGAATCGAAGACGACGCCCGTCGAGGGTCGCTGGAGCGCCGACTGGCTACGAGACTCCCTATGGCGAGGAGACGGTGAACGGTCGCGCCGCGTCGCGGCCGCCGAGAACGAGGTCCGGTTCAGGCGTGCAGTCGCGCGGATTCGACCGGTTCGAGGTCCGACGACTGGCTCTTTTTCTGCTGGATGTACTGCTGGTATTCGTCCTGCGAGACCACCTTTATCTTGAAGAGCATCTGCGAGTGGGCGACGCCACAGAACTCCGCGCAGTAGCCCTGATAGGTCCCTTCTTCGAGCGGGACCGTCTTGATGACGTTCGCCTGCCCGGGGACGGCGTCCTGTTTCAGACCGAGTTTGGGGACGTGGAAGGAGTGTATCACGTCGCGTGAGGTGATGTTGAAGTAGACGTCCTGTCCTTTGGGTATCACCAGCGTCGGGGAGGTGCTGGCGAGTTTGACGTTCTCGTCGGGGTAGCTCATCGACCAGCCCCACTGGAACGCTTCGACGTGGACGACGACGGCGTCGCTGTTCTCCTGTGGGAGCGAACTCGGGCCGTGCGAGGCGATGTTCTCGTTGGCGAGGACGCCGTAGGAGGCGACGCCGACGAACAGCAGGATGACCGCCGTGGCGACGGTCCACGTGACTTCGAGTCGCCGGTTCTCGCGGGTGGGTTTGGCCTCGTCGGCGTCCTTGAATCGGTAGACCGTGTAGATGAGGATGCCCTCGACGAGGACGGTCACCGGGACGGCGACGTACATGAGTTTCTCGTTCAGTTCGTTGATGAGCGCGGAGTTGACCGAACTCTGGGCCGCCACCGGTTCGGTGGCGAGCGCCAGAACCACCACCGAGAGAAGCGACGCCAGCAGGAGGCGCGACCGTTTCATACTCTATGGGGGCCTTGGAAACACCTCCCTAAATAGCTACTGACTCCGGTCGATTCCACTCGACTGGAAAAAGCGCGGGGAATAAATATGGGGATTTCCAACTGGTCTCCAGTGATGAATTCGTGGCGCGCGACGTAACCGACCGCTTCCCCGGCCTCCTCGCGGCGACTGCGATGTGTGTCTACCTGCTCTTGCTGGTCGGGAGCACCCTCGCGGTGACGAACGCCACGGCGACGTGTGCCGCGTGGCCGGCCTGTGGCGACGGCGGTGCGCTCCCGACGACGACGGCCGAAACGCTCGTCGTCGGCCAACGCGTCGCCGCCGCGCTCGTCGGGTTGCTCGTCGTCGCCGTCGTCGTCGCCGCGTTCCGCACCGATACCCCGCGCCGCGTCCGCGCCGCGGTGGGCGTGTCGGCGCTCTGTTACCCCCCGCAGGCCGCCCTCGGCGCCGTCGTGGCGACGACCGGCGGACGGGGACTGCTCCCGCTTGCCCACCTGTTCGTCGGCATGGTCATCTTCGGTGGTCTCGTCGCGGCGCTCGCGTGGACGCTCGAAGTCGAGACGGGCGACCCCGACGACGGTCCCGTCACCGACGTCGAACCGCTCGTCGACGACGACGCACCGGCGACGCCCGAGACGCCGGCCGCCGACTCACCGTCGCTCCCGTCCGGTCTCCGTGCCCGCGCTCGCGTCCTCGGTGCGGCGTACTTCCGGCTGATGAAACCCCGGCTGATGTGGCTGCTCTGTCTCGTCGCCTCGGCGGGCATGGCCCTCGCCGCCGGCCCGGACCTCTCGCCGCGAACGGTCGCGCTCACCCTCCTCGGCGGCGTCCTCTCCATCGGCGCCAGCGGCACCTTCAACCACGTCTTCGAACGCGACGTCGACCGCCGGATGAACCGCACGAGCGACCGCCCCATCGCCACGGACGTCGTCTCAGTGCGCAACGCCGTCGCCTTCGGCATCCTCCTGACCGTCGTCTCGGTCGGCGCGTTCGCCGCCGTCAACCCCCTCGTCGCCGTCCTCGGACTCGCCGCCATCGTCTTCTACAGCGTGGTCTATACGCTCTTGCTCAAGCCGAATACGGTCCAGAACACCGTCATCGGCGGTGCGGCCGGCGCGCTCCCCGCGCTCATCGGGTGGGCGGCCGTCACGGGAACGGTCGGTCTCGGTGGTCTCGCCCTCGCACTCGTCATCTTCCTGTGGACGCCCGCGCACTTCTACAACCTCGCGCTCGCCTACAAGGACGACTACGCGCGCGGCGGGTTCCCCATGATGCCCGTCGTCAGAGGCGAGACGGAGACGCGAAAACACATCCTCTGGTGGCTCGGCGCGACGTTCGCCGTCGCCGGCCTGTTGGCGATGTGGGGGTCGCTCGGCTGGGTGTACGTCCTCACGAGCGCCACCCTCGGCGCCGTCTTCCTGTGGGCCGTCGTCCGTCTGCACTTCGAGCGCACGGAGTCGGCCGCCTTCCGCGCGTTCCACGCCTCGAACGCCTATCTCGGCGCCCTCCTGTTGGCCGTCGTCTTCGACTCGCTCGCGTTCTGAGTGTGCAGTCGCCGCGCACCTCCACCCAGCGTTTAACGTTCGTCCCGCCCAACGTCGGGGCGAACCATGACGACCGTCGAAATCGAATACTGCGTTCCGTGTGGCTTCCTCGACCGTGCAGAGACCGTCCAGCACGCCCTGCTGTCCGAACTCGGTGACGACCTCGACGCCGTCGCCCTCGTCACCGGCGACCACGGCGTCTTCCGCGTCAACGTCGGCGACGAGGTGGTCTACGACAAAGACGAGGACGGCGACTACGACGCCGACGAACTGGTCGAGACCGTCGCGGACCGCGTCGGTGCGACGGCCTGATAGTGTTTATCGTGAGCCACGACCGCCGGTTCGCCGGACCGGGGCGGCGAACCGGCGGTAAACGATCACAATACTCACTATGAGACGGCCGAAACGGAAATCTTACCTCCGAACCGGCGCGACCTGCGGGTATGGACGACGCACTCGTCGCCGACGACGTGCGCAAACGCTACGGCGACCGGGTCGCTCTCGACGGCGTCTCGCTGTCGGTCGGCGACGGCGAGGTGTTCGGTCTCGTCGGCCCGAACGGCGCGGGCAAGACCACGCTCGTCCGCGCGCTCACGGGAACGACCCGCTGTGAGGGGTCGGTTCGCGTCCTCGGGCGCGCGCCGACGGCCGTCGACGCCGACCGGGTCGGACTCTTGCCCCAGTCGTTCCGCCCGGCCGACCGCCTCACCGCGCGCGAACTGCTTCGCTACTACGCCGGTCTCTACGACGACCCCCGCGACCCCGAGGCGGTGCTTGCGGACGTGGGCCTGACCGACGACGCCGACGCCCACTACGAGACCCTCTCGGGCGGTCAGCAACGTCGGGTCTGCGTCGGCACGGCGCTGGTGAACGACCCCGACGTGCTCTTTCTTGACGAACCGACGACCGGAATCGACCCCGCCGGGAGGCGGGCGCTGTGGGACCTCTTCGACGGTCTCGCCGACGGCGGCACCACAATCTTTCTCACCAGCCACTCCATGGGCGAAATCGAACGCCTCGCCGACCGCGTGGGTCTCCTGCGTGACGGCGAACTCGTCGCCGTCGGCGCGCCGGCGGACCTCGTCGCGCGCTACGGCGGCGACAGCCACCTCGTCGTCGACCTCGCGGACGGGAACCCCCGCGCCGACGCCGAGGCCGCCTCGCGCGCCCTCGACGCCGCCGTCGAGCGACGCGGCGACGACCTCCTGATACGCGGCGTGACCATCGCCGACGTTGGGCACGTGGTCGCCGACCTCGAAGCCGCCGGCGTCGCCTTCGACTCCTTCACGTGGGCCGAACCCGACCTCGAATCGGTCTACCTCGAACTGACGGGCGAATCGCTGGCCGCAAGCGAGCGCCCGGTCCCCACTGCGGAGGCGGTTCGATGAGTCGCGCCCGCCGGATTCACGCCGAGTTCGACGCCTCGCTCCACGCCTTCCTGCGCCGGCGCACGGCCGTCTTTTTCACCTTCTTCTTCCCCGCGCTCCTCGTTCTCATCTTCGGCGCCCTCGTCCAGACGCGCCCGACCGGCGGCGGCCTGTTCGCCCGCGACCCCGCCTACTACCTCCCGGCCTACCTCGCCGTCGTGGTGGTGTTCACCCCCCTCTCGCGGGTCGGGAGCACCGTCGCCCGCCACCGCGACGGCCACCGCTTCGAGAAACTCGCCACCACGCCGCTCGCGCGCTGGGAGTGGCTCTTCGCCCACACCCTCGTCAACGTCGTCATCATCGGCGCCGCCGGTCTCGCGTTGTTCGTCCTCGTGGTGGGCGTCACCGGCGCCGTCGTCCCCCTCGGCCCGCGACTCCTCCTCGTCGTCCCCGCCGTCGTCGCCGCCGTCGCCCTGTTCTGTGGTCTCGGGTCGGTCATCGGCCGCGTCGCCGACTCGCAGGACGGCGTCATCGCCGCCAGCAACTCCGTCGCCCTCCCCGTCTGGGCGCTCTCCGAGACGTTCGTCCCGCCCGACATGCTCCCCGCGTGGTTCCGGCCGGTGACCGCGCTCTCGCCGCTCACCTACTTCTCGCGAAGCGTCCGCGCCGTGACGGGCACCGGCGGCGACTGGGCGACCAACGCCGCCGTCCTCGTCGTCCTCGCGGTGGCGTTCTTCGTCGCCGGCGCCGTCGCCGTCCCGACGACCGACTAGCCCGAATCGCCGTCGGTCCCGCCCTCCTCGCCGTGGAGTCGGCCGTTCTCGTCAGTCCGGCCCGTCTCGCCCGCGTCGTCGGCGCGGGTCGTCGCCCGCCGCGCCGCCAGTGCGTCCCGGAGGCGGTCGACGAGCGTCTCGCGGAGTTCGTCCGCTACCGCCGCGTCTACGTCCACTGCGGCCGCGTCGTCGCCGCCGAGCGAGGCGGACCCGGCGGTGTCGGCGGTCACCGTCGCCACGTTCCACCGGCGCTGAAAGAGCGTCCGCGAGTCGACGACCGTCTGGATTCGGTAGTACGGCACCACCTTCGTCCGTCGTCGCAACACGCCGTTCCGGGTGACGACGTGGTTTGCCCCCAGCCAGCGCCCCCGGTGGCGCCACTTGAGGTGGGCCGCGACGGGCGCGAGGGGGACCAGCACGGCCGGTGCGTACCACGCGACGGGGAGCGACGCGACGGCGGCGAGGGCGTAGAGCGTCCCCACGAGGACGGCGAGTGCGAGGAGGTACCGCGCGGCGTAGCGCCGGCGCACCCGTCGGGGCGGGCGCTCGAAGGCGGGTTCGTCCATGGGTTCGACGTCGCGGGCGAGGGCGAGGACGCGCTCCCGGGAGGCGAGGGGGACCGCCGCCTGTGAACCCTCTTCGCGCCTGCTTCCGGGGGCGTAGCCCGCCGTCTCGATGCGGAGCGACGCGTAGCCGACCGCCCGCTTCAGCGGGTCGTCGACCACCGTCAGCGACTGGACCTTATCGAGCGGAATCGAGCCGTCGTAGCGCCGCAGGAGGCCGCGTTCGTACTGGAGTTCGTCGCCGACGCGGGTCAGCCGGAACCCGTAGTAGTTGAGGACGGCCGCGACGCCGCCCGCGAGCCACGACCCGAGGACGACGAGGACGAACAGGCCGACGAGACCGGCGGCGAGCAGTCCCGTCCCGCCCACGTCGGGGAGGTACGACGAGACGACGGGCACGCCGCCCGAGAGCACCAACAGCGTCGCGCCGGGGAGACGAAAGTCGAAGGACAACACGCCGACGAGCGCGAGGTCGCGGTTCGAAAGCGCAAAGAGCAGTTCGCCCGCCTGCTCGTCGCTCCCGTCAGCGTCACCGCGTTTCAGCCGCCTCACCGCCTCCTGGAGTCGCTTGGCCTCCTCGAAGCTCACGAACCGGAGCGACGCCTCGGTCTCGCTCCCGCCGGCCGTCTCGAAGTCGACGGCGGCGATGCCGAGGGCGCGTTGGACGGCGTTCCGGCTGATGTCGACGGTCTGGATGCGCCGGAGGGGTATCTCGCGGTTCCGTCGGGAGAGGACGCCCGACCGGATGTCGAGCGTCTCGGCCGTGAGTTCGTACTCGAAGCGGCGGTGGTGTGCCACCTCGTAGCCCACCAGTGCGACGACGGCGACGCCCACCACCGCGAGGGCGAGGGGGACGCCGCCGGGACCGAACAGCGTCGACGCGCCGGAGGCGAGGACGGCGGCGGTGACGACGAGGCTGGCACCGCGTTCGACGACGCGATACGGCACGGAGAGCGGGGAGAGGTGCATCGGTTCAGACGGCGTCCTCGCCCTCGGCGCGGATGGCCAGTCGCTTGAGGCGTTCGCGCAGGTCGTCGGCGCCGTCCGGCGTCAGGCCGGGGACGGTCACGTCGGCGCCGCGAGACCCCGCGGTGTAGACGACGGTGCTCGCAAGACCCAGCAGTCGCTCCGTCGGCGACCGCGAGGAGTCGACGTGTTGGACGCGCACGAACGGCACCACGGTTCGGACGCGGGTGAAGACGCCGCGTTCGAGATAGAGGGCGTCCTCGCGCACCTCGTAGCGCCAGACGCGGTACCGGGCCAGTGCGACCCCGGCGCCGACGAGGAGGACGACGCCGAAGACGACGACCGGCACCCACCACGGCAGGGAGAGAGCCACGCGTCCGACGAGGAAGGCAACGACGCCGAGGACGACGGCGGTCACGGCGGCCTGCCCGACCCACACGAGACGGACCCGAGGGTGGAGGCGCTTCATCGACCGCCTCCCGGACGCGGGACGACCTGCCGACGGGACGGACCGAACATACCGTCCGCTTCCCGACGGCGCGTCAAATAGGTGTGGTTGCCGCCGGCGTCGCCCCTGTTCGTCGCACTCGCGGGCGTCGTCGCTCGGGGCGTCTCAGAGCGCCGCGAGCAACGCGTCGACGTCCTCGGCGGTGTTGAAGACGTGGACCGAGGCGCGGACCGCGTCGGGATACGGAAGCGACCGGATGTGGACGCCCGCGTCGGCGAGGCGGTCGACCGTCGCCTCGGGGTCGTCGGCCGCGAAGGTGACCAGCCCCGACTCGTAGGCCTGCGGGCTGAGCAAGCGGTCGCCGAGGCCCGCCTTCAGGCGGTCGGTCAGTCGCTCGATGCGGTCGGTGATGGTCTCCATCCCCACCGCCTCCAGCGTCTCGATGGCGGCCATCAGCCCACGATACGGCGCCGGCGAGGTGGTACCGACCTCGAAGCGGGGTGCGCCCGCCTTGAGTTCGAGGTCGTCGGCGCCGGCGTCGGCGACGCTCCGGTAGCCCGCCTGCGCGGGGCGGAGACCGTCGGCCACGTCGCGGTCGACGTAGAGAAAGCCCGCGCCCCACGGGCCGAGGAGCCACTTGTGGCCGGCGGCGGCGACGAAGTCGGCGCCCCACTCGCGCACGTCGACCGGGGTCTGGCCCGGCGACTGGACGGCGTCGACGAGGACGAGCGTGTCCGTCTCGTGGGCGATTTCGACCACCTCCGCGATGGGCAGTTGCGTCCCGTAGTTCCACGTGATGGAGTTGAGACAGAGCAGGCGGGCGTCCGCGACGGCGTCGGCGAGGGCGTCGAGGTCGAGTCGCCCCGCGTCGGTGTCGAGGACGCGCACCTCGACGCCCTCGTCTTCGAGGTTCCACCACGGGACGACGCCCGCCGAGTGTTCGAGGTCGGTGCGGACCACCACGTCGCCGGGGGTCCAGTCGACGGCGGCGGCGACGCGACTGATGCCGTCGGCCGTGCTCTCGGTCAGCGCGATTTCGTCGGCGTCGGCGCCGAGGAAGTCGGCGACGGCGCTTCGCGTCTCCTCGAAGGCGTCGAAGGCGGCGGGGTAGGCGCCCTCCTCGACGGGGGCGACGTACTCGTGGTGTTCGAGGAAGTCCGACGCCGCCTCGACGACGCGACGGGGGGCCGGTCCCGACGCGCCGGTGTTGAAGTAGACGCCGCGGTCGAGCGCCGGGATGTCCGCCCGGAGGTCTTCGGGTCGCATGGGTACGGGCCTACTCCGGGCGGCGGCCACGTCAACGTTTCCCGACGGGCGAACGCGTCGGAGGGACGGTCGGAGAGCAGGTGGTCGGAGAGCGGGCGGTGGTCAGAGGGCGGACGCGAGCGCCCGGTCGACCCGACGGCGCATGCCTTCGACGAGTCGCCCGAAGTCGGCGAGCGTCGCCAACACGGGGTAAGAGACGTCGAGGTCGTCGTAGAGGTATTCGGTGAGGTCGGCGTGGATGCCCGGCAGGTCGCTCCGGTGGCCGTCGATGACCTCCTGTCGGCGCATGGAGATGCCGTCGATGCGGGCCTCGAAGGCCGACAGCTCCGACCGGACGTCGCGGAGGGCGTCGAAGTCGCGGTCGTCGAGGGGGCGGTCGTCGAGCGTCTGGAAGTCGGCACGGAGGGTCTCGACGGCGTCGACGGCGGCCGCGAGCGACTCGTCCTCGCGGTCGAGAACGTCCACGAACGCCTCGCGCTCCTGTCGGGCCGCCGCCGCCGAGACGACCGCCTCCCGGAGTTCGGGAGTCAGCGTCGTCGACCCGACGACGGCCGCCGCGAGGTCGGTGCCGAACTCCGCCGCGAGGCTGTCGGCGACGTCGTCGCCGTACTCGGCGTCGTAGTGGGGGACGCCCATCACCGTCGACTCGTAGACCGACCGGACCCGCTGGAGCGAGGGACCGTCCTCGCGGTGGTCGTTGACGACGGGCGCCGTCGTCGACATTGCGACCACCGACAGGTCGGCGACTCGCGCCTCGAACTCCGCGAACGCCTCGCGCTCCGCGACGACGCGCCGGCGCTCGCTCGCCACGGCCCGGCGTGCGGCAGTGAGACGGTCACTCATCGCCGGTTCCGTCCCCGTTGCCGCGTTGTGTGTCGACACGAGACATACATTCAAACGGTCCGTCCGAATCCAGGATAAACGTACCGGCCCCTCGGGTCGGCGCCGGTGGGTCCCCTCCCCCGGTCAGTTGGTCAAATCGGCGTTTGTGCCTCGATAGGGATTAACACGGGCGAGAGTGTAGGGGCGGACATGGTACGACGACGGGGACTGACTGCGGCGCTGTTGGTGCTGGCGGTGCTCCTCGCGGGGTGTAGCGGGGCCGCCGGCGGCGGCGGCAGTGCCAGTAGCGCCGACGGCGGCGTCGACGTGAGCGCCGGGCAGTCGACCGAAGTAAAGATGACGAGGACGCCGATGGCGACGGGTGCGCCCGCCGCCGACAGCGGGGGTGCGGGCGGCGGCGAGGGCGGGTCGTCCGGTTCCGGCGGCACCGACGCCACCGCCGCCGCCCGGAGTCGCGCCATCGTTCGGACGGGCCAGGTTCGCCTCCGCGTCGACGACTTCGAGTCGTCGCGGTCGAACCTCACCTCGGCCGTCGAGTCGCGCGGCGGATACGTCGGCGACTCCGTCCAGCAGGTCCACGAACGGAACGACGAGACGTGGACGACCGGTCGGGTCGTGTTGCGCGTCCCCGCCGACCAGTACGGCGCGACGATGCATGACATCGAACGCGAGGGGACGGTCGTCGAATCGCAGACGTCGACCAAGGACGTCACCGACCAGATCGTCGACCTGCAGGCGCGACTGAAGAACCTCCGGGCCGAACGCGACCGTCTGCGGACGCTCTACGAGGAGGCCAACGACACCGAGACGGTGCTCAAGGTGGAGCGCCGACTCTCGGACGTTCAGACCGAAATCGAGCGCACGGAGGCCCGCCTCCAGAACATCCAACACCGGGTCGCCTACTCCACCATCACCGTGGAGTTGATGGAGCGACCGCCCGACCGCCCGGTGCCGGACCAGTGGTACGACACGCCCGTCGTGCAGGCGTTTCTCGCCTCCGTCGACGGCGTGCAGGTCGTCGGCCGGGCACTGGTCGTCGCCGCCGCCTACGCCGCCCCCTACCTGCTGGCGTTCCTCACGCCCCTCGCACTCGCCGGGGGCGCGCTCTATCTCTTCCTCAGACGTCGCGGGACGGCCGGCTGAGTTCCACGCCCCCGACCAGCGTTCGCAGTTCCGACAACGTCGCCGCGTCGGTCGCCGCGAGGTAGAGTCCGTCGTCTCGGAACTCGGCCGCGCCGCTTTCGGCCGCCAGTAGCCCGCCCGCGACGAGTTCGTGTCGCTGTGGGGCGAGGTAGACCAGCCCCTCGATGCCGCCGCGGGCGAGCAGTCCCCAGTCGACAAGCGGCGCCCACGACTCGACGACGCGCCGGGCACCCCCGCGCAGGGCGCCCTCGATTCGCTCGGCGTCCCGCCGTCGTTCCGGGTCGCGGACGGCCGGTAGCCCCACCGACAGCGCGACCGTGCCGCGTTCGAGTGGCACGTCGCTGTCGGCGGTCAACCGCTCGCCGTCGACGGTCGCACCCTCGCCCCGTCGCGCGAGATACGTCGCCCCGACCACGGGTTCGTGGACTGCGCCCACGAGCGGTCGGTCCTCGTCGCCGCCGGTCCGCACCGCCGCGACGGCCGTCGCAAAGGTGGGGATGTCGCTGGCGAAGTTGTTCGTGCCGTCGAGGGGGTCGACCACCCACTCGTAGCCCGACCCTTCGTGTCGCCCCGTCTCCTCGGTGTAGATGGCGTGGTCGGGGAACGCCGACTCGATTTCCGCGCGCACCCGGCGGTCGGCGACGCGGTCTGCGGCCGTCGAGACGTCGTCGACCCCGTACTCGGCGTCGACCGCCCCGTTCCGGAAGGCGTCGGCGAGGTACTCGCCGCCCGCGTGGACGGCGCGTTCGGCCACGGCCGCGAGGCGGTCCGTGGGCACCGATTCGTCCATGCGCCCTCTAGTCGGTCGACCGAAATGAGGCGTTCGGTCGCGGGCCGACGCGGGTCGGCGCTGGCGACTAAATTGTGCATTTTATGCAAAACCGTTAACCCGGTCGACCACCGAGAGACGGGTATGGCAGAACCGGACGAACTCGACGACATCCGAGCACGGAAGCGCGAACGACTCGAACGGGACCTGAACGCCGACGAAGGGGGCGACGCCCCCGACGAACCGGTCCACGTCGACGGCGCGGCCCACCTCGCCGACCTGACGGACGAGTACGACGTGGTGCTGGTGGACTTCTACGCTGACTGGTGCGGTCCGTGCAAGATGCTCGAACCGACTGTCGAGGCGGTGGCGGCCGAGACGCGGGCCGCCGTCGCCAAAGTCGACGTGGACGCGAACCCGCGACTCGCCGACCAGTACGGGGTGCGGGGCGTGCCGATGCTCCTCCTGTTCGCCGACGGCGACCCGGTCGAGCGGATGGTCGGCGTCCAAGAGAAGGCGCGACTGGCCGACCTCGTCTCGGCGCACGCCTAGAGGCGCGCCCGGAGGTCGCGGAACGGAAGCGTCGCGTCGGCGTCGACCACCTCGGCGACGGCGGCGGCGGCGCCGAGCAACCACTCGGCGCGTTCGACGCGGGATTCGAGGTCGCCCGGCCCGATGCGGAAGCGGTCGACCAGTTCCTCGGCGTCGGTCCCCTCGGTCCACTCGTGGAGGATGCGCGCCGTCTTCACCGCCGTCAGCCACTCCTCGAAGGTCTCCGTCTCGCCCATCGCCGTCGTGAACTCCGCGCTGTGGGCGCGCGCGAAGCGGTACATGTCCGCGCGTTCGCGGTTGCCGAGGTAGGTGTCCTGCATGTCGGGCGTGTCACAGACGATTTCGAGCGCCGTCAGCGCCGTCGCCGACGACATGCCCGCCGCCGCGTGGAGTCCCTCCACCACGCGGGCGCCCGTCTCGGGCGTGACGTACTGCGTCGAGACGCACGCCCCGAGGGCCGTCGCCGCGAGACCGTCGCCGTCGTCTATCATCCCCATCGCCGCGAGGTCGGCCACCGCGTCGTCGACGACGCCCGAGAGGTCGCCGTCCGGTCGCTGGTGGGCGTAGAAGGTGGCGTCGAGGAGGTCGAGGACGCCCGCCCGCGACTCGGCGAACCCCGAGGCCACCACCGAGAGGACGTGCGTCCGCAGGGCGTTCGGGTCCGCGAGTTTGGACTCGACGGCCTCGGGGTCAGACTCGACGTACCGCGTCCGGAGGTCCTCGCGGGTCGACTCCTCGCCCACCAACACCGCCTCGCCGTAGGGGTCGAGGTGGGGCCGCCCCGCCCGGCCGCACATCTGGTGGACTTCGAGGACCGGGAGCCACGCCATCTCGGAGCCAGTGTACCGACGCTGGTCGCGGACCACCACCCGCCGCGCGGGGACGTTCACCCCGGCGGCGAGCGTCGGCGTCGCGCAGATGACCCGCAGGTTTCGCTCGCGGAAGGCGCGTTCGACCGCCGCGCGGTGGGCGCTTCGCAGGCCGGCGTGGTGGAAGGCGACGCCGGCGTCGACGCAGTCGGCGAGGCGCCGACCCGTGCCCGTCCCGTCGAGGTCCCGCACCGCCGAGGCGACGTCGGGCGACGACTCGAAGCCGAGGGCCGCCGCCGCGAGGCGGTCGGCCAGCGACTCCGCCTCGCGGCGCGACCGGACGAACGCGAGTGCCTGCCCGCCGTCGTCGACGGCGCCAGCGACGAGGGCCACCGTCGCGTCCGTCGCGTCGGTCGGGTCGCCCCGCACGTCGACGCGGAGGTCCGTTCCGTCGTCGAAGTCGACCCACCCGTCGGCGTAGACGCCCGTCCGTAAGTCGACCGGCCGCCAGTCCGTCTCGACCAGCGAGGCGTCGAGCCACGCCGCGATGTCCTCGGGGTTGTCGACGGTGGCCGACAGCGCGACTATCTGGACGCCCGGCGCACGGCGCTGGAGCGTCGAGAGCGTCACTTCGAGCGTCGGTCCGCGACCCTCCGCACCGAGGAGGTGGACCTCGTCGACGACGACGCAGGCGAGGTCCGACACCCACTCGGCGCCGTTACGGATGGCCGAGTCCACCTTCTCGCTCGTCGCCACCACGACGTCGTGGTCGGCGAGGTCGGCCGCCGGCGAGTCGAAGTCGCCGGTAGAGATGCCGACGCTCACGCCCGGCAGGTCGCTGAACGTCTCGTACTTCTCGCGGGCCAGCGCCCGCAACGGGACGATGTAGAGTCCCGGCCCGTCGGCGGTGAGCATCGCCAGCGAAGCGACGAAGGTCTTCCCGCTGGCGGTCGGCACCGCCGCGACCAGTCGTTCTCCCTCGGCGACGCCCGCCTCGACCGCCGCGACCTGTGGGGGGTAGAGGTCGTCGATGCCCCGCGATTCGAAGTGGTCGACCACGGACTGGGAAAGCGGGAGGTCCCGGACGCGCATCACCCCTCACTCCGTCGTCACCACATTTAAACCCCGCCTCGGACGGCGAACGTCAGGGACCGAGAGACGGCGAACCGTTATTATCCCTGCCCGACCTTCTTCGCCCGAATGCAACGGACCCGCGCCCTCCTGTTCGCCGTCCTCCTCCTCGTACCGTGTGCCACGCCGGTTCTCGCCGCCCCGACCGCGAAGGCGTCCATCGGGGGCGTCACCGTCTCGCCGTCCCAACCCGCGCCCGGCGAACAGGTGACGCTCACCGTCACCATCCGCAACGGCGAGTCGACGACCAACTCGCCGTCGAACTCCTTCGAGGTCAACCAGATAACCCTCCGTACGAGCGACGGGCGCCTCCTGAAGACCGTCCGCGACGTCGGCACGCTCCCGGAGGGGACCACCGTCGACGTCCCGTTGACGGTGACGTTCGACTCCCCGGGCACCAAGTCCCTCGACGTCACCGTCTACGGCGACAACGGCGACCGGAACGTCGCCCTCCGCCACCCCGTCAGCGTGCCGGTGCGCGACCCGGCGACGCTGGTGAGCGTCTCCGCGCCGACGGACCCGGTCGTCGGCGTCGAAAACGAGACGACGGTCACCGTCGCCAACGGCGAGGAGAGCGCCATCTCCGGGCTTCGCGTTCGGCTCTCGGGGCGGGGCGTCGACGTGGCGAACCCGACGCGCGTGTCCTCGTCGCTCGACGCCGGTGCCTCCGAGACGCTCACGTTCGACGTGACGCCGACGGCGACGGATGCGTCGCTCGAAGCGACGCTCACCTACCGCACCGAGGCGGGCAACTCCCGGCGCACCAACGACTCCGTCTCCTTTACCGCCGACCCCCTCCGCGACGACGTGCGTCTCGACGCGACGGTCCCCCCGGGTGGGACGAACCCACCGGTTTCGGTCGACGTCTCGAACCTCGGCAACGCCGCCATCGAGGACGTGACCGTCACCGCGTCCGTGCCGAACGGCACCGTCGTCGCCCAGCGACCACTCGAACGCGTCGAGGCGGGCGAGACCCGCACGCTCCGACTCAACGTCACCGACGTCGGCGAGACCACCCTCTCGGTCGATGCCACCTACGACGTGGGACTGGGCCGGGGCGAGGCGACGACGCGCGTCGCCTACCGCCCGAACCCCGGGCGCATCGAACTCACCGGCGTCGACTTCGAACGCGAGGACGACCGCATCCACATCTCCGGGAGCGCGAGCAACGTCGGTCTCAGCGAGACCAACGGCGTCGTCGTGAGCGTCGTCGCCTCGGAGGGCGTGACCCCCGCCCCTCCCTACCGCGAGTACTTCGTCGGGACCGTCCCCGCCTCCGACTTCGTCTCGTTCGACCTCTACGCCCGCGTCGACTCCGGGGTGGAAACCGTCCCCGTCCGCGTGACCTACCTCGTCGACGGCGAACGGACGACCACCGTCACCGAGGTGCCCATCGCGGACCTCCCGCCGGCCACCGACGACACCCAGCAACGCCGCCCGTCGACGCTCATCCTCGGCGCGGGCGTCGTCGCGGGTCTCGTCATCGTGGCCGGTGCGGTCTACGCCTTCCGTCGCCGATGACGCTCCTCGAACTCCGGGACGTGGTCAAGCGATACGACACCGGCGGCGAGGTGGTGGAGGCGCTGAAAGGCGTCGACTTCGAGACCGACGCCGGCGAGTTCGTCGCCATCATGGGTCCCAGCGGGTCGGGCAAGTCGACCATGCTCAACGTGATGGGCCTGCTCGACGAACCGACCGAGGGGACGGTGCGCCTCGACGACCGCGACGTGACCGACCTCACGGACCGCGAGCAGACCACCGAGCGAAAGCGTTCCATCGGCTTCGTCTTCCAGAACTTCTATCTCATTCCCACGCTCTCGGCGCTTGAGAACGTCGAACTCCCGACGCTGTTCGGGCGCGACCCCACGGCCCGGGAGCGCGCGACTGACCTCCTGACGCGGGTGGGCCTCGGCGAGCGCCTCGACCACCGCCCCGACCAGCTCTCGGGCGGACAGAAACAGCGCGTCGCCATCGCCCGCGCACTCGTCAACCAACCGCGACTCCTCCTCGCCGACGAACCCACGGGCAACCTCGACCGGGCGACCGGGCGGTCGGTCTTAGAGGAGTTCACGCGCATCAAGACCGACGACGACGTCGCCATCGTCGCCGTCACCCACGACCAGCAGGTGAGCGACTTCGCCGACCGCACGGTCGAACTCGTCGACGGGAGGGTCGTGAGTTGAACCCGCTCGAATCGCTCTACCGGCAGTTCCCCGCCGTGTTGATGGCGCGGCGCAACCTCTCGCGCAACCGGGTCCGCTCGCTGTTGGCGACGCTCGGCATCGTCATCGGCGTCCTCGCCATCGCCTCGCTCGGCATGTTCGGCACCACCCTCCGGGCCGGCGCCAGCCAGCAACTCGGCACCATCGGCAACGAACTCAGCGTCTCGCCCAACTTCGAGGAGGGCGTCCAGAACCTCACCGACCGCGACGTCGACGACATCGAACGCGTCGTCCAGGACGGCGAAGTCGTCCCCATCAAACGCGAACAGGTGACCGTCACCTTCGGACGGGAGCGCGCGGTGGTCACCGCCTACGGCATGGAGAACCCCGGCGCCCTCTACACCGCGAGGGACGGGCGTCTCCCCGACCGCTTCCGGCAGGGCATCATCCTCGGAGCGAACGTGGCCGACCGCCTCGACGCCGAACCCGGCAACTCCGTCTCCGTCGACGGCAAGACCTACCGCGTGCGGGCCGTCCTCGAAGAGGAGCGGGGCATCTCGCTGGTCAACCCCAATCAGGCGGTCATCGTCCCGCCCGACGACTTCGAGGAGGACACCTACCAGCAGGTCATCGTCAGCGCCAACTCCGGTACGGAGGCCAACCGCACCGCCATGGCCATCCGCGCGTCGCTCAACCAACGCGAAGAGCGCGTCACCGTCTTCGAACTCTCCTCCATCACCGAGAACATCAACAGCTTCTTCGCCATCCTCAACGCCTTCCTCGTCGGCATCGGCTCGATTTCGCTCGTCGTCGCGGGGGTGAGCATCCTCAACGTCATGCTGATGTCCACCGTCGAGCGCCGACAGGAAATCGGCGTCCTCCGGGCCGTCGGCGTCCAGAAAGGCGACGTGATTCGGATGATACTCGCCGAGGCGGGTCTGCTCGGACTCGCGGGCGGCGCCATCGGCGCCGTCGCCGCCGTCGGCGCCGGTCTCTTGCTCAACTGGTACGTCCTCGGCGACCCCATGGAGACGTTCGCGGCCGTGAACCTGCTCTATCTCGCCGTCGCCTTCGGCTTCGGCCTCGTGACGAGCGTCCTCTCCGGTCTCTACCCGGCGTGGAAGGCCGCCAACGAACGCCCGGTCGACGCCCTCCGGAAGTGAGCGCACCGAACGCCCGACGATTAAGTAGCCACCCTCGAAACGAGGCTCCCGGACGCACATGAGTCAGGAGACGCGGTCCCCGGCGGCGAGTCTCGGGCTACTCGATGCGACCATGGTCGGGATGGGGGCGATGATAGGCGCCGGCATCTTCGTGCTCACGGGACTGGCGGCCGACATCGCCGGCCCGGCGGCCATCCTCGTCTTCGCGCTCAACGGCGTCGTCACCGCCTTCACCGGCCTGTCGTACGCCGAACTCGCGAGCGCCATCCCGAAAAGCGGCGGCGGCTACGCCTTCGTCGAGGAGGTGTTCTCCGACTCCGTCTCCTTCCTGATGGGGTGGATGCTCTGGTTCGCCTACATGATCGCCGGCGCGCTCTACGCACTCGGGTTCGCCTCGAACTTCGTGGAGTTCGTCCGCCTCTACTGGCCGGGGCTTCCGACCGGCGCCGTCGTCGCCGGCGGCCCGCAGTGGCACGTCGTCTACGCGTTGCTGGTCGTCGTCGGCTTCGTCTCGCTCAACGCGCTGTCGACCTCTGCGAGCGGCGGCGCCGAGACGGCGGTGACGCTCGTGAAAATCGCCATCCTGCTGGTCTTCGTCGCCTTCGGCGTCTTCGCCGCCGACGCCGGCCACTTCTCGCCGCTCTTTCCCGGCGGGCGGAGCGCCGCGTCGCTCCTGCCCGCGATGGGACTCACCTTCATCGCCTTCGAGGGATACGACCTCATCACCACCGTCACCGAGGAGGTGAAAAATCCCCGCGAGAACATCCCGAAGGCCATCTTCCTCAGCCTCGCGGCGACGGTGGTCATCTACCTCCTCGTCGTCTTCGTCGCCATCGGCACCCTCGGCGCCGACCAGCTCGGCGCCGCCGGCGAGACGGCCATCGCGCAGGCCGCCGAGACGTTCATGCCGCGCCTCCACGTCGTCGGCACCGGCGCGGCCCTCGTCGCCTTCGGCGCCGTCTTCTCGACCATCAGCGCGCTCAACGCCGTGGTGCTCGCGTCGAGTCGCATCGCCTTCGCCATGGGCCGTGACCGCCTCTTTCCGGCCGTCCTCGGGCGCCTCCACCCCCGGTACGGCACGCCCTACGCCGCCGTCCTCGCCAGCGCCGTCGTGATGCTCCTCTCCGTCGCGTTCGTCCCCATCCAGCAGGTGGGCAACCTCTCCAGTCTCTTCTTCCTGCTCTCGTTCGTCGTCGTCAACGCGAGCGTGGTCAAACTCCGGCGCGAACGACCCAACCTGCGCCGGCCCTACGAGATGCCCTTTTACCCCGTCCCCCCGGTGTTGGGCATCCTGCTCAACCTCGTCCTCGGTTTCTTCATCGACCCGACGACGTGGGCGATGGGACTCGGATGGCTCGCCCTCGGTGGCGCCACCTTCGTCGTCTCGCGGCGCGCCGGCGGTCTGGTGGGTCCCGACGGCGACGACGATGGCGACGATAGCGACGGCGCGACCGACCACCGCAGACAGTGACAGTCACATAAACACTATGAGGCCGCCGGGAGAGCGTCGGAGGCGCCGCCGAGATGGACGCCGGCCGGTCCGTCGTCGCGCCGGCAGTGAGGTGATTACTTGGGGGTCGAGCGGAGAGAGAGACGTATGAGCGATTTGCGCGTCGTCGTCGTCGGCGGCGGCCGGGTCGGTCTCCAGACCGCCCGACAACTCGCCGACCTCGGCCACGAGGTGTCGGTCGTCGAACGCGACCCCGCTCGGGGTCGGGAACTCTCCGACGAGTACGTCGCCACGGTGGTCGAGGGCGACGGCACCAATCCCGCTATCCTCGAACAGGCGGGCGTCGACCGCGCGGACGTCTTCGCCGCCCTCACGGGCGACGCCGGATACAACCTCGGTGCCTGTCTGCTCTCGGACCGCCTCGGCGGCCCGCGAACGGTCCTCCGGGTCGACTCGGCGACGGCCGCCCGTTCCTACACGGGACTGGTCGACGGCGTGGTCTACCCGGAGGAACTCGGCGCGCGCGCGGCCGTCGACGAGATACTCGCCCGCGAGGTCCGCCCGCTCCGGGATTTGACCGGCGACCTCGAAATCTTCCACATCGAGGTGGCGCCGGACGCGCCCGTCGAGGGGCGGACGCTCGAAGAGGTGACGCTCCCGCACGGCACCCTCGTCGTCTCGGATTACGGCGGCGACCGGACCGCCGGCCCGGAGACGCGCCTCGACGCCGGCGAGACGTACATCGTCGCGGTCGAACCCGACGTGAAGCGCGAAGTGATGCGGCTGTTCCGCGGGTGACTCTCCGAGGGGTTCGACGGAGCCGTTCAGATGTAGCCCGCTTCGGCGAGACGGTCGACCGCCTCGGCGAGGCGGTCTTTGCTCGCGGCGTAGGAGATGCGCGCGTAGCCGGGCGTGCCGAAGGCGCTCCCGGGGACCGTGGCGACGTGGGCGTCGGAGATGGCGCCCTCGCACCACGACTGGTCGTCGTCGTCGACGGGGAGCATCATGTAGAACGCGCCGTCGCCGAGGGGGACGTCGACGCCGTGGTCGGCGAACCGGTCGGCGAGCATGTCCCGGCGCTCGCGGAACGCCTCGACCATCTCGTCGACGGCGTCGTCGGTCGAGTCCGACAGCGCCTCGACGCCCGCGTGCTGGACGAAGTTGACCGCACACGACACCGAGTGGGAGTGGACCTTCCCGGCCTGCGAGACGATTTCTTCGGGCGCGGCGAAGTAGCCGAGTCGCCACCCGGTCATCGCGTAGGCCTTCGAGAAGCCGTTGACAGTCACCGTGCGGTCGGCCATGCCGTCGAAGGTGGCGAGGCTCGTGGGTTCGACGCCGTAGGTGATGCGCTCGTACATCTCGTCTGCGATGACGGTGACGTCGTGGTCGACCGCGAGGTCGCGGACGCCTTCGAGGGCCGCGTCGGAGTAGACCGCACCCGTCGGGTTCGACGGCGAGTTGACCACCAGTAGTTCGGTGTCGTCGGAGACCGTCGCCGCGAGGTCGTCGAGCGCGGGTTCGAGTTGGAAGTCGTGCGGCGAGAGGTCGACCCGCGAGAGCGACGCGCCGGCGAGTTTGGCCTGCGCCTCGTAGGAGACCCACGCCGGGTCCAACAGGACCACCTCGTCGCCGTCGTCGACGAGCGTCTGGAAGAGTTCGTAGAGCGCCTGCTTACCGCCGGGCGTGACGACGACGTTGCCGGCCTCGCAGTCGATGCCGTTGCCCCGGAGTTTCGCCGCGATGGCCTCCCGGAGTTCCGGGATGCCGTTCGACGGCGTGTAACTGTGGTCGCCGGCGTCGAGGGAGTCCTTGGCCGCGTCGACGATGGGCTGGGGCGTCTCGAAGTCCGGCGCCCCGACCGAGAGGTCCACGACGTCCGTCCCCTCGGCTTCCAGTTCGCTGGCGAGGTTGCTGATGGCGAGCGTCGCGCTGGGTTCGACGCGCTCGACCCGGGCCGCGAAGTCGAAGTCGGTCATGGTAACGTGCGAACCATCTCGACCGCCGCGTTTACCGCTTCCGCTCCTTTCCCGACGCGCTCTCGGGCCTCCGCGCCGCTCATGCCCGGCCCGCTCACGCCGAAGGTGACGGGCGTGTCGCGGTCGAGGCTGACGCGGGTGAGCGCCTGTGCCGTCGCGTCCGCGATGACGCGGTCGTGGTCGGTGTCGCCCGTGACGATTGCGCCCACCACCGCCACCGCGTCGACGTCGTCCCTGCGCGCGAGGCGGTCGGCCGCCAACGGCGCGTCGTACGACCCCGGGATTGCGACGCGTTCGACCACCTCGGCGTCCGCTTCCTCGGCGGCGGCGGTCGCCTCCTCCGCCATCGGTTCGGTGACGGAGCCGTTGAACTGCGCCACCACCAGTCCCAATCTGACCATGTCCGCCGCGTCGGGTCGGGGTAGCAAAGGCCTTGCCCTCGCGGCGGACTCGTCGCGTTATCGTGACTGTTTACCGCCGGTTCGCCACCCCGGTCCGGCGAATCGGGGGTCGTGACTCACGATACACACTATCACTCGTAGACCGACCACGACGCCGACCCGACCTCGATCTCCACGAGGGCGTACTCGCCGTCGGCGTCGAGTTCGTCGCCCTCCTCGTCGCCCCCGTCGTCTTCTTGGCCGTCGCCGTCCGCGTCCGCCCTCTCCTCCTCGGTCTCCGCCTCTCCGTCGTACGCGTCGTATATCCACCCCGACGCCTCCGCCATCCGCTCGGGGTCGTCGCTGACGCGCGCCGTCCCGAGGAGGGTGACGGTCCACGCCACGTCGCCGTCGGTCGCGTCCTCGATGGAGACGGCGACGCGTGGGTTCCGTCGGACGTTTTCCAGTTTCTTCCCGCCGGTCAGGAGAGAGAGCGTGCCGTCGCGGTAGCCGTACCAGACGGGCGCGACGTGCGGACGGTCGTCGACCGACGTGGCGAGGTGGGCGCTCAGCGGCGCGCCCCGAATCAGTGACTCCACCTCGGTCGGAACGCTCATACGCCGGATACGCCGCCCTCGGGCATACGGTTGCCGTGCAACGTGGCCCGCCGAGGGGTGCGGTCGTGAAAGCACAAGAGTTGTTACCACCCGGGCGCGAACGGACGCCAATGAGTTCCCACGCCGGGAACGACCGGTCCCGAACCCTGTACGCGGTCCTCGCCGTCACCGCTCTCGCCCTCGCGGTTCGCCTCGTCGGTCTCGGCGCCCGCATCTTCCACTGGGACGAGGGCCGCGTCGGCTACTGGATCCTGCGCTACCACGAGACCGGCCAGTACCACTACCGCCCCATCGTCCACGGTCCCTTCCTGTTCGTCGTCAACAACTGGGTGTTCTCGGTCCTCCCGCCCTCGGACTTCAGCGCCCGCCTCGTCGTCGCCGTCGTCGGCGGACTCCTCCCGCTGACCGCGTGGCTCCTCCGGGACCGCCTGCGCGACGCCGAGGTGGTGGCGCTCGCGCTGGTCTTCGCGGTCAACCCCCTCCTCGTCTACTACTCGCGGTTCATGCGCAACGACGTCCTCGTCGGCGCCTTCGCGTTCGCCGCACTCGCGCTGTTCGTGCGCGCACTCGACCGGGGAGACGCCCTCCTCGTCCCCGCCGCCGGCGCCGCCCTCGGTCTGGCGTTCACTGCCAAGGAGAACGCGCTGGTCTACCTGCTCTGTTTCCTCGGCGCGGCCGCCCTCCTCCTCGACCACCGTCTCTTTCGGGTGGCGCGCTCGGAGCGGTCGGTCCCCCGGGTCGTTCGCTCGGAGTGGGGTCCCGCCGTCGCCGACCGCCTCCGTCGGTGGGGCGGGTCGCCGTTGGGCGGCGTCGGCCGCGCCGTCGCCGCCGTCGCCGCCGCCGCCGTCGCCTTCCTCGTCGTCATCGTCTTCTTCTACGCGCCGAGACCGGAGTTCTGGACCGCGCTGGGGGCGCCTGCGACCCTCCCGGGCGTCGCGGAGACGGCCACCCTCGGCACGTGGGAGAAGTTCTACGACCTCTGGATAACCGGCTCCCACCAGGGCCACGGCTACCTCCCCTTCCTCTACGATTACGTGGAGACGCTCGTCTTCGGCGCGCCGTTCGTCCTCCTGTTCGCCGTCGTCGGCTTCGTCGCCGACGGCTACGACGCCGACGGGTCGCGCGGCGTCGTCGCCTTCGCGGCGTACGGCGGCGTGGTGAGCGTCCTCGGCTACCCCGTCGCCACCGACATCCGCGCGCCGTGGGTCGCCGTCCACGCCACCGTCTTCTTCGCCGTCCCGGCGGCCGTGGGACTGGCGGCCGTCTACGAACGGGTCGACCCCGAGCGACTGCGCGCGTTCGTCCGCGACCCACTCGCCGACCGGTCGATGAGCGCGCTTCCGACGCTCGTCGCCGCGCTGGTCGTCCTCTCGGCGGCCGTCGGCGTCGTCGGCGCCAACGCCGCCTACATGAACAGCGCCTCCGACGACACCGGCCAGGTGCTCCAGTGGGCACAGCCATCCAACGACCTCAAACCCACGCTCGAACTCGTCCACGGCGTCGCCCGCGTCAACGACGAGGGGCCGGACGTGGCGTTCGTCGGCACCACCGCCCCGGGCAACGCCGACGACGTGCGCTTTTACGTCTCTGACGAGTCCAGCCTCCGACAGCCACCGCCGGGCGGGCCGTCGTGGCATACGCGCCTGCCCATCCCGTGGTATCTCGAACGCGACGGCGCGACGGTGACGAGTACGCCACCCGGCAACGTCTCGTTCGGACCGGACCCGCCGCCGGTGGTCATCGCCGCCTCGTGGAACCGCTCGGAGGTGTCCCGGAAACTCCCGGGCTACCGCGCCTACCAGCACGACTTCCGCCTCTGGAGCGACGAAATCGTCGTCTTCGTCGACGAGTCGAAACTCGCCGAGGCGCGCCGCCGGGGCTACGTCTGAGGCGCGCTCCTCGTTCCGTGTGACAACGTTTAAGCGACGCTCGTGACCATCTCGGACCGTGACGCTCACTCTCCCCGGACCGACGCTCGGCGTCGTCGGCGGCGGACAACTCGGCCGGATGCTCGCCGAGGCGGCCGCACCGCTCGGCGTCGAGGTGGTCGTCCTCGACCCGACGCCGGACTGCCCGGCCGCGCCCGTCGCGCGCGACCAGCTCGTCGGCGACTTCGGCGACGCCGACGCCGTCCACGACCTCGCCGAACGGGTGGACGCGCTGACCTACGAAATCGAACTCGCCGACCCCGACACGCTGGCGGCGGCGAGCGAGGCGTTCGACGTGCCCGTCCACCCGACGCCCGAGACGTTGGGCACGATTCAGGACAAGTTGGCGGAAAAAGAGATGCTCTCCGGGGCCGACATCCCGGTCCCCGAGTACCGCCGCGTCGACTCCGTGGCCGACCTGCAGGACGCCGTCGACGAGTTCGGCGAAGTCATGCTGAAGGCGCGTCACGGCGGCTACGACGGGCGCGGGAACGTCCCCGTGCGCTCGCCCGAAGAGGCCGCAGACGCGCTACGGGAGACCGTCGGCACGACCGACGACCCCGACGCCCTCGCCGAGACGTTCGTCGACTTCGAGCGCGAGTGTTCGGTCATCGGCGTGCAAGGCGACGGCGAGGTGCGCACCTTCCCCGTCGGCGAGAACGTCCACGAGGAGGAGATTCTGCGCGAGACGGTGGTGCCCGCGCGGACGAGCGACGACGTGCGCGACCGCGCCCAGTCGGTCGCCCGGGAGGTGCTCTCCGTCCTCGACGGCCGGGGGGTCTTCGGCATCGAACTCTTCGAGACGCGGGACGGAGACGTTCTGGTGAACGAAATCGCGCCGCGCCCCCACAACTCCGGGCACTGGTCCATCGAGGGCGCGGTCACCTCGCAGTTCGAACAGCACGCCCGCGCCGTCCTCGGGTGGCCGCTGGGGTCGACCCGCCAGCGCGACCCGACGGTGAGCGCGAACGTCCTCGGCGACGTTTCCGAGACGCGACCGGCCCGGCTGACGGGCGTCGAGTCCGTCCTCGAAGCCGACGGCGCACACCTCCACTGGTACGGCAAAGACGACGTGCGACCGCTACGGAAGATGGGCCACGTCACCGCGACGGCCGACTTCGTTGGCGGCGGCGACGACGCGGACCTCGACGCCCTCCTCGCGGCGACGCGGGAGTTACGAGACGGACTCACGTTCGTCGACACAGACCCCGACACAGAACCATGACCGACGACGACGTCAGAGCACTCATCGACGACCTCAGAGCCGAAGCCGAACAGGACCGCGACCCCGAGACGACCCCCGACGTGGGCATCATCATGGGGTCGGACTCCGACCTCGACGTGATGGCGGGGGCCTACGACGCCCTCTCCGACCTCGGGTTCGCCGAACAGACCGACTTCGAGGACGCCCCCGAGGAGCGCTTTAGCTTCGAGAGCTACGTGGTCTCGGCCCACCGGACGCCCGACCTGATGTACGCCTACGGCGAGACGGCGTCGGACCGAGGGCTGGACGTGATAATCGCCGGCGCGGGCGGGAAGTCCGCCGACCTGCCGAACATGACCGCCTCCATCGCCTACCCGGTGCCGGTCGTCGGCGT
>JBDGTR010000037.1:0-25398 GCA_042216635.1 Haloplanus sp. | reverse complement strand
CGCCGGGGGCTTTCGAGGTGGTCTCAGTCCCCTTGTTCTAATCTGAACAGTACCGGGTCCGTGAGACGGTGAAGCTATATGGTACGCCCCGCCCATCAACGACCGATGGCGACCTACGAGGCGTTCGACCCGGACGTGGAGGTTCACGGACGGACGATTCTCACGGTGGTCGACGACGCCCTCGCCAGATTCTCGCCCGCCTACCGCGAACGGGCCCACGAGGCACTGGCCGCCAACGGCATCGAGGACCCCGCTCCCGACGAGTGGTACTCCCAGCAGGCGTGGCTGAACGCCGTCGAAGCCATCGCGGCGGACCTCGAACCCCACATCCTCGACCGACTCGGCGAGCAGTTGCCCGACGCCGCCGAGTGGCCCGACGACTTCTCCGGCGTCGAGGCGGGCCTGCGCTCTATCGACCGCGCCTACCAGCGCAACCACCGCGGCGGCGACGGCGGTCGGTACCGATTCGAGCGCACGGGCGAGCGACGGGGGACGGTCACCTGTCGCAACCCCTATCCGTGCGTCTTCGACCGGGGACTCGTCCGCGCCGTCGCCCGGCGGTCGGCCCCCGTCGAGTCGTTCGTCTTCGTGGAAGAACGCGGCGACGCGTGTCGCCGCGACGGCGCCGACTCCTGCACCTACACCGTCTTCTGGTGACGCCGGCGGCTCACTCCGCGTCGTACGCCTCGATGGCCGCGATGAGTTCCTCCGGCGAGCGCTCGACGGCGAGTTCGAGGAGTCGTTCGAACCGCTCGTAGGTCTCGTCGAGTTCGCGGATTCGCTCGCGGTCGGCGGCCGCGTCCTCCGACTCCGCGCCGTCGAGTCGGTCGGCGGCGCGGTCCAGGGTCCGCCGCGTGGTCTGCATCTCTCGGCGCGCGTACTGTCGGAGGACGTCGCCGAGGACGAACCAGAGGTCGGTCTCGGGTTCGAACTGGACGCGCCGGCCCCCGCCGCCCGAGGAACGCCGTCTGACCATCCCGATTCGCGTGAGTTTGCGCGTCACGTTGCTGATGGTGGATTTGGCGTAGCCCGTCTCCTCGACCAGTTCGGGAATCGACAGCGGCGACGCCGAAAAGTAGAGGACGCCGTACACCCGGCCGGCGCTTCGGCTCAGGCCGTACACCTCGGCCGACCGCTCCAACGACTCGATGACCTCCTCTCGGGCCGCCGCCGGTTGGTCGTCGGTCATCGCTCCCCGGCCGCCCCCGGCCCGGCGGACGCGTCGGCCCTCGACGTGAGACCGACCACCGACTCACGACCGACGGTCAGTGCCTCTGGAGCGCCACTCATGCTCAGTCGAGCGTTGGCACCGTAAGTATTAAATCGTTTGGTCCGTTCGTTCGGAACGAGCCGAACAAAGCGAACGGTCTCGGCTCCACCCCGCGAATCGGTTTCCCCCGCTCGCATCGGCCCTCCACCGACCGCACGGCCGACCGACGTCGGTCGTCGACGCGCCGCCGTCGCGGACGCACGACTCCGGGACCGCACGCGCCGTCCTGAGCGCCCGCGACGGCGTTCGCCCTCCTCGACTGGTGGCACGTCGTCCGCTCGAAAAGCGCCGTCAGTTCGTCGGACTCCCGACTACGCGCCGTCAGTTCCTGAGACCGAACACTGCGTGCGTCTCCGCCTCGAAGCCGATACCGCTTTCAATCCAGTCCGAAGACGGCGCGCAGTTCGGACTCTATCTCCGCGACGTAGCGTTCGAGCGTCGCCTCCAGTTTCTCCTCTTCGACGACGACGGCCGTGACGCGGTCGGTCGGGTTCGGCGGCAGTTCGACCCGGAACTCGCCGTCCTCGTAGAACGGTTCGGACTCGTTGAGCACCTGCTGGTCGATGGCGTGGACGAGTTCGGAGTCGAACTGGTCGTTCATCGTCTCGAAGGCGTTCTTGTACGCCCGCTGGAGTTCGGGGAAGTAGTTGGCGTACTTGTCCTCGAACTTCTCGGGGTCGAAGTCGGTCATGGCGCGACGTTGGCCGCCGGAGCGCAAAAGTCGGCCGGTCCCGTCCTCACCCGTCCTCGACGTCGACTTCGTTGACGGTGACGTGGAGGTACGTGATGGGCGCGCCGGCGCCGGCCGCGAGTTCCGGTTTCTGGTCGCTCAACACCGTGTCGTAGTGGACGGCGGTGCCGCCGTCGACCGTACTCACCTGCCCGACGAGTGCGCCGTACAGTTCCGCCCCGCCGGTCACGCTGATGTCCCGGTTCCCCGGCGCGTAGACGACGCCGTAGACCGTCGACCCGCCCGAGAGAGACACCGACGACGAACTCGACCCGTAGAGCCATATCTGGTCGCCCCGGTCGCCGACGCTCTCCCACGTCGACCCGCCCGCGACGTCGTAATCGCCCGTCGCGTAGACGTGGACCGTATGCGACCCCACCACGTCGACGGACGTCCCGCCGGTCGTGGAGACGTCGCCGTCGACGGCGACGTAGACCGGTCCGCCCGTGGCGTCGAAGGTGAGTTGCCCGCCCGTCAGTTCGAGGCTACTGAGGTGGTAGGTCCCGTTCGAGAGGGTACACGCCGGGTGACCGCCGCCACACTCGTCGGTCTCGATGCGCGCCGCGTCGCTCCCCGCGTTGTCGTTCGACATCGAGTAGGACTGCACCCGACTGTCGATGGAGTGGTCGATGGGCTGGAGGTTCGGCGGCGTCAGGTCCCGCGCGGGGTCGACGCCGCTCAAATCCGGCGGCGGCGCGTGTTCCGTCACCGTTCCGCTCGGGTGTTGCCACGGCTGTTTGACGAACGTCCCGCTGACCGTCACGTCGCCGTTGACGTTCGTCCCGGCGCCCATCGTGAAGTCCCCGCCGGCGCGCACGTCGCCGTCTATGGTACTGCTCTTTGCCACGTAGTCGCCGCCCGCGACCACGTCGTCGGTGACGCGGACGCCCCCACCCGTCTCGACGACGCGCCCGCTCACTATCACCGGACTGTTCACCTGCGTCCCGCCGCTGATTGCGAGGTCGCCGTCGGCGAGGACGCTCCCGTCGACGTCGACGCCACCGCCGAGGGTCACGTCGCCGTCGGCTATGAGGTCGCCTTTCACGTCGACGCCGCCGCCGCCCCCGAAGTCGCCGTCGACGCGCATGTCGCCGTAGATGGTGCCGCCGCCGGCGTTGGCGAGGTCCTCGCCGACGTAGACGCTCCCGTTTTCCCCCCGCGTCGCGGGGTAGCCCCCCTGCGAGGAGTTGTAGCTATCGACCGTCGCCCCGCCCTGGACCGTCACCGTCGGCGACCGGGCCGCGATGGAGTCGGTCACCTCGCGGCTCTTGCCCGGAACGCTGAGCACCGCCACGACCGTCCGGTTGGCGTCGTCGACGGTCACCGTGTCGGCGTCCGTCCGCGTCTCGAAGTAGGTCGCCCACCCGCGGTAGTAGTCGCTCTGGATGGTGATGCGGACGCTCCCCGCGTCGAGGGGGTTCGTCCGCCCGCGACTCGGGTCCGGGAACACCGCCCGCGTGCCGTTCTTCCGAAACACCAGCGCGTCGGACGACGCGTGGCCGCGCAGGACCACCAGCGGGAAGGTGAGCGTCGGTTCGCCCGCGCCGGTCGTCCCCCAGCGGTAGTGAAACTCCGGCGGCGAGACCATCCGCGCGCGGCCGCCGTCGGTCCGCCAGACGCCGCCGCCCTGATACGCGATGGTCGTCGGCCCGCGCGTATACGCCACCGCGCCGAGCGAGGTGTTCGCCATCGTCTGCGGACAGCCGCCACAGCCGATCTGTTCGATGGTGACGGTGCCCGCCGTCCCGTCGACCCGCGCCGTCCCGGAGCCGCCGAGTTCGACGCGCCTCGACTCCGCCGACCCGAGGGCGACGTCGCTCACCCGAGAGTCGAGGTTGGTCATGGCGAGTTCGCCTCGCTGGACGTCGACGTGGCGGTCGACGTCCGAGAGCGCGGCGCCGCCGAGTATCACCACGCTCGTCGTCCCGACGACCACGATTCCCAGTAGCAACACCACCCCGATGACGTTGCTCTGGGCGCGCGCCGACGGGTCGGTCATACCCCTTCTCCCGCGTGCTCGCCCATCTCCCTTTCCGTTCGTTTCTCACAGTTGATATCTCCACCGACCGAACTCGTCGTCGCACCCGCGACGGCCCTACCCCACCTGGTCGCCGACCAGTTCGTCCACCCGTTCGACGAACGCCTCGCGCGCGTCGGCGGGAATGGTCGCGCCCGCCGCCACGTCGTGACCGCCGCCTTCGCCGCCGACCGACCGGGCCGCCTCGCGCATCACCGCCGAGAGGTCCAGGCCCTGTCGGACCAGCGAGTGCGACCCGCGCGCGGAGACTTTCACCTCCCCCTCGGCGGCGGCGAAGGCGACGATTGGCAGGTCCCGCCGGACGCCGTCGGCGCCGAGTGCCATCCCCGCGACGATGCCCACGATGGTCTCTCGAATCTTCGCCCCGGCGTCGAACCACTGGACGTGGTCCTCGACGGTGACGCCCTCGGTTTTCACCCACTGGAGCCCCTCCGAGAGGTTCTTGCGGTGGTTCCGGAGGAGCGTACGCGCCCGGTCGAGGGCCTCGTCCCGGTCGCCGAGACAGACTGCGAGTCCCACGTCCGCGCGTTCGTACCGCGCCGTCGCGTTCAACAGCGTCGAGAACTCGCTCACGTCCCGGAGTTCCGTTCCCTCCGTCTCCGACGGCAGGGTGTAGGTCGTCCCCACGAGGTCGTCGACCCGCGAGGCCGGGACGCCGCTTGCGACCGCCCGCTTGAGGAGGGCGCTTGCGACCGTCCGGCGCTCCGTGGCCGTGAGGTCGACCCACCGCTTCCAGTCGCCCTCGGCCCGCAGGTCGACGTCGAGGTCCGAGAGAAAGGAGATGGCGCCGGCCTCGTCGCCGGTGACGCCCGGAATCCGCACGTCGCTCGCGTACTCCAGCAGTTTGGGGAGCGGTCGCGTCTGCCGGCCGTAGACCGCGAGGTCCGTCCCCGACGCCACGACGCCGACCGCCTCGCCCTCGGCGACGACGGCCTCGTTGGCGCCGGTGAGACCGTCCACGCCGCCCTGCATGTCGCCGACGGCGCCCACCACCGCCAGCGCCGCGAGGTCGCGGTTCGACTCGCCGCCGAGCGCCCGCGCGAGGACGTAACTCGCGCCCGCGCCCGACAGTTCGCTCGCGCCGTCGAGTCCGACGAGGAGGGGATTGAGGTGGTACTCCGTCTCCGCCTCGGCCGGCTGGTGGTGGTCGGCGACGACGGGCGTGAACGCCCCCCGGCGTTCGTACTCGGCGACGACGTCCAACTGCCCGCTCCCGAAGTCGGTGAACAGAACCGTCTCGTGGTCGGTCGCGGCGATGCGCGCCACCGCGTCGGCGTCGAGTTGCTTCTCGAAGACCGTCTCGAAGGGGAGACCGGCGCGGGAGAGCGCCGTCGCCGCGATGGCGGCGCTCGTCAGGCCGTCGGCGTCGATGTGAGAGGCCAACAGGACCGAGTCGGCGGCGCGGAGGCGGTCGGCACACGCCGCCGCCCGGTCGGCCAGTTCCGGCACCGGTCCGCTCGCAGTCGACATGGGTAGTCCTGCGTCGTCACCGCCGATAAACCCTCAGACTCGACTCCCCGACAGGCGCGCCACCGTCTCGCGGGCCAGCGCCTCGAACGTCGCCTCGGCGGGCACCACGTCGACGGCGACGCCCGCGTCCTCGGTCGTCTCGCGCGTCGGGTCGCCGATGACGCCCACCACCGCGTCGGTCAGTCCCGCGACGGCCGCCTCGCGCACGCCGCGTTCCTCGGCCGCGTCGAGGAAGTGCTCGACGGTCAGCGACGAGGTGAAACACGCCGCGTCCAGCCCGCCCTCGGCGGCGAGCGTCGCCGACTCGCCCGCGCCCGCCGGCCTGACGAGGCGGTAGAGCACCGTCTCGTGGACCGTCGCGCCCGCCTCGCGCAGACCCGCGAGCAACACGTCGCTCCCGTGGTCGCTCCGGGCCACCTCGACGCGGTCGCCCGCCGCCCGGCCGTCGAGAAGCGAGACGAGACCCACGGAGGAGTACGTCTCCGGCACGAGGTCGACCGCATAGCCCGCCGCGCGGAGGGCGTCGGCGGTGCGCGGGCCGATGGCGACCACCGTCGCCTCGCCCGGCGACCACCCCGCCTCGGCGGCGAGTTCTGCGCCCGTCTTGCTCGTGAAGACGACGTACGCCCCCTCGCCGGGCGTCGCGCCCGTCGGTTCGACCGACAGCATCGGGTCCGCCACGGGGTCGACGCCGAGCGACGCCAGGAGCGAAACGGCCTCGGCGAGTCGGTCGTCGTCGGGGCGAAAGACCGCGACGCGGGGGTCGTCGGCGCTCATTGGTCGTCCTCGTCGTCCGCGTCCGTCGCCTCGCGTGCGCGTTCGACCAGTTCGGCCGCCCCCGCCTCGCGGAGGTCCGCCGCCATCGCCGCCGCCGCGTCGACGTGGGACTCGACCGGCAGGTCGGCGGTGCGTTCGACCGCCTCCGTCCCGTCGAGCGAGAGCACCTGGACGCGCACGTGGACGTACTCGCCTTGCACGACGGCGTAGACGCCGACGGGCGCGATACACCCCCCACCGAGTTCGGCCAGGACCGTCCGCTCGACGGTCGTCTCGACGCGCGTCCGGGGGTCGTCCACCCGCGAGCGAACCAGGTCCGCCGTCTCGCTGTCGCCCCGCGTCGTCACCGCGATGGCGCCCTGTCCCGGCGCGGGCACGAACGACGCCGTCGGCAGGCGGTCGGTCGGGACGGACGAGAGCAGGCCGCTCCGTCGGAGGCCCGCCTCCGCGAGGACGACGGCGTCGTACGCCGTCTCCACCTCGCGGCCGAGCGCCCGCCGTTCGAGTTCCGTCAGGTCGTCGAACCACTCCTCGGGCGTGCGCTCGAACGCCTCGCTCTCGTCGTCTTCGTCCGCCTCTTCTCCCTCCTCGGCGGCCGTTAGCCGACGCTCGTGTTCCCGCTGGAGACTCGGCGCCAGCAGTTTCTCGACGCGCGTATCGACGTTGCCCCGGAGGGGTTCGACCCGCAGGTCGTCGCGGTAGCGGCGCAGTTGCGCCCCCCGGCGGAGCGAGGACGTGCCGACGACGGCCCCCTCGGGCAACTCCTCGACGCCGCGGCCGTCGGGCGTCACCAACACGTCGCCCGCCGGGGCGCGTTCGGGCACGCCCGCGACGACGAGGTCGGTGGGCATCTCCGTCGGCATGTCCTTCATCGAGTGGACCGCCGCGTCCGCCTCGCCGTCGAGGACGCGTTCGTCCAGTGCGCGGACGAACGCCCCCGTCTTCCCGAGGCGGTGGAGGAGTTCGTCTCTGACTCTGTCCCCCCGGGTCGACACCTCCTCGATTTCGACCGTCAGCCGACGGTCCGCGAGGGCGTCCCGGACGCTCGCCGTCTGTCGGACGGCGAGGTCCGACCCGCGCGTCGCCAGCCGTATCGTCCCGCGCGTGTTCATGCTCCGGGGTGGGCGCCCGAGGGTGAAAAGCCCGCTCTTTCCCTACAGCGCTTCTCGATACGCCTCCAGCGTGCGCTCGACGTCCTCTTCGGTGTGGGCGTAGCCGACGAACTGCGCCTCGAACTGGTTGGCGGTGAGGAAGACTCCCCGGTCTTTCATCTCCTGCCAGAACACCCGCTCCCAGCGGTCGGTTTCGGCGTCGGCCACGTCGGCGCCGGTCTTGGGACAGTATTCGTAGCGCGGGCAGTCCTCGCGCTGACGACACCCGCCCGCACACTGGCCCTCCGTCTCCTCGGGACCGCGCCGGGTGAACACCGTCTTGAAGATGCTGTCTGTGCCGACGACGGTGTACTCGGGCGCCCGGTCGTCCAGTACGTCGCGGATGCCCGTCCTGAGTTTCTCGCCGAGGCGGTTCACGTGGTCGTAGACGTCGTGTTCGGCGGCGTAGCGCAGGGATTCCAGCCCGGCGGCCATCGTCACCGGGTGGCCCGAGAAGGTGCCCGACTGGAAGACGTCGCCGGCGGGCGTGAGGTGTTCGAGGATTTCGGCCCTCCCGCCGACGGCGCCGACGGGGAACCCCCCGCCGAGTATCTTCCCGAAGGTGGTGAGGTCGGGCGTGACGCCGAACTTCCCCTGTGCGCAGTGCAGGCCGCCCACCCGGAAGCCCGTGATGACCTCGTCGAAGACGAGGAGCGCGCCGTGTTCGTCACAGAGGTCCCGGAGCGTCTCGTGGAAGCCGTCGACGGGCATCACGACGCCGTTGTTGCCGAGGATGGGTTCGGTGAGCACCGCCGCGATTTCGTCGCCGCGTTCGGTGAACACCTCCGTAACCGTCTCGGCGTCGTTGAACGGGACGGGGATGGTGTGTTCGGCGAAGGAGTCGGGGATGCCGGCGGTCGAGGGGTGGGCGCCGTCCGGGCCGCCCTCGACCAGCGTCGACTCCTGTGCGCCGTGATAACCCCCTTGCATCACGACGATTTTGTCGCGGTCGGTGTAGCCGCGCGCGAGGCGCACCGCCGACACCGTCGCCTCGGTGCCGGAGTTGACGAAGCGAAGCATCTCCACCGAGGGGACGTGCCGGACGACGAACTCCGCGAGGTCAACCTCTACCTCAGTGGGCGCGCCGTACATCGGACCGGCGCTGGCGTGGGACTGCACCGCCGCCCGGACGGGGTCGGGCAGGTCGTGCCCGTAGAGCAGTGGCCCGTAGCCCATCACGTAATCGACGTAGCGGTTGCCGTCGGCGTCGACGACGTGTGCGCCGTCGCCGTGGTCGACGAAGAACGGATAGGGCATCGTCGCCCGAACCGAGGAGTTGACCCCGCCGGGCAACACCGACAGCGCCCGGTCGTACAGTGCCCGCGATGCGTCGTGGTTCATGTCTACCGGGTGGGCTGTGGGCCGGAAAGAAGTTACTGCCTCGGCGAAACGGCGACCGAGAACCGAACTGAGTGGGAGAGTGGCTGGCGTGTCGGTGGACGCGTCGGTTACCCGGCGCCTACACCGCCTCGGGACCCTCCTTGCCGGTGCGGACCTGGAGGGCGTTCTCGACCGGCATGACGAAGATTTTGCCGTCGCCGGGTTCGCCGGTGTTGGCGGCCTCGCGGATGGCGTCGGCGACGTCCGAGGCGGGTACGTCGGCGACGACGCATTCGATTTTCACCTTCTGGTGGAGGTCGACGGTGTACTCCTCGCCTCGCCACTGGCCCTTCTTGGCTGGCTGGGAGCCGCGACCGGAGACGTTGGTGACGGTAATCGAGGGGGCGCCCGCCTCGGCGACGGCCTGTTTGACCGCGCCGAGTTTCTCCGGGCGAATCATGGCGACGACCATCTTGATGCCGCTGTCGGCCGCGCCGCCGTCGGTCAGGACGCTCGGGCCGCCGTCGGCGACGACGTCAGCGCCGCGGTCGCCGAACTCGGGGTAGGTGTTGACGCCGTGTTCGGAGACGTCGAGACCCTCGCGTTCGTGTTGCGGGCTGACCCGCGCCTGTCCGAGCGCTTTGATGACGCCGAAGACCAGCGCCGTCGCGGCGACGGTCCAGACGGCGATGACGAGGACGCCCGTGAGCTGGGCGACGAAGCTCACGCCGTAGCCCGGCAGGGCGAAGAACGGAAAGAGCAACGCGCCGAGGACGCCCGCGCTCCCGTGGACCGGGAACACCGCACACACGTCGTCTATCTTCAGCCGCTTTTCCACGAAGTCGAAGACGACGGGCAGTTGCGCGCCGGCGATGCCGCCGACGACGAGTGCGCCGCCCCACGTGATGGCGTTGGTGTTGCTCGTGATGCCGACCAGTCCGGCGAGCATGCCGTTTGCGACGTAGAGCGTGTCGACTTTCCTGGTCTTGAGGAGCGAGGCCGTCCCCGCGCCGATTGCGCCGGCGGCCATGCCGAGGGTGGTCGTCAGGGCGACCCGACCCACGGTGTCCTGGAAGGCGCCGAGCGCGAGTTGGCCGTTCTCGACGACGAACACCGTCGCGGCGGTGCCGACGTTGAAGCCGTACCAGCCGAAACAGAGGACGAGCGTTCCGAGGACGGCGAATGTCATCGAGTGGCCGGGGATGATGTTGACCGAGCCGTCGTCGTTGTAGCGGTCCATCCGCGGGCCGATTATCCACGCGGCCGTGAGTCCGGCGATGCCGCCCATGCCGTGGACGACCATGCCGCCGGCGAAGTCCTGAAAGCCGGGACCGATGTCGTTGAGGAAGCCGCCCGCCCACGTGAAGCCGACGACGACGGGGTAGATGACTGCCGCGAGCAGGACGGTGTAGGTGACGTACGCGCGGAGTTTCGCGCGTCCGGCGACGGCACCGCTGACGATGGTGGCGGCGGTCATGGCGAACACCGCGCCGAACAGCCAGCTAATCCAGCCGTCCGACCCGGCCGAGACGTAGCCGAACGGGTCGGCCGCCCCGCCGACGACGTGCGAGACGCCCGCGCCCACGAGGAAGAACACGAGGACGCCCACGCTCCACGTCAGCATGTTCTTGGTCAACTGGTTGGCGACGTTCTTCGAGCGTACCTGCCCCGCCTCCAGCATGGCGAAGCCCGCGTGCATGAAGAAGATGAGGAAGGTGACCGTCAACACCCAGACGTTGTTGACGCCGGCCGCCACCGTCGCCGGGTCGACCTGTAGCGGCGTCAGCATGATTCCTCCACGGTCTCGACCACGACACGGCCAATTCTTGGACAGTCGTCCGCGTTTTTGATGAGTTCCGTCATGTTCGTTCTCCTATCTACGGAACATCCTACAGCAATGGCATCACATAAGGATTAGTGTTTACAAACGCCCGTATGGGGGCGGGAGAGTGGATGTACGTCCGATTTAATAGCAGATAAGGACAATATAAGGGCGTAATGCTAGCAGTAATCGGATAGATATCGGGGGAGAACTGGGCGAACGTAGTGTCGAATTCGCCACTGGAGCGGGCGACTCGGGTGTGCGCACTCGTCGGCGTTCGTCCCCGTTCAGAGCGCGTCGGCGAGGTCCTCGGCGAAGTAGGTGACGACGACGTCGGCGCCCGCGCGTTTGAGCGCCAGCAAGGATTCCAGCGCCGTCGCTTCGAGGTCGAGCCACCCCTTCTCGGCGGCGGCGTGGAGCATCGCGTACTCGCCGCTGACGTTGTAGGCGGCGACCGGCAGGTCGAACTCCCGGCGGACGGCGCTCACCACGTCGAGGTAGGGCAGACCGGGTTTGACCATCAGCAGGTCCGCGCCTTGCTTGACGTCGAGGCGGACCTCCCGCAGTGCCTCGCGCCCGTTCGCGGGGTCCATCTGGTAGTGGCGCCGGTCGCCGAAGGCGGGCGCGCCGTCGGCGGCGTCGCGGAACGGCCCGTAGAAGGCGCTCTCGTACTTCGCGGCGTAGGACATGATGGGCACGTCCGCGAAGCCGTCGCCGTCCAACCCCTCGCGGATGGCGCCGACCATGCCGTCGGTCATGCTGGAGGGCGCCACCACGTCGGCGCCCGCGCGGGCGTGCGAGACGGCCGTCCGCGTCAGGAGGTCCAGCGTCGCGTCGTTGTCGACGGTCAGGGTGGCGTCCGTCCGTGCCCCCGATTCGAGGACGCCGCAGTGGCCGTGGTCGGTGTACTCACAGAGACAGACGTCGGTGACGACCGTCGCGTCCGTCTCGGCGGTGATGGCCCGCGTCGCCCGCTGGACGACGCCGTCCTCGGCCCACGCGCGCGACCCCTCGGCGTCCTTCGATTCGGGGACGCCGAAGAGCATGACCGCCTCGACGCCCGTCGCCAGTACCTCCTCGACGCGGGCGACGGCTTCGTCGACGGGCACTCGTTCGTGGCCGGGCATCGACTCGATGGCGACGCGTTCGTCCGTCGTCGCGTCCACGAAGACGGGTGCGACGAGGTCCGACGCGTCGAGGCGCGTCTCGCTGACGAGCGACCGCAGGCCGTCCCGCCGGAGTCGTCGGGGTCGGTCGGTGAGGCTCATACCCGTTTCCTGAGCGTGCGCGCTCAAAATGCCGTCGTTCCGGGCGGCGACGTAAGGGCTATGCCCGTCGGCGACGCACGCTCGCACGTGACGCCCCTCCAGCTCGCACAGTTCCCCGACACCCTCCGGGCGCTCCTCTCCTCGCGGTACGCCGTCGTGGTGCTGTTTTTCGTCTTCGTACTCGAAGGGGCGATGTTGCTCTACGTCGTGCCGAGCGAACTCGTGGTGCCGGGGGCGCTTGCGCTTCTCGGCGGGTCGGTCGGGCGCGCAGTCGTCGTCGTCGGCGTCGCCGTCGCGGGCGCCACCGTCGGCCAGTTCGTCCTGTTCACCGTCGCCAAGCGTGCGGGCCGCGAGCGCGTCCTCCGGTCGCGGTGGGTCCGCGTGAGCGACGACACCCTCGACCGGTTTCAGGGGTGGTTCGAGCGCTGGGGACCGATGGTGGTCCCCGTGAGCAACACGCTCCTGTTCACGCGGGGGATGTTGACGGTCCCCGCCGGTCTCGCGGGGATGGACGACCGACGGTTCCTCCTGTTGTCGGCGCTCGGCACGCTCTCGTTCGAGTCCATCCTCGCGGCGCTTTACCTGTTGTCCGGGCGGGTCCTGTAAGGAGGGCAGAAGGGCGGATTACTCGGTGCGGTCGATGTCGATTTTCTCCCGCAGGGCGGCGAGTTCGTCGGACTCCGCGAGCTCCTCGATGCGCTCGCGGAAGTGACGCTCGCAGAGGCCGACCTTGATACCGTCCTTCTCGACGGCGTAGGTGGCCTCGTGGTCGCAGTAGTGGCACTTCATACCGACCCTTGGTGCCCGACCCCGTTTAACCCTGCGCATCCGGCAGACGCGACGCGAACCGGTCGTACGCCTCGCGGTCGAGTCCCGCGACGCCGAGGCTCAGGTCGTGGGCGTCGCTTCCGCCCGTCGCCAACAGGTCGTCGTCGTCGAGGACGCGGTCGATGCGCGCCTCGTCGACGGGACGGCCGTAGGGGTAATACCGCTCGACGGCGTCGAGGCGCGCCGCGAGGTCGAGCGCGGCGTCCGGGTCGGGATACCGAAACGGGTGGGCGAGCGAGACGACCGCAGACGCCTCGCACAACAGGTCGATGCCCCGGTCGGCGGACGGCACCGCGCGCGAGACGTAACACGGGCCGTCGTCGCCGATGAGGCGGTCGAAGGCGTCGTCGAAGTCGTAGTCGGCGTCGCTCTCGGCGACGGCCCGCGCGACGTGGGGGCGGCCCACCCCGGCTTCGAGTGCGACGTCGAGGGAGACGCCGAGTCGCGTCTCCACGCAGTCGACCATGCGACGCGCGCGGTCGACCCGGTCGCGCTGGATGCGGTCGAGTTCCGCCCGGAGCGACGGCGTCGGGCGAACGCCGTACCCGAGGAGGTCGAGTCGCTGGTCGCCGGCGTCGACCCGGAGTTCGACGCCGCGAATTACGGTCACGCCGTCGCGGACGGTCACGGGTGCCGCCAGTCCCGGGTGAATTCGGTCGTGGTCGGTCACGACGACCGTCTCGACGCCCGCCCGCCGGGCCGCGTCGGGGAGCGTCGAGAGTTCTAGCCGCCCGTCCGACACCGTCGTGTGTACGTGCAGGTCGGCGACGACGTCCATACGACCGACTGCGCGTCCGCTCCGATAGCCCTTGTGATACGGTGACGTAGGACGGATGAGTCTCGATGACGTGGGACGGATTCACAATTAAAGATGATTAAAGTCTCTTAGGACGTACATGGAAAACCATTATAGTTATCGACCGTGAGGGATGCAGTGATGAGATTCAACGGCACCGGCGAACTGATCGACGCGTTCGAGTATCCCGCCACAACCGACGACATCATCGCCGCCCACGGCGACCACGAGATGGAACTCCAGCGGGGGTCCGAGACGCTGGGCGAGATTCTCGGCCGCCTCGAAAGCGAGGAGTTCGAGACGGCGGAGGACGTTCGCACCGCCGTGCGGTGTGCGGTCGGTCACAAGGCCATCGGCCGACGCTTCTACAGCGACCGCGACCCGACGGCGCTCGGCGAGTCCGGTCCGGTCCAGCTGTCCCTCTAATCGAGCGGTAGTTCTAGCGGCACCGACCCTTTCGTGTAGCCCTCCACGCGCCCGTTCGGACGGACCCGATAGACCACCGCCGGCCGGTGGCCCACGTCGGGGCGTTCGTCGCGGACGGCGAACCACTCGTCGTCGGGGAAGGACGAACAGTCGACGAACAACACCACCCCGCCCCCGTGGGCGGCGAGTTGGCCGTTCGTCTTCGTCTTGGCCGTGTCGCGGACGGCGGCGACGGCGGTGTTCGCGCTCCGGCGATTCGTCGGGAGCGGTCGCGTCACCTCCACCAGCGGTTGCTCGCTCCCGCCGTCCGTTTGGGCCTGGAAGTCGATGGAGTGACCGGTCGTCACCTCTATCTCCGGCACCACGTCGTAGCCCGCGTCCACCAGCAGTTTCGCGGCGTGGAACTCGCCCATCGTCGCCGCCATCCGCGTCAGGTCGAGACGCTCGGAGGTGCCGAGTTTCCCCGCCATCACCTCCCGGTCGTCGTCGAGGACGCCCGTGGCGAGAAACGCCTCGTAGAACTCCAGGGCGTCGTCGCGGTCGGCGTCCGGGAAGCCCGCCGCGTGGTCGTCGAAGAACTCGCGGGTGGTCCACCGGCCGTCCTTCGAGAGGAAGACGGGGAGGAAGAACCACGAGAGGCGTGGATACGGCTTCAGCCACGGCGACTGCTCGTGGAGTTCCGCCAGCAGTTCGCGCTCGGCCCACTCGGCGACGGGCGTCGGCACCTCCGCGAAGCCGTACTTGTCCGTCCGCCACAGACTCGACGGCGTCTCCGTGTTGCCGAGCCAGTAGGCCTCGTCGTCTGTCCAACAGAAGAGGGCGGTGTCGCCGTTGTCGACGTCGAACCGCCGGGCGTCGTAGCCGTCCGGCGGTTTGAACCACGGGGTTCGATTCGTCGCGCCGAGGTTGGCGTCGAGCGGTTCGAACACCTCGGCGCGCACCCGCCCCTCGGTCCATCGGCCGGGAACGTATCGGAACCTGAGGGGTCGTGCCACGGCGACCCTACGCGTCCCGGGGGTTTACGCCTTCCGCGACGCACCGCGCCGGCTGAGCATCCGTTACATATATATCTCGACAATGCCAAGTGAGCGTATACCATGTCAATGGGTGCCTATGACGAGGAAGAGCACGAGCGCCGTGCGCAGAAAACCGGAACGGTCGACGCGCAGTTCGACGACGACCGGTCGCAGTTCCGCGGAACCCTCTCGTACGACTCGGGCGACTCCGCCGAGGACCTCCTGAGTCAGTTCAAACAGCTCAAAGGCGAGTGACGCGTTCGGTTCCTTCGACCCGCACGCCTCCGTAGCGACGGCTACCACGACTCCGTCGCCGGCGCGCCGCGTGCCGTCTCTACCTCTCCGGCGTCGTCGGCCGCGTCGCCCACCTCGCCCGCCCGCGCGGTCCACGCCTTGGCCACGTCGCTCACCCACGACGACGCGTCGAGCACCTGCGCTCTGGCCTCCCGCCGGCGCTCCTCGTTGACCGCCGCCGTCCCCGGACTCGACGCGGCGGCGACGGCGACGAACTCGGCGCGGTCGGCGGTCGTCAGCGACCGGTCGGCCGCCCGCGCGACCCGGCCCGTCAGTTCTTCGGGGTCGGGGTAGAGAAACAGGCGCGACCCGAGGGCCTGCGGCCCGAACAGCGGTGGCCGAAGCCCCTCGGGGACGGAATCGTCACGGAGTCGCGTCCCGCCGAAAGCGGCTTCGACGCGTTCGCACTCCGTCTCCCGGCCGAGTTCGAGGTTCCGGCCCGGATACTCCGCGCACGCCTCGGGGTAGCGCTCGCTTCCGTGGATGCGACACCGGAGCGTCGCCGGGTCGAGGAAGACGCAGGCGTCTAGCCACCGCCGGTCGAGACCGAAGGGGGCGACCGGTTTCGGCACCTTCCGCAGGCCGACGAAGAAGACGGGGCGGCCGTCGACGCTCGCCACGTCGACGCCGTCGACGGTGACCGCCTCGCCCTCGTCGGCCGCGTGCCAGAGACGGACGGTCAGGGCGTCGCCCAACCCCGCGTCGAGGAAGTCCCGGACCTCCTCGCCGAACAGTGGGACGAGGTTGTAGGCGTCGTCCAGCGGACGACGCCGCCCGCGTCGCTCGTGGTCGAGCGTCGCCGGCGCGACGGGCCGCCAGTCGATACAGCAACCGGCACACCCCTCGCAGTGTACGTCCATACCGTGGCTACGTCTCACACACCGATAGGGTTGGCGGAGCCAGCGGCGCGCTAACGACTCCTTATCCTCCGTGACGACGGTTCAGACCTACCCTGACGCTCCCCGCACCGACGGCTAGTGGCCGCTTACCTATCCCCCCGGAACTCCAAGGGTGGCCGTCAGCGCCCTCGGTGTGACGGTCGTCGCCGTCGAGGCCGACGCGGTGGTTCGACGCCACCGGCGCGCTCTATGCCCCGAGACGACGATTCCCGCTCCCGGCGACGCCTCCTGACCCTGTTGGGGGCGTTGCTCCTCACCCTCCTCGGCGCCGGGTTCGGTCAACGCGAACTGTTCGGCGGCAGTGGCGGTGGCGGCGGCGACGACGGTGGCGACGACCCCGGGTCGTTCGACCTCTCGGTCGATTACTCGGTGACGCCCGACGAGTCTCCGACGCCCACCCCGACGCCGACGCCCACGCCCACCGGGGCCGCCGCCTCGACGCCGACTCCCACGCCGACCGGGTCGTCGGGCGACGGGACTCTCGGGGACTCGACGCCGACGCCCACGCCGCAGTCGACCGTGACGCCCGACGGCGACGACGACGCTACCCCTCGGTCGACCGCGCCGGCCGGTGGCGGTGGGGGCGGAGGCAGCGGCGGTGGGGTCGGTGGCGGCGGTGCGACGACGCCCACCGAGACGGTCCCGTCGTCACCCCGACTCTCGGCGTCGTCCATGCCGCCGGTCACGCTCTCCGACCTCGCACCGGGCGACGGCGGCGTCGTCACCGCGTCGCTCTCGCTGTCGGGCGCTCCGGACCACCTCTGGGTACGCGGTGACGCCAGCGAGTTCGAAGAGAGGGGGACGACCGAACCCGAAGCGAAGGCCGGCGACGACGACGAGACGGGCGAACTACAGGAGTACGTCCACGTCCGCCTGTGGTACGACGTCGACGACGACGGCGCCGTCGGGGCGAGCGACCGCGTGCTCTATGACGGTCCGCTCGCCGGTCTCGACGCCGTCTCGGAGTGGGCGCCGGTGGCCGAGTCCTGCGTCGACCCCGGACGGCACGTCCTCCGCCTGCGGTGGTCGCTCCCGACCGACGCGCCCAACGTCGTCCAGTCCGATTCGGCGCGCTTCTCGCTCGGCTTCGCCGCCAGTTCCTGCGAGGCCTGACCGGGGGACTTTAGCTGAATTGAGGCGCTAAGCCCCCTTCCTCAACGCCCGAACGGAGTGAGGGCGTAGGGAGGGGATACAGCGCCGCACAGTTTGTTTGCACGTCTATCGATATGTTTACTACCCACACGGTCGAACGCGGTAGTACGATGCTCACCACGTCTCCGACGGTGTTCAAGCGCGACAAGAAGCGCGCACCGTCGGTTGTCGCCGAGTGTCCATCTGGTAGGAGTGGGACACTCCGAACCACCCGTAAAGGGAAGTCGCCTGCGGAGTCTGGAATCCCTGTGCCTTCGGGTATAAATTCCGACACAGAAACAGGAAGCCCTGTCCTCAACAAGCGAGGGGCGAGTAGCCCCGAGCGCGGTAGGGCAGGGTAGTTCACCCCTCCGGTCCCTCCACTCGCCCATGAGTTCGGACGCGTGTGACGGCTGTGGCCGCGACGTTCCCGTCGGGGGCGGCATCGGCGACTTCTGGACGTTCGATTCGTCCACGACCGGCGGCCTGACGCTCGAACTCGCGGACGGCACCGAGCACTTTCTCTGTTTCGAGTGCATCGAGCGCCTGCCCGACGACCGCGAGGTGACCGCCGACGACGTGGCGGCGCTCTCCGAGGAGCGTCGCTCCGAATGATTTAGGCCCGCCGCGCGGAAGGCGTATCCGTGGACCCCGACCGCATCCTCCCGTCGTTTCCCGCGCCGAGCTTTCGCGGCGCCCAGCGAGCGGCCCTCGAAGACGTACGCGACGCCTTTGCCGCCGGCAACGACGTGGTGTTGGTTCGCGCGCCGACCGGGAGCGGGAAGTCCCTCCTCGCGCGCGCCGTCGCCGGCGCCGCCCGCACCGCCGACGAGGCCGACCCCGCCGAACCCACCGGCGCCTACTACACCACCCCGCAGGTGTCCCAACTGGACGACGTGGCCGAAGACGACCTGCTCTCGGACCTCAACGTCATCCGGGGGAAGTCCAACTACACCTGCATCCTCCCGGACGAGACGACGACGCCGGTCGACCGCGCGCCCTGTGCCCGCCAGTCGGGCTACGACTGCTCGGTCAAACACCGCTGTCCCTACTACTCCGACCGCGCCATCGCCTCCAGTCGCGCCATCGCGGCGATGACGCTCGCGTACTTCATGCAGACCGCCGGCTCCGAGGTGTTCCGGGCGCGCGACGTGGTGGTCGTCGACGAGGCCCACGGTCTCGCCGAGTGGGCGGAGATGTACGCCACCATCGACCTCCGCCCCCGGACCGTCCCCGTCTGGGACGACGTGCGCGTCCCCGACGTGACCGACGCCGACGACCCTCTCGACCGGACCGCCCGCTTCGCCGAGACGCTCGCCGGCGTCTGTCAGCGCGCCGTCGAGGACCTGCGGGCACAACCCGACCTCTCGCCCGAGGAGACCGCCCGCCGGGACCGACTGGGCGAACTCCGCTCGGACCTCCAGTGGTTCGTCTCGGATTACCGCGATTCCACCAGTCCGACGACGTGGGTGGTCGACCAACCCGACGGCGCGGGCACGCCCGTCACCATCAAACCTCTCGACCCCGCGCGCTACCTCAAACACACCGTCTGGGACCGGGGCCAGAAGTTCGCCCTCCTCTCGGCGACCATTCTCGACAAGGACGCCTTCTGTCGCGGCGTCGGTCTCGACCCCGCCACCGTCGCCCTCGTGGACGTTCCCCACACCTTCCCCCTCTCTCACCGCCCGCTCTACGACGTGACGCGGGGGAAGATGACCTACGACCACCGCGACGAGACGCTCCCGGAGGTGGCCCGTCTCGTGGTCCGTCTGATGGCCCGCCACCCCGACGAGAAGGGACTCGTCCACGCCCACTCCTACGCGATTCAGGAACGCCTCGCCGACCGCCTCGACGCCTTCGGCGTCGGCCCGCGAATCCGCACCCACGACCGCGAGGACCGCGACCGGGCCCTGGAGGCGTGGAAGGCCACCGACGACCCCGAACTCTTCCTCTCGGTGAAAATGGAGGAGGCACTCGACCTCCACGGCGACCTCGCGCGCTGGCAGGTGGTCTGTAAGGCGCCGTATCTCAACACGAACGACTCGCGGGTGGCCCGCCGTCTGGAGGAGGGCCAGTGGGCGTGGTACCACCGCGCCGCCCTGCGCACCGTGATGCAGGCCTGCGGCCGCGTGGTTCGCTCGCCCGAGGACCACGGCGCCACCTACCTCGCCGATTCCAGTCTGCTCGACCTCTTCGAGCGCACCCGCGGCGACATGCCCGACTGGTTCGCAGAACAGGTCGACGCCTGTTCGACCCCCTCGCTCCCCGAGTTCGACCCCGGTGCCGCCCTCGCGGGCGTCGACGCCTCGCCGTCGCGGTCTGGGTCGCGGACGCGTTCCTCTGCTTCCGGTTCCTCCGGTTCCTCCGTTTCCTCGTCGTCCCGGTCGACCGGGCGCTCCGGGTCGCGTTCCTCCGCTCGGTCGAACGCCACGGCGTCGTCCGACGCCGACGGCGACGCCCGCGACGACCACCCCCTCTCGGACGTGTGGGGCGAGTGACCTACTCCCCGTTCTCCTCGGGCACGACGTGTAAGCCGGCGCGCGTCTTCACGACGGGCACCGTCTCGGCGTCGGCGTCGAAGTAGTCGGGTCGAGGGATGGTCTTGGCCTCGTAGGTTTCGGGGTCGAGTACCTGCACGGCGTGGTCGTCCTCGACGGTCACCACCGTCGTCTCGACGGCGTCGTCGCGGGTGGCGAGGCGACGACCCTCGGGCGTCTCGCCCTCCTCGAATTCGGCCTCGTAGTCGGCGCCGGTGGCCAGACGCGTCCCCTTCAGGTTGCCGCTGACGCTTCGCACCAGGACCGGCCCGTCGCCGTCGTCGAGGCTCACCACGTCGCCCGGCGTGAACTTCGGCAGGCGCACGCGGAAGGTGACGCGGTACACCTCGTTGCCGTCGCCGTCCTCGGTGACGAGGGTGGGAAACGACTCGACGTGGCCGCCCAACTCGCGGACGACCTGCCTGGCGACCGTCTCGCCGACGCCGTTGGTCGAGAGTTTCACGTCCACGCCGTCGGCCACCTCGTCGATTTCGGTGACGAACGCCTCGCGGTCGCCGTCGGCCTCGCGGTCGGCGACGTACGACTCCGCGATGTCCGTCGCGCGGCGCACCTCCGCCGGCGTCGGCGTGCGGTCGGTCGCCCGCACCTGCACGACCGACGAGTAGTAGCCGCCGGCGATGCGCCCGCACCGGTCACACGACCCCCGCGATATCTTCACCGGGACGACGACCGACTCCTCCAGTGGCGTCTCGCGGACGACGCCGGTGAACCGACAGTGCATGCGGATGGTGTTCTCGTCGACCTGTTCGGGGTCGACCGCCCACGAGACGTTTCGTGCGTCGACGTGGACGCCGAGCGCCTCGCTCACCTCGTCGACGGCGACGTCGGTGTAGTCCCGGGCGCCCACGTCCACCCAGCGGTTGCCACGGCGGACGGCGCCACACTCCGAACAGACCAGCACCTCGATGCGCTCCGGGGCGTCCACGAGGTCGAAATCCTCGAAGTAACAGGCGTCACACAGCAGTCGGTCCCGGTCGCGTGGCTCGCCGGGCAACGGCTCCTCGCGGGCCGGCACCGGGTCGCCACAGCGCGGACAGAACTCGCGGGACTCGCTCATTATCAGCTGAAAGTTGGCCAGCGGGGTTAAGTTCCGCGAACCGCCGGCGATTCGTTGCGTGTGCTGGCGTCGTATCGGGTCTCGGTCCTCCAGTGTCTGGCTTCGACGTCGAGGTGGACCCGGAGTCTTCGGCACTCACTACTCGTCGTCCCAAACGCCACGCCCTTCGATACGTCCGACTAGTGCCGACAGGGTTTATGCCGCGCGACGAATAGGGCCGACCATGGAGTGGAAACCGGACTGGGGACTCCGCGGCCGGATGGTGCTGACGATGTTCCTGCTGTTCGTCCTCTACATCGTCTTCATCGCCATCCTCTCGCGGTACATGGGCCTGTTCGGCATCGTCCTCGTGATGGGGCTGTTCTCCCTCGGCCAGTTCTTCTTCAGCGACCGCCTCGCCCTCTACAGCATGGGCGCCCACCGCGTCGAGGAGGACGAGTACCCCCGACTCCACGCCACGGTGAGTCGCCTCTGTCAGCAGGCCGACCTCCCGAAACCGGACGTGGCCGTCGCCGAGACGCGCGTTCCGAACGCCTTCGCGGCCGGGCGCTCGCAGAAACACTCGACGGTCTGTGTCACCACGGGCCTGTTGAACACCCTCGACGACGACGAACTCGAAGGGGTGTTGGCCCACGAACTCGCCCACGTCAAAAACCGCGACGTGATGGTGATGACCATCGCCTCGTTCCTCTCGACGCTCGCGTTCATGGTCGTGCGCTGGGGGTGGCTCTTCGGCGGGCGCGGCCGCGACCGGCAGGGCGGCGGGGGCGGCGTCATCGTCGCCATCCTCGTCTCGCTCGTGGTCTGGGTGATTTCGTTCCTGCTCATCCGCGCGCTCTCGCGCTACCGCGAGTACGCCGCCGACCGGGGCGGCGCGACCATCACGGGCAAACCCTCGGCGCTCGCCTCCGCGCTCCTGAAGATTTCGGGGCGGATGGACAACGTCCCCAAAGAGGACATGCGCGAGCAATCCGAGATGAACGCCTTCTTCGTCATTCCCCTCAAGAGCGACTTCATCGGGCGGGTGTTCTCCACCCACCCGCCGACCGAAAAGCGGGTCGAACGCCTGCGCGAACTCGAACGCGAGATGGAAACGCGCTGATGGGTTTGCTCGACTCCATCCGCTCGGTGCTCGGCCTGCGCGCCGAGTCCGACGCCTCCCGCGAGGCCGACCCCGAGGACCTCTTCGGCATGTCCACCGCCTACCTCACGATGGAGGCGGACCTCGATTTCGTCCCCGCCGAGGAGGCGGCGCTCTGTTTCTCCTCGGTCGACAGCACCGACTTCGGGGCGACACTCGACGAGGTGGAGGACATCCTCCGGGCCGGCGAGGAGGAGACGGGAACCACCTTCCGTCGCCACGAGGACGACCACGGCTACCACTGGGTCGTCCTCGCCGACGACGACCCCGAGGACCTCGTGACGAGCGTCCACTTCGCGGCCGACACCTTCGTCGAACGCGGCTACGGGTCGCGCCTCCTCGCGGCCGTCTTCGGCTTCCGGCGCCCCCGCGACGACGCCCGAGCCTACTGGATTTACTCGTTCCGTCGCGGCGGCTACTACCCTTTCGCGCCCACCGGCGGCACCGAACGCGACAACGAACTGGAGTTCAAACTCCAGTCCGTCCTCGACGGCGAACTCGACGTCGAGGACGACGAACAGTACTGGTACCCGCTCTGGTCCGACGCCCCCGGCGGCCACCCGTGGGAGTAGGCGCCGCGCCGCCGTCCCCCTCCCTTCTCGTTTTCCCGCGCCTTCCCACCTGAACCCCCGCCCGTCGCCGACGCCTCCCCCCTCGTCGGCGTTCGGTTTCACTTTCACTACGGTGTTAACGAGTCTTTATGTACGGGCCGGCACAAGGTCGCTCACATGGCAGAAGACGACCTCGAAAACCTCCCGGGCGTGGGACCGGCGACGGCCGACAAACTGGTCGACGCGGGCTTCGAGAGCTATCAGAGCATCGCGGTCGCCAGTCCGGCCGAACTGTCGAACACGGCGGACATCGGCGAGTCGACGGCGGGCGACATCATCCGCGCGGCGCGCGAGGCCGCCGACGTCGGCGGGTTCGAGACGGGCGCGACCGTCCTCGAACGCCGCGAGCAGATCGGCAAACTCACGTGGAACGTCCCCGAGGTGGACGAACTCTTAGGCGGCGGCGTCGAGACCCAGTCCATCACCGAGGTGTACGGCGAGTTCGGCGCCGGCAAGTCGCAGGTCACCCACCAGCTTTCGGTGAACGTCCAGTTGCCGCCGGAACACGGCGGTCTCCGTGGGAGCGCCATCTTCGTCGACAGCGAGGACACCTTCCGGCCGGAGCGAATCGACGACATGGTCCGTGGTCTCTCCGACGAGGTGTTGCAGGCGACCATGGACGACCGAGACATCGAGGGGTCCCCCGGCGACGAGGAGGCGATGGAGGCACTCGTCAACGACGTTCTCGACAAGATTCACGTCGCCAAGGCGTTCAACTCGAACCACCAGATACTGCTCGCCGAGAAGGCCAAGGAACTCGCCAGCGAACACGAAGAGAGCGAGTGGCCGGTCCGCCTGCTCTCGGTCGACTCGCTCACCGCCCACTTCCGCGCCGAGTACGTCGGTCGGGGCGAACTCGCCGAACGCCAGCAGAAACTCAACAAACACCTCCACGACCTGATGCGCATCGGCGACCTCTACAACACGGCCGTCCTCGTGACCAATCAGGTCGCCTCGAACCCCGACTCCTACTTCGGCGACCCGACCCAGCCCATCGGCGGCAACATCCTCGGCCACACCTCCACCTTCCGCATCTACCTCAGAAAGTCCAAAGGCGACAAGCGCATCGTCCGACTGGTCGACGCGCCCAACCTCGCCGACGGCGAGGCGGTCATGCGCGTCCAGGACGAGGGCCTCGTCTCCGAGTAGGCGTTCAGTCCTCGGTCGTCGTCCGGTCGACGTCGAGGTCGCCCTCGTGAATCTTCGCGCCGTCCTGTGCCACCTTCTCGGCGAGGACGGCACACTTGATGCGCATCGGACTGATGTCGACGCCGAGGAGGTCGACCACGTCGTCGGTGTCCATCTCGTCCAGTTCGTCGAGGGTCATGCCGCGTAACTCCTCGGTGAGCATGCTGGCGCTGGCCTGACTGATGGCACAGCCGTCGCCGGAGAAACTCACGTAGTCGATGGTCTCGCCGTCGTCGGCGAGGCGGACGTCCACCCGGATGGTGTCGCCACAGGAGGGGTTCTCCCCGACGTGCGAGAAGGTGGGGTCGTCCATCTCGCCGTAGTTCCGGGGATTCTTGTAGTGGTCGAGAATCTGCTGTCGGTACATGTCCGAGCCCATACCCATAGTTGCGTCCGGGTAGGGCGGTGCCGAGTAAAAGGATTCCGTTGGTGGCGGGTTCGGCGACGGGTTTCGTCCGCTCGCGTCTGCCGTCACGTCGCCGGCGGGTGAGGCCGCTCAGGCGGCGGCCTGTTCGGCCTCGTAGGCTTCGAGCAGTTCCTGATAGCGGTTGCGGATGGTGACCTCGCTGATGTCGGCCACGTCGCTCACCTGCTTCTGGGTGACCTGCTCGTTGGTGAGCAGAGGTGCGGCGTAGACGGCGGCGGCCGCGAGGCCGACGGGGTTCTTCCCGCTGTGGACGCCCTGTTCCTTCCCGGCGGCCAGTATCTCGCGGGCGAGGCGTTCGGCCTCGTCGGAGATGCCCAGTTCGGAGGCGAACCGGGTGACGTACTGTTCGGGGTCTGCGGGCGCGACTTCGAGGTTGAGTTCGCGGACGATGTACCGGTAGGTCCGCTTGAACTCCTCCTCGTCGACGCGGCTGACCCGCGCCATCTCGTCGATGGTCCGCGGGACGCCGAGTTGGCGGGCGGCGGCGTAGAGCGCACTCGTCGCCACGCCCTCGATGGAGCGCCCCGGCAGGAGGTCGTCTTCGAGCGCCCGGCGGTAGATGACGCTCGCCGTCTCGCGGACGTTCTCGGGCAGGCCGAGCGCACTCGACATGCGGTCGATTTCGCCGAGCGCCTGCCGGAGGTTGCGCTCCTGGTGGTTGCGCGTCTGGAAACGGCGGTTCCACGTGCGCAGGCGCTGCATCTTCTGGCGCTGGGTCGACGAGAGCGTCTTGCCGTAGGCGTCCTTGTTCTGCCAGTCGATGGTGGTCGAGAGACCCTTGTCGTGCATCATCTGCGTCGTCGGCGACCCGACGCGGGCCTTCGAATCCCGTTCGGCGGCGTCGAAGGCGCGCCACTCGGGACCGTGGTCGATTTCGTCGGTCTCCACGACCAGTCCACACTCGCTACAGGCCGTCTCGCCGTGTTCGGCGTCGGTGACGAGCGACCCGCCACACTCGGGGCAGACGTGTTCGGATTCGGTCTCTGTCTCTGTCTCTGTCTCGCCTCTCGTCTGGACGTCCGTTGTGGCCGTCCACGTACGTGTCTCTGTCATGATGGATGTCAAATTCGGCGGCGGTTCGTACGCGGTGCGGGAGGGCCGCCGTCGCACCGGTACCGTTCCTTACCCACTGTAAGTGCGAAAAGTATTTAAAGATTTCGCTAAATTCGTCACGAACGTA